>NZ_BAABLF010000028.1:0-93480 GCF_039544205.1 Ferrimonas gelatinilytica | reverse complement strand
GACTGCGCCATGTTCACTCCTTTGTGGGTCGGCTGTTAGTTTTGGTCGACCAACAGTATTCCGACTCGCACGGGAGTGAACAACCTCCTGAAAGATTACACCTAGGCTCCTGCTCTTAGGAACTAGGAACTCGCTATTCAAACCTAGAGCCTGGTCTCTACTGCTCTGAGTACCTAGTACCTAGGCTCCTGCTCTTAGGAACCAGGAACTCGCTATTCAAACCTAGAGCCTGGCCCCTACTGCTCTTAGTGCCGAGTACCTAGGCTCCTGCTCTTGGGAACCAGGAACTGGGAACTAGGAACCCAGGCACTCCCAAACGCCCGTCCGGTGAAGTCCGTTAACCCCCACTACTAGCACGGCCTTCCCACCTCCCCCATTAGACCTATGGCTATCAGCAAATCTGGCCACCGCTGGCCAGATCCGACCATGCGAAACATCACGGCAACAAACTTTACCTTTACGTAAACTTCCTTTATGTTGCAATCATGTTTAAGCAGGGCGTGACAGAGCAATGGTCAACACTGAAATTACCTATTCCATCAGCGAATTAGCCAAAGAGTTCGACATTACCACCCGCAGTATCCGCTTCTATGAAGACCAGGGCCTGCTGAAGCCCCAGCGCCGCGGACAGACCCGGATCTACAACGTGCAGGACAGGGTGCGGCTCAAGCTGATCCTGCGGGGCAAGCGTCTTGGCTTCTCACTGGCGGAAACCGGCCGGCTGTTTGACCTCTACGATGCGGATCGCACCAGCCGCACCCAACTACACACCATGCTGCAGCTGATCGAAGAGAAGAAGCGGGATCTGCAGCAGCAACTGGACGACATCAAGATCGTCATGATGGAGCTGTCCTCTGCCGAGTCCCAGTGCCAGCAGGCACTGCGCTCACTGGTCCAGGACTAACCGGAGAGTCACACTTTATGTACCTGAACAATTTCAATTTCGGCCTAGGGGAAACCCTCGACATGCTGCGGGAGACCGTGCGCGATTTCGCCCAGAAGGAGATCGCCCCCTACGCCGCCGAGATCGACCGGGAGAACACCTTTCCGAGTCACCTGTGGCGCAAGTTCGGCGAACTTGGACTGCTGGGGATTACCGTACCGGAGCAGTACGGCGGCGTTGACATGGGCTACCTGGCCCACGTGGTGGCGATGGAGGAGATCTCCCGCGCCAGCGCCTCGGTAGGCCTCTCCTACGGCGCCCACTCCAACCTCTGCGTCAACCAGATCGTCAAGAACGGCAACGAGGCCCAGAAAGCCAAGTACCTGCCCAAGCTGGTGTCCGGTGAGCACGTAGGGGCCCTGGCGATGAGCGAACCCAACGCCGGCTCCGACGTGGTGTCGATGAAGCTCAGTGCCAAGCGGGTGGGGGATCACTACCTGCTCAACGGCAACAAGATGTGGATCACCAACGGGCCGGATGCGGACACCTACGTGATCTACGCCAAGACCGATACCCAGGGCGGCAACCGCGGGATCACCGCCTTCATCGTCGAACGCGGCTTCGAGGGTTTCACCCAGGCGCAGAAGCTGGACAAACTGGGGATGCGCGGCTCCAACACCTGCGAGCTGGTGTTTCAGGACTGCCCGGTGCCGGTGGAGAACGTCCTCGGTGAGGTGGGCGGCGGGGTCAAGGTGCTGATGAGCGGCCTGGATTACGAGCGCGTGGTGCTCTCCGGCGGCCCCTTGGGGATCATGGCGGCCTGCCTGGACGTCGCCCAGCCCTACGTTCAGCAGCGGGAGCAGTTTGGCCAGGCAATCGGTCAGTTCCAGCTGGTGCAGGGCAAGATGGCGGACATCTACACCCGCAGCAACGCCGCCCGCAGCTACGTCTACGCCGTCGCCGCCGCCTGCGACCGGAATGAAACCAGCCGCAAGGACGCCGCCGGCGCCATCCTCTACAGTGCCGAGACTGCCACCCAACTGGCGCTGGACTGCATCCAGCTGCTGGGGGGCAACGGCTACATCAATGAGTACCCCGCAGGACGCCTGCTGCGCGACGCCAAGCTGTACGAGATCGGTGCCGGCACCTCCGAAATCCGCCGCTGGCTGATTGGCCGCGAGCTGATGGCCGAGTAGACCCCAATCCAAAGGAGCCCCTGGTGACGCACTTTCACTCCCAATACAACGGCGCCGATCCCGCCAACCAGGCCCGTCATGACGGCATGGCCAGCCTGCTGGCGGATCTGCACGACAAACTCGCCGCCATCCTGCCCGGCGGATCCGAAACCGCCCGAGCCAAGCACACCGGCCGCGGCAAGCTGCTGCCCCGGGAGCGGGTTGAGCATCTGCTGGACCCCGGCGCCCCCTTCCTGGAGATCGGCCAGATGGCCGCCTTCGAGGTGTATGACGATGCGGTGCCCGCCGCCGGTGTGATCGCCGGCATCGGCCGGGTAAACGGGGTCGAATGCATGATTGTGGCCAACGACGCCACAGTAAAGGGGGGCACCTACTACCCGCTGTCGGTGAAGAAACACCTGCGGGCCCAGGAGATCGCCGCCCGTTGCCACCTGCCCTGCATCTACCTGGTGGACTCCGGCGGGGCCTTCCTGCCAAAGCAGGACGAGGTGTTCCCGGACCGGGACCACTTTGGCCGCATCTTCTTCAACCAGGCCCAGATGTCGGCGGCGGGGATCCCCCAGATCGCCGTGGTAATGGGCCTGTGCACCGCCGGCGGCGCCTACGTGCCGGCGATGGCGGATGAGTCGATCATCGTCCGGGATCAGGCCAGCATCTTCCTGGCGGGTCCGCCGCTGGTGAAGGCCGCCACCGGCGAGCAGATCAGCGCCGAAGACCTCGGCGGTGGCCGGGTCCATACCGAGATCTCCGGGGTGGCGGACCACCTGGCGGACAACGACGAACACGCCCTACAGCTGGCCCGCAACGCCGTCGCCCGGCTCAACCACCGCAAGGCATCGCCGCTGCAGGTGCAGCCGGTGAAGGCGCCCCGCTACCCCGCCGAGGAGCTTTACGGCATCGTCGGCACAGATCTGAAGAAGCCGTTCGAGGTGCGCGAGGTGATCGCCCGTCTGGTGGACGACTCCGACTTCGACGAGTTCAAGGCGCGGTTTGGCCCGACCCTGGTGTGCGGCTTCGCCCACCTGCACGGCTACCCGGTGGGGATTATCGCCAACAACGGCATCCTCTTCTCCGAGTCGGCGCAGAAGGGTGCCCACTTCATTGAGCTGTGCTGCCAGCGCGGCATCCCGCTGCTGTTCCTGCAGAACATCACCGGCTTCATGGTGGGACAGAAGTACGAACACGAAGGGATCGCCAAGCATGGCGCCAAGCTGGTCACTGCCGTCTCCTGCGCCAAGGTGCCCAAGTTTACCGTGGTGATCGGCGGCAGCTACGGCGCCGGCAACTACGGCATGTGCGGCCGCGCCTACGACCCCACCCTAATGTTCACCTGGCCCAACGCCCGCATCTCGGTGATGGGGGGCGAACAGGCCGCCAACGTGCTGGCCCAGGTCAAGGTGGACCAGCTTGCCGCCCGCGGCGAGACCTGGCCCGAAGCCGAGCAGGAAGCGTTCAAGGCCCCGATCGTGGCCCAGTACGAGAAGAAGGGGCACCCCTACTACGCCTCGGCCCGCCTCTGGGACGACGGGATCATCGACCCCGCCCAGACCCGGGATGTCCTCGGACTGGCCCTCTCCGCCGCCAACAACGCACCACAAGCACCGACACGTTTCGGCGTGTTCCGCATGTAGGAGGGGCCATGACCTATCAATTTATCAAGTTGCAGTGCCAGGGCCCGGTGGCCCGGCTCACCCTGGCCCGGCCGGACAAGCACAACGCCTTCAACGCCGAGATGATCGCCGAGATCACCGGGGCGCTGGTCACCCTGGGTGACCGCTCGGATCTCAGCCTGCTGATCCTCGATGCCGAGGGTAAGCACTTCTGTGCCGGTGCGGATCTGGCCTGGATGCAGAGCCAGGCACGGATGAGCGAGGCCGAAAACCGGGCCGATGCCCTGCAGTTGGCCACCCTGTTCGACACCTTGTTCCACTTCCCTACCCCGGTGCTGGCCCTGGTGCAGGGGGCGGCGTTCGGGGGTGCCCTGGGGCTGGTGGCCTGCGCCGACATCGTACTGGCGGATGCCCGTGCCCGCTTCTGCCTCTCCGAGGTTAAGCTGGGGCTGATCCCCGCCACCATCGGCCCCTACGTAGCCCGGGCCATCGGCCAACGCCAGCTGCGCCGCTACGCCCTCAGCGCCGAGGTGATCGACGCCGACAGCGCGCTGGCACTGGGCCTGGTACACCAGCTCTGTGGCGACCTTGAGGTTGCCGCCGAGGCGATGGTCACCCAGCTTCGCCACAACGGTCCCGATGCCCTGCGGGCCTGCAAGGACCTGCTGCTGCATCTGGACGATGCGCCGCTGGATACGGCCCTCAAGCAGGAGACCGCCCACCGCATCGCCACCGTTCGCAGCAGCGCCGAGGGCCAGGCTGGCCTGGCGGCGTTCTTTGCCAAACGTCCCGCCCCCTGGTGCCCGGACGACAACCACAAGGATGTGTCATGATTCCTAACCAATCCTCATCCCGGCATCCCATCCGCAAGGTGCTGATCGCCAACCGGGGCGAGATCGCCTGCCGGGTGATCCGCACCTGCCAGGCCCAGGGGATCCGTACCGTGGCGGTCTACTCCGACGCGGATCGCCACAGCCTGCATGTTCAGCAGGCGGACCAAGCGTTCCGGCTCGGTCCGGCCCCGGTGGCCGACTCCTACCTGCGCAGCGATGCCATCCTGGCCATCGCCCGACGCAGCGAGTGTGACGCCATCCACCCCGGCTACGGCTTCCTGTCGGAAAACCCCGACTTCGCCCGGGCCTGCGAGCAGGCGGGGATCCTCTTTATCGGCCCCGGGGCCGACGCCATCGACAAGATGGGCTCCAAAAGCGCCGCCAAGGCGATCATGGCCGCCGCCGGCGTGCCGATGCTGCCGGGCTACCACGGTGATGATCAATCCGATACGCGCCTGATCGCCGAGGCGGAAAAGATCGGCTTCCCCCTGCTGGTCAAGGCTGCGTTCGGCGGCGGCGGCAAGGGGATGCGCATCGTCCAGGAATCCAAGGGGCTGCCCGAGGCCTTGGCCAGCGCCCGTCGCGAGGCCCAGTCCGCCTTCGGCAATCCCCACCTGCTGCTGGAGCGCTACCTTACGACCGCCCGCCATATCGAGGTCCAGGTGTTTGCCGACAGCAAGGGAAACTGCCTCTACCTGTCGGACCGGGACTGCTCCATCCAGCGCCGCCACCAGAAAGTGGTGGAGGAGGCCCCCGCGCCCGGTCTCTGTGACGCCCTGCGCCGGGAGATGGGCGAGGCGTCGGTGCGGGCCGCCAAGGCGATCGACTACGTCGGCGCCGGAACCGTGGAGTACCTGTTGGATGACCAGGGACGCTTCTACTTCATGGAGATGAACACCCGACTGCAGGTAGAGCATCCGGTGACCGAGAGCGTCACCGGCCTGGATCTGGTGGCCTGGCAGCTGGCGGTGGCCGCCGGCGAGCCGCTGCCCCTGAGGCAGTCGGAGGTCCAGACCCAGGGCCACGCCATCGAGGTGCGCCTCTACGCGGAGGACCCCCACCGCGACTTCCTCCCCGCCAGCGGCCAGCTCAAGCACCTGCAGTGGCCGGGCGCCGGCGTACGCATCGACACCGGTGTGACCCAGGGCGACAGCATTACCCCATTCTATGACCCGATGATCGCCAAGATCATCGTCGCCGGTGCCAACCGCGCCGAGGCGTGCCGCAACCTGGCCCAGGCCCTGCGCCAGACCCGGCTCAGCGGCCCCGTGGTCAACCTCGGCTTCCTGCTGCACATCGCCGAGCACCCCGCCTTCATTGGGGCGCAACTGGACACCGGCTTTATCCCGCGCCATCTGGACCAGCTGCTGGCCCCGCCCAAGGACAGGGAGCTGGCGGCCACCGCTACTGCCCTCTACCTGCTGACCAGCGCAGCATCAGAGGATGAGGCCGCCCTGCTGGGCTGGCGCCTCAATGCGCCGCGCCAGCTGCGCCTGGTACTGGAAGATGACCAGGGCCAGACCCAGGATCTTGCCTTCCAAGGGCGCCCCGACGGCGCCTGGGCGGACAGCCAGGGACGCCGCCTGGCGCTGCACTGTAACGAGGCCCAACTGCAACTCAGTTGCGACGACACCCTGCTGCGATGGCCCTTCCACCAGGATGATGACGGCAGTGTCACCCTGCAGTTGGCCGACGGCCCCCTGCGCCTGCGTCGCTACCGCTACCGGCCGCAGCAGGAGGCTGGCGATGCCGCCAAGGCGCTGCAGGCGCCCATGAACGGCACCCATGTGGCCAACCTGGTGGAGGTGGGCGACGAGGTGGAGGCGGGCACCGCCCTGGTGGTGATGGAGGCGATGAAGATGGAGTACACCATCAGCGCCCCCTACGCCGGTCAGGTGACCGCCCTGCCCTTCAAGTCTGGTGACAGTGTCAGCGACGGCAGCCCCCTGGTGGTGTTGAGGGACACGGCGGCCACTGCCGAGTGCGAGGAGGCCAACGCATGAGGCCGACACAGGTTCAGATCGTCGAGATGGGCCCTCGTGACGGCCTGCAGAACGAACCCGGGGTGACCCTGGCCGATCGCATCGCCCTGGTGGATGCCCTCTCCCTGACCGGGCTACGCCGGATCGAGGCGGGCAGCTTTGTTTCCCCCAAGTGGGTACCGCAGATGGCCCAGAGCGATCAGCTGTTCGGACAGATCCAGCGTCAAAGCCGCGTCCGTTACGGCGCCCTGACCCCCAACCTCAAGGGGTTCGAAGCGGCCGTGGCCGCCGGCGTCGACGAGGTGGCGGTGTTCGGCTCCGCCTCGGAAAGCTTCAGCCAGCGCAACATCAACTGCTCGGTGGCGGAGTCCCTGGCGCGCTTCGAGCCGGTACTGCAGGCGGCCAAAACGCTCAACCTGCCGGTACGGGGCTACGTCTCCTGCACCCTGGGCTGCCCCTACGAGGGAGCGATCTCCCCGGAAAAGGTGGCCGAGACTGCCGAAGCGCTCTACCGCATGGGCTGTTACGAGATCTCCCTCGGCGACACCATAGGCACCGGTACCCCGGATAGGGCGGTGGCGATGGTGCGCGCGGTGGCGCAGCGGGTGCCGATGGCGCAACTGGCACTGCATTTCCACGACACCTATGGCCAGGCCCTGGCCAACATCACCGCCTGCCTGGAGTTGGGGGTGGCCACCCTCGATGCATCGGTCGCGGGTCTTGGGGGCTGCCCCTACGCCCCCGGCGCCAGCGGCAACCTGGCGACCGAGGATCTCATCTACCTGCTCGATGGCTTGGGGATCGAACATGGGGTGAACCTGGATGCGCTCATCGGCGCCGGCGATGCCATCTGCCGCCGACTGGGACGCGCCAACGGCTCCAAGGTGGCGCTGGCCAAGCTCGGCCGCTGCCGAAATAACCCCGATCAACACTCACCCGGCTCGCGCTAAGCGCCGGTTCAACTGGAGAAACTTGATGTCCGGATTTGACAAGGTGGTACAGGACTACGCCCAGGCGATGGCGGGTCTGACCGACAATATGACGGTGATCGCCGGGGGATTTGGCCTCTGCGGGATCCCCGAGGGGCTGATCGCCCAGATCCAGAAGATGGGGACCCGCGGCTTGACCGTGGTCTCCAACAACGCCGGTGTGGATGGCTTTGGCCTCGGCCTGCTGCTGGAGAAGCACCAGATCCGCAAGATGATCGCCTCCTACGTGGGGGAGAACGCCCTGTTCGAGCAGCAGCTGCTCAGCGGTGAACTGGAGGTGGAGCTGACCCCCCAGGGCACCCTGGCGGAGAAGATGCGGGCCGGCGGCGCCGGGATCCCCGCCTTCTTTACCGCCACCGGCTACGGTACCCCGGTGGGCGAAGGTAAGGAGGTGCGGGAGTTCAACGGCCGCCCCTACATCCTGGAGGAGTCGATCCGCGGCGATTTTGCCATCGTCAAAGGCTGGAAGGCGGACCGCTACGGCAACGTGGTCTACCGCCATACGGCGCAGAACTTCAACCCCCTGGCCGCCACCGCCGGCAAGATCACCGTGGTGGAGGTGGAGGAGATCGTCGAGCCCGGCGAACTGGAGCCGAGCCAGATCCACACCCCGGGGATCTACGTCGACCGGGTGATCCTCGGTCAGTTCGAGAAACGGATCGAAAAACGCACCCTGAGCCAGGCATAAGGAGACCCAAGATGGCACTGACACGTGAACAACTGGCGATGCGGGTCGCCCAGGAGCTCAAGGATGGCGACTACGTCAACCTGGGGATCGGCATTCCCACCCTGGTGGCCAACTATGTCCCCGAGGGGATGGCCGTGATGCTGCAGTCGGAGAATGGCCTGCTGGGGATGGGCCCTTTCCCCACCGAGGAGACGGTAGACCCGGACATGATCAACGCCGGCAAGCAGACGGTGACCGCCATCCCCGGCGCCGCCATCTTCGACTCGGCCCAATCCTTCGCCATGATCCGCGGTGGCCACGTGGACCTCACCGTCCTCGGCGCCTTCGAGGTGGATGTCCAGGGCAACATCGCCTCCTGGATGATCCCCGGCAAGCTGGTCAAGGGGATGGGGGGCGCCATGGACCTGGTGGCCGGGGCGGACAACATCATCGTCACCATGACCCACGCCGACCGCCACGGCAACTCCAAGCTGCTTTCGAACTGCACCCTGCCGCTGACCGGCGCCAACTGCATCAGCAAGGTGGTGACGGATCTGGCCTACATCGAGATCCGCGATGGCCGCTTCCATCTGCTTGAGCGCGCCCCCGGCGTCAGCGTCGAGGAGATCATCGAGAAAACTGCCGGGGAGCTGGTGGTGCCAGAGCACGTTCCGGAGATGCGGTTCGAGTAACGCACTTCGACTAAATAACTGTTCCGAATGGTACTGCACCCTGCCGTTCGCGAGGGAAACCTGGTGCAGCGGAGCGCAAAGCTCTTATGAACGAGGTTCTAGGCCCGAGTTCCTAAGAGCCGGAGCAAAGCCCAGGGAGCCGGAGCTTTAACGAAAGTGGAGCGTATTTAGGAACAGCTATTTAGCGCACTTAGAATCGCGCTGCGCTAATGATGATCGCCCTGACGGGCGAGAAAGGCCCAAGGTAACTTGGGCCTTTTTTGGGTTTAGTTTTGGGTTTGGTTTTTGGGGAGGGCGGATGGCGGCGTGGGGACGGATTCGGTTTTCTCTGTGACCTCCCCGACCTTGTAGGTTGCTGCCGACCGGGCGAGACGCAACGAGGCTATGAATAGCCCCGATTTCCAAAGACACCTTAATGCTTTCAATGCCACTCGCTTGTGGTGCATTGTCGTGCCTGAATTTCCTCGCCATGCGCTGAGCGTGCAGATCTCCTGCACCAAGACCTCGCCCTCTCGATAAAGTTGGCCCCCAAAACTAAGAGGGCACCCAAGAGGACTTTGAGCTCTACACCAAAATATTAATTATGGGTGTCTTATTTATTCAATCTCGCAACTCAGAGCGAAGATTAGAATTATTTGAAGAGAAAATAAAACTATTCCAGCAAAGTTATGATTCGCCATCCCACCGCTTTCGAAAGTCATTCCTCTAAGTGTCCAGTTTGAAACAGCATGCCGTCCAGAGCATCGCAGCAGGCTGTCCAGATCAAACCAGTAGAAATGACCAGTTACACCAGCACCGCTAGGTAGCGGCGCTGGCGATTGCCGACCACCCTGCTGGAACAGGCTGGTCGGTTCTACTGGTGCTGGACATCATCTCTCATTTATTACGAGTAAAGAAACTTAAGACCTTATGTTTAGGGTCATACTCAATGATTGCCTCTGGATTTTCATGTAAGTACTTGGCTAGGCTATCACTTACGTTCATATCAATATTAAATGTAACAAGCATATTCTTTCCACAAGAGTTTGTTGCTCTGTGAAGAAAGTTAGTAGCATCAAGCGAATAAGCTCTATTTCCGCGAATTAACACATAATTATCCACGCTTGAGTTACCCCTAGGAGAATAGCCACTCACTACTTCCATACTACCTTCGCCAGCAAACTCACCGATACTATCACGAACCGAACTTAGACAGTCTTTTTCGATAGGGTAAACCCTTTCATAAGTCTCGTTTGACAACACATAACTAGGTTGCAATCCTAAAATAAACATTAAAAATGGCAATGTTTTTTTCATAAATACCTCAGCAGAATTGTACTTGAGAAGAACATATCTTACTGCCAGAAGGCAGTTGGTCACGCCTAAAGATACCTGGCATTCTTGATGGCTCTCCTACTGATATTCTTGTCCTACTTAACTCTTTAATATCGCGAGGGTTCACCATACCTCGGTAACCAGTAAATTCCCCATTTCGCCGTGTCCCAACCTGATCATATGTGACTTCATACTCGACTTTCCATGTGACTGGCCTACGGTATCCAACTAACAGATTATGATCCAAGCTCTTTGTCGCTACGTCATTCGCTCCATCCTTCAGCATGCCCCAACGCTTGTCTCGACTACCTGGCAACCCTCCAGGCCCGCCAGAATCCGTAATTACGCCAACATAAACTTGTTCCATCGACTCTACTATCGCACTGCCTTCAACCGTAGTTGTGTGAGTGCTACAGCTATTTTGTCCATAACTACACATCATGGGTGGAGCCTGAGCATCCATGCCTAAATCCTCGGGTGAACATTCATTGGCAGCGCAAGCAGTCTCTGTCCCATTAAATCCTGATGGAGGACCAGAAGAGTTACCACTCTGATCTGTCCAACCCGAACTGCTTTGACTAGATCCGATATCGGTAACTGAGAAAGAAACCCCGGAGCTAGTTGCAGTAAAGGAGTACTCAGCGCCGCTGCTTAGCTTTACTGATCCAGTAACTCCCGTGACAACCTCTTTTTTATTCGTGAACCCGTCGTAGCTACCATTTCTGTTTTGACTTCCATACTGCTCTCGGTAACTTCCTCATTTCGGGTAGCACCAACAGCGCACTCCCCTGTTATGTCGCACCTAGCGCCAGCCGAAAGATCCGTTGCCGCGTAGCCTGTCGGATCCGTCCCCGCCAAGGGGTTGTTCATGATGTAGCTATAGGGGTTGATCGACTGTGTGCTGGTCGGCGCCTGAACAAACGGATCAACACTCATGAACCGGCCCAGGTTGTAATCGTAAACCCGACCATTCATATGAATTAGTTGCTGTTCATTCAGATGCTCATGGTCAGTGAAGCCCCGACGGTACCCATTGGTGTACTCCAAGTCCTGCAACCGAGACTGAGCCGAGTTCAGGTTGCCAATATCCGAACTGTGGCTGACTCCCATATCCGCGGTACGGCCGGAGGGATCGAAATAGCGCTGACTGACAATGGCGCCATTATGATCCACCAAAGTGGTGGCACTGCCCACCAATCTAACAAGACCTCCATACATTGATAATTACCGGATCAGATCACGTTGTGCCTCGCCCACTCGGCAGCAACCTACAGGGCCGAAGGGCACAAATACGACCCCGGCGACAGCCATAAAAAACGGCCCATGGGGCCGTTTTTCAATCTCCGGGGAGTAAGGGAAACCCTTACAACCGGATCCCGCCGTCCAGTTCCATCACCCGACCGCAGAAGTAGTCATTCTCGATGATCTGCTGCACTGAAAGGGCCACCTCGTCCGGCTCGCCAACGCGGCCCGCCGGGATCTGCTGGACCAGCCTGGCCATTGCCTCCGGCTTCATCCCCTGGGTCATCTCGGTCGCGATCACCCCCGGGGCGATGGCCGCGGTGCGCACGCCGTGGCGCGCCAGCTCCTTGGCCCAGGAGACGGTCATCGCCACCACGCCGGCCTTGGAGGCGGCGTAGTTGGTCTGGCCCATGTTGCCGGCCCGGGCCACGGAGGAGATGTTGATGATCAGTCCCTTGCGCTGCTCACTGGCGAACTGCTTAGCCATCACCACGGCGGCCTCACGGCCACAGAGGAAGGTACCGGTGAGGTTCACGTCCAGCACCGACTGGAACTGCCCCAGGGACATCTTATCCAGCAGTTGCCCCTCCTTGACCTTGATCAGCATGCCATCGCGCAACAGGCCGGCGTTGTTCACCAGCACGTCGATGCCACCCAACTGCTCGGCCAGGGTAGCAAACACCTGCTCCACCTGCGCCTCACGGGTGATGTCCAGGGCGTGGGCGACCGCTTCGATATCCAGGCGGTGCAGCCGGGCCACCGCCTGCTCCAGCGCCTCAGCGTTGATATCCAGCAGGGCGATGCGGGCACCCTGACGGCCCAGCCGCTCGGCCATCGCCATCCCCAGACCACCAGCACCGCCGGTGATCACCACCACCTTGTTCTCTACGTTCATCACTCTGTTCCTGTTGTTCTTATCGAGCCACTCGCTTAGGCATCGCCATCGCGGTCGAAAGTTTCAAAAATGCTGGAGAAGTCGCGCTTGCCGTTGCCCTGGCGGGCATGCTGACGGTAGAGCGCGGTGGCCAGGGCGCCCATGGGGGTGGCGCTTCGGCTCTGGCCGGCGGTCTCCATCGCCAGACCGAGATCCTTGGCCATGAGGTCCACCATGAAACCGCCCTGGTAGCCGTTGCTGGCCGGGGCCTGGGGCATCACTCCGGGACAGGGGTTGTACTTCTCCAGGGTCCAGTTGCCCCCGGAGCTGACCTGCATGATGTCGGAGAGCACCTTGGGGTCCAGGCCGTGATCCCGGCCCAGCTGCAACGCCTCGCTGGTGCCGATCATCAGCACCGACAGCAGCATGTTGTTGCAGATCTTGGCCACCTGGCCCGCCCCGGTGCCCCCGGCGTGGAAGATGTTGGCACCCATGTCGGAAAGGATCGGCTGGGCCGCCTTGAAGCCCTCGTTGCTGCCACCGCAGATGAAGGTCAGGGTGCCGGCGGCAGCGCCGGCGGTGCCACCGGAGACCGGCGCATCGACAAATTCGAACCCTGCCTTGGCCGCCGCTTCCCCTACCGCCACCGCACTGGCGGCATCAATGGTGGAGCAGTCGATCATCAGGGTGCCGGGGGCGGCCTTGTGGATCAGCCCGCCCTTCTCCTCGCCACCCAGGTAGAGCGAGCGCACGTGCTGACCTGCGGGGAGCATGGTGATCACCACCTCGGCACCCGCGACAGCACCGCAGCTGGTATGACAGGGGATCGCCCCCTGCTCCGCCAACTGGTGGATGGCATTTTCGTTCAGGTCAAACACCCGAACGGTGTGGCCGGCTTTCACCAGGTTGGCCGCCATCGGGCCGCCCATGTTGCCGAGGCCAATAAAGGCGATGGTGGTCATTGTCCCTCCTCCGATAAGGTTGCCAGGGGGTGCGTGCTAAAGGGGGAGCGATGGATCTCGGCCATAACAGCCTGATCTACCTCTCCAAGTTCGGTAAAGCGCCACTGGGGATTGCGATCCTTGTCGATCAGCAGGGCCCGGACCCCCTCGACGAAGTCCCCTTGCTGGGCCAGGCGTACCGCCCAGACCAGCTCCTGCTGGAACACCTGCTCCAGGGTCAGCCCCTCGCAGGCATTGAGCTGGTACCAGATCAGGTGGGCGGTGATGGGGCTGCCGGCCAGGAAGCTGTCCCGGGCCCGGTTGAGCCACTTGAGCTCGCTCTCAAGGTTGCGCAGCTTCTCGGCCACCTCGATCAGAGTGTCACCGGCCATCAGGTCATCGATCTCCCCCTGGTGGTCGTGCAGGGTGCTGGGCGGCATGATGGCCATGTCCTGCTCCTCGACGCCCCGCAGGTAGCTGGAGAGCAGGTCCTGGTTACTGGTGCTGTCGTTGTGCCAGCCCAGGGTGGTGAGCGCATCGAGCAGGGCACTGCGACGCTCGCTGCTGACACAGTGATCCGCCAGTCCCACGTAGCGAGCATCGCTGCCGTTCATGTTGTAGGCGGTCAGGGCCAGGAAGCGGCCACAGTGGCCCGGCATCCGGTTGAGGAACCAGGTTCCGCCCACGTCCGGGAACAGGCCGATGGTGATCTCCGGCATGGCGATGCGGGAGGTTTCGGTCACCAGGCGGTGGCTGGCTCCCGCCATCAGACCCAGGCCCCCACCCATGACGATGCCGCTGCCCCAAAGGACAATCGGCTTGGGGAAACGGTGGATCTGGTGATCCAACCGGTACTCCCGGGTAAAGAAATCAGTGACCGCCTCGGTCAACTCCCGGGGCCGCGCCTTGGCGGCCTCGTAGATGGCACGGATGTCGCCGCCGGCGCAGAAGGCGCGGTCTCCCTCTCCCTCCAGCCAGACGCAGACGATGTTGTCATCCTTGGCCCAGGCGGCCAGCTGGGCGCTGAGACTGTCCACCATCGCCAGGGACAGGGCATTGAGGGACGCAGCCTGGTTCAGGGTCGCCACGCCGATCTGATGGCCACTCTCGGTGGCCAGGGTACGATAGAGTACCGGTTCGTTCATCGCTCCCTCCGTTGAACTGGGAATTGGGTTTGCACTGTCATGCTCCGTTAGCGGATCTCCGCGGCGGCCTCATCGAGCAGGCGGCGGGCGACGATCAGACGCATGATCTCGTTGGTGCCCTCAAGGATCTGATGAACCCGCACGTCGCGGACATGGCGCTCCAGCGGGTACTCACGGATGTAGCCGTAGCCACCGTGGATCTGCAGCGCCTCGTTACAGACATTGAAACCCACGTCGGTGGCGAAACGCTTGGCCATGGCGCAGTAGGCGGTCTTCTCCGGGTCGCCACTGTCCAGCTTGAACGCCGCCAGCCGCACCATCTGGCGGGCCGCCACCAGCTCGGTCGCCATGTCGGCGAGCTTGAACTGAAGGGCCTGGAACGCCGCCAACGGCTTGCCAAACTGCTCCCGCTCCTTCAGGTAGTCGGTGGCGCGATCCAGCGCCGCCTGGGCGGTGCCCAGGGAGCAGGCGGCGATGTTGATCCGTCCGCCGTCCAGTCCCTTCATGGCGAAGGTGAAGCCCTGTCCCTCCTCCCCCAACAGGTTGGACACCGGAACCCGAACCCCTTCGAAGCTCACCAGGCGGGTGGGCTGGGCGTTCCAGCCCATCTTCTCCTCCGCCTTGCCGTAGCTGATCCCGGCGCTGTCGGCGGGGACGGCGATGGCGGAGATCCCCTTGGGGCCCGCTTCACCGGTGCGGCACATCACCACCAGCAGATCCGTCTCGCCGGCACCGGAGATGAACATTTTGCTGCCGGTGATCACGTACTCGTCCCCCTCCCGTACCGCCTTGGTGCGCAGGCTGGCGGCATCGGAGCCGGCGCCGGGCTCGGTGAGGCAGTAGGAGGCAAGCTGCTGGCCGGTGGTCAGGGTCGGGCACCACTGCTGCTTGAGGGTGTCGGTGCCCCAGCTGGCCACCATCCAGGTGGCCATGTTGTGGATGGTCAGCATCGCCGTGGTGGCGGTACAACCGGTGGAGAGGGCTTCGAAGATCAGCGCACTGTCGAGCCGAGAGAGCCCAAGGCCGCCTTCGGACTCAGGGGTATAAAGGCTGCAAAAGCCCAGTTCACCGGCCCGCTGGATCACCTCCTTGGGGAAGTGATGGGTCCGATCCCACTCGGCGGCATGGGGGGCCAGCTCGGCGTCGGCGAACTGGCGGGCGGCATCGACAAAGGCGAGCTGATCGTCGGTCAGATTGAAATTCATAAATACTCCATGTACATCAAGCAAGTACCGCGCTTCCGAGGGTGCCTGGATCCTAGGAGCAGGTCCTGGATCCTGGGCGCGAGTTCCTAAGAGCAGGTTCTAGGTACTAGGCCCCAAGAGCGGATCCTGATTCCTGGGCTCGAGTTCCTAAGAGCAGGTCCTGGATCCTGGGCGCGAGTTCCTAAGAGCGGTTCCTAGGTTCTAGGTACTAGGCCCTAAGAGCGGATCCTGGTTCCTAGGCGCGAGTTCCTAAGAGCAGGTCCTAGGTTCTAGGTACTAGGCCCTAAGAGCGGAACCTGGTTCCTAGGCTCGAGGCCCTAAGAGCAGTTCCTGGTTCCTAGGCTCGAGTTCCTAAGAGCAGGTTCTAGGTTCTAGGTTCTAGGAACTACGAACTCGCGTCCAGGCGCGCTCTTCACTGGAAACCCGCTGGGCTCGGTAGCGGTCCTTTGCCGTTAACTTATTTCAGCGCGATGGTGAGGTTCTGACCTTCCACGATGCCGCTCTCCGGCCAGCGGGCGGTCACGGTTTTGGTCTCGGTGTAGAAACGCACCCCCTGCTTGCCGTAGGCATGCAGATCGCCGTAGAAGGAGTTTTTCCAGCCGGTAAAGGAGAAGAACGGCAGCGGCACCGGGATCGGGATGTTGATCCCCACCTGGCCCACTTCCACTTCATGCTGGTACTTGCGTGCGGCGGCACCGGAGTTGGTGAAGATGGAGGTGCCGTTCCCGAACGGGTTGGCGTTCACCAGGGCGATGGCGTCGCTCAGGGTCTCTACGGCCATGCAGGAGAGTACCGGGCCGAAGATCTCCTCCTTGTAGATCCGCATCTCGGGGGTCACATCGGTAAATACCGTAGGGCCAACCCAGTTGCCGGACTCGTAGCCAGCGACGGTGAACTCGGAGCCGTCCACCAGGCAGGTGGCGCCCTCGGCCTTGCCGGACTGGATCAGCTCCAGCACCCGGGCCTTGGCAGCGGGATTGATCAGCGGGCCGTAGCCGGCATCCGGATCGTCCCAGAGTCCGGGACGCACCTTGGCCACTTCCGCCGCTACCTCGTCGATCCACTCCTGGCTCTTACCGACAAACACCGCCACGGAGATCGCCATGCAGCGCTGTCCGGCGGCGCCCACGGAGGCACCCACCAGCTGGTTGATCACCGTCTGCTTGTCCGCATCGGGCATGATCACCATGTGGTTCTTGGCGCCGGCAAAGGCCTGCACCCGCTTCATGTTCTCGGTGCCGGTCTTGTAGATGTATTGGCCCACGGGCACAGAGCCGACAAAGGAGATGGCGTGGATCTTGGGATGGGTCAACAGGCAATCCACCGCGCTCTTGTCGCCGTGGACCACGCTCAGCAGCCCCTTGGGCGCGCCGGCCTCCTCGAACAGCTCCGCCAGGCGCATCGGGGTCAGCGGATCCTGCTCCGAGGGCTTGAGCACGAAGCCGTTGCCGCAGGCGATCGCCAGCGGGAACATCCACAGGGGGATCATCGCCGGGAAGTTGAAGGGGGTGATCCCGGCGCAGACGCCCAGGGGTTGAATGTAGCTGTAGCTGTCGATGCCGCGGGCCACGTTCTCGACGGTTTCCCCCATCATCAGGCTGGGGATGTTGGCGGCCTGCTCGACCACCTCGATGCCACGCCAGACATCACCCTTGGCGTCTTCGAAGGTTTTACCGGTCTCGCTGGAGAGCAGGGTCGCCAGCTCGTCGTGGTGGGCCTTGAGCAGATGCTGGTAGCGCATCATCACCCGGGCCCGCTCGGAAACGGCCACCTCTTTCCACTCCAGGTGGGCCGCATGGGCCGCCGCCACCGCCTGGTTGATCTCGGCTTCGGTGGCGCAGTTGAGTTGGGCGATAGGTTGGTTGTTGGCGGGGTTGGTGACGGTAATCACCTTCTCTCCGGTGCCGGCGGTGTACTCGCCGCCGATAAGATGCGGAACTTGCTTGATCATGTGTTTCTCTCCCAGAAATCAAAACACCGCGGCGGGGTGCAGTCCGCCACGGTGAGGGCTTTGGTTACACCAGCTCGACCGCCAGTGCGGTGGCTTCCCCGCCACCGATGCACAGGGACGCCACGCCACGCTTAAGGCCGCGGGCCTTGAGGGCGTGGATCAGAGTCACCAGGATGCGGGTACCGGAACAGCCAATGGGGTGGCCCAGGGCGCAGGCACCGCCATTCACGTTCACCTTCTCGGCATCGAGGCCCAGCTCCTGGATTGCCAGCATGGTGACCATGGCGAAGGCTTCGTTGATCTCAAACAGGTCCACCTCCTCGGCCCGCCACTCCAGCTTGTTGAGCAGCTTGTTGACCGCGCCCACCGGGGCGATGGTGAACTCGGCCGGGGCCTGACTGTGGGTGCTGTGGCCAACGATACGGGCCAGCACCGGCATGCCGTTCGCTTCGGCGTAGGCCTGGGTGGTTACCACCACGGCGGCGGCACCATCGGAGATGGAGCTGGAGTTGGCGGCGGTGATGGTGCCCTCTTTGGCAAACGCCGGGCGCAGGCTCGGGATCTTCTCCGGGCGGGCGTTACCGGGCTGCTCATCAATGGAGACGGTGACTTCGCCCTTGCGGGTGGCCACGGTGACCGGCTCGATCTCCGCTTCGAAGGCGCGGCTTTCGATGGCGGCGTTGGCGCGGCGCAGACTCTCCAGCGCGTAGGCGTCCATCTGCTCCCGGGTCAGGCCGTAATCATCGGCGGTGTTCTGGGCGAAGACCCCCATGGCACCGCCGGCGTAGGCGTCTTCCAGACCGTCGAACATCATGTGATCCAGGACCTGGCCGTGACCCATGCGCATGCCGCCTCGGGCCTTCTCCAGCAGGTAGGGCGCACCGGACATGCTCTCCATGCCCCCGGCGATCACCACCTCGGCGCTCCCCGCCTTGATCAGATCGTGGGCGATCATCACCGTCTTCATGCCGGAACCGCACACCTTGTTAAGGGTGGTGGCACCCACGGAGCGCGGCAGACCGGCGCCCAGTGAGGCCTGACGGGCCGGCGCCTGACGCAGGCCGGCGGGCAGAACACACCCCATCAACACCTCGTCCACCTGCTCCCCGGCGATGCCCGCCCGGGCCAGGCTAGCCTTGATCGCTGCCGCACCCAGTTCCGGTGCCTTGACGCTGCTCAGGCTGCCCTGGAACCCCCCCATGGGGGTCCGCACGGCGGCCGCGATTACCACTGCTGAATCCTTTGCCATTGCTACTCTCCGATGTATCTGACTTGTTACGAGACTACTTGATGTGTGACGTTTACGGCAACGTAAACTTTCTGCCTGCACCGCAGAATCCGTTTCCCTGCCGTGTCACGTCTGCGTGACACGCCGCCAGCGGTCTGGGAGAAGCCCGCTGGCGGCGGTCGATAGAGGGTAAACTGGCTGAATGACAGCCCGGTGGCAACCGGTCTGATCCGACCAGCATTCCCGCCCTATACCCTATTCAGACAGGATATCGCCCCGGAAGCGAATCGATTTTTTACCGATATAAGCAGCGGCAATCGGCCAATAAGCGAACATCGCTTCGCCGCCAGTTTTAGGGATGCCCAGGAGCCCAGAGCAGGACGCGGTCAAGGCGGCGGGAATAGCGGGAATAGCGGGAATAGCGGAAAAAAGGGAGGGGGAAAACCGCACCCCGCGCAACCAATCCCACGGTGACGGTGATGCCCACCGCCCCATTACGCAAAAGGCGACAACGGAGCTAGGCGGACGAGGACGCCGTTGGCCTTACTCGATCTCCATCAGGCCTGCGCGGATATCCCCGCTGAGATCGAACGGGGTTTGCTGGTAGACGTAGTAGTTCAGCCAGTTGGAGACCAGCAGCGCCCCGTGGGCCTGCCAGCGGGCGTGTGGGGTCTTGGTGGGATCATCGTCCGGGTAGTAGTTATCCGGCACCTTGGGACTCAGCCCCGCCGCCAGATCGCGCCGGTACTCGTCCTGCAGGGTGGTGCGGGTGTATTCCGGGTGGCCAGTGACGAAGAGATTGCGGTTGTCCCGGCTCACCACCAGGTAGGCACCGGCCTGGTCCGACTCCGCCAGCACCGCCAGCTCCGGATGGGCCTTAAGCCGATCCAGCGACACCTGGGCGTAGCGGGAGTGGGGAACCCAGAACTCATCGTCGAACCCCCGCAGCAGGGGGACATGCTGGTGCACCCGCTGGTGGCGAAAAACACCAGAGATCTTCTCGTCGCGCAGGTAACGCTTGATGTCGTAAAGGTGATAGAGGGCCGCATGGGCAGCCCAGCAGAGGAAGAGCACCGAGGTGGCGTGCTGCTGTGACCAGTCAATGATGGTGCGGATCTCGTCCCAGTAGGCCACCTCCTCGAACTCCAGGTCGCCGAGGGGCGCTCCGGTGATGATGAGGCCATCGTAGTTGTTGCCACGGACCGCCTCGAACTCCCGGTAGAAGGCGTTCATATGATCGCAGGAGGTGTGCCGTGAGGGGCGGTTGTGGATCTTGAGCAGCTCCACATCCACCTGCAGCGGGGTGTTGGCCAGGAGTCGCAGCAGTTGGGTTTCGGTCTCGATCTTGTTGGGCATCAAGTTGAGGATCAGCACCTTGAGCGGCCGAATATGCTGCGCCAAGGCGCGGCTCTCAGACATGACGAAGATGTTTTCACCGCGCAGTATGGCGGACGCGGGCAAACTGTCTGGCACCTTAACCGGCATCGAACTCCCTCCTCTCCCTGGCCCTGATCTACATTCGGACCCGCTTAAGGTTATACCAAGACATCTGGACGTCTACAACTCCAACCTGCCTTCTCCTTGTCGCCCCCCCTCAGGATCACTATCATCGCTTCATACTGAATTTAAGATGGATCTCCCATGGCCCGACTCAGCGCCATCATCATTGGTGCCAACTCCGCCCTGTCGCAGGCAATGGCTCTGCAACTGGCTTCCGAACAGGTTCGCGTCGCCCTGATGGCATCGGATCCCGATGCCCTCTCCCCCCTACTGCCCCGTCTCGGGGAGGATCCCATCCTGGTGGAGATCGACATTTTTGAGCCGGATGCCTGCCGGGAGGCGTTCGAACGTCTTTGGGAGGAGTTGGAGAACGTCGCTTTGGTGGTGATCAACACCGCCGCCTCGGGACTGGATCTCAGCCTGCCCTACGCCCTTGACCGACAGATTAACGCGGTCAACGTCACCGGCTTCAGCGCCCTGGCCAATGCCGCCTTCAACCGCATGGTGGCACAAAAGTATGGCCAACTGGCGGCCCTGACCTCCATCGCCGGGGAGCGGGGCGGCCCGCAGGTCGCCTTCCACGCCTCCAAGGCTTACCAGCAGAACTACCTGCAGGGGTTGCGCCTGCATGCCCAGCGCCTCAAGCTGCCCATCACCATCAGCGATGTCCGCCTCGGCTACCTCGACAAGATGCATGGCCGGGGCAGCAAAGGCTGGAGCGCGCCGGTGGAGAAGGTGGCCGCCCAGACCCTCAGGGCGCTGCGAAAGGCCAAGCCCAAGGTGTATGTCACCCGGCGCTGGCGCCTGATCAGCTGGCTGAGCCGCGTGTTGCCAGAGTTCATCTACAATCGCCGAAAATACAAAAGCCCCGGCGCCTGAGCCACCGCCAAGACAAAGGCAGTGACGGGCCGGAACCCAACGCGATACTATCGCCAGGACATTTCTAACTACGGACAAGGCTGTGACCCAAGTGACTGAGCACACTCTGATCCCCCTCGACTGCCTCGGCGTGCTACGCGCCCGGGGTGATGACCGCAAATCCTACCTGCAGAGCCAGTGGACCTGTGATCTGGTCAAGCTGCCCGCCGACCAGTGGCACTTCGGTGGCCACTGTGATCCCAAGGGCAAGCTGATCGCCCCGTTCCGCTGGCTGCACCATGGTGACAGCATCCTGCAACTGATGCCCAAAACGCTGCTGCCACTTGAGCATGCGGCACTGGGCAAGTACGCCGTTTTCAACAAGGTGGAGTTCGACGATGCCACCGACGCCTTCGAACTCTACGCCCTGATTGGCCCCGGGCTGACGGAACGTTTCGCTGCCTGGGCCGGCAACGAGCGCCTGCGTCATCAGGGCGAGCAGCGGTTGCTGATCGACGGCGATCATGGCCTGCTCCTGCTGCCCAAAGGCGACGCCCTGCCTGCCGAGGTGGCCGACCTTCCCCACGGTGAGGTGGCGGCGTTTATCGCCAGCGAACTGCAGGCGGGCCGCCCCTGGATGGACGCCGCGCACAGTGGTGAGTTCGTGCCCCAGATGCTCAACCTCGACGCCATCGGTGGCGTCCAGTACGACAAGGGGTGCTACATCGGCCAGGAAACCATAGCGCGGATGCACTTCCGTGGCGGCAACAAGCGCGCGCTCTACGTGCTCTGTGGACCCGCTGGAAGTGACGCCGAGGATGCTCCACTGGAGATGCAGGTGGGGGAGAATTGGCGCCGGGCGGGCACCCTGGTGGCCCAGCAGGTCCTGGGCAATACCCGCTGGGTAACCGCGGTGATGAACAAGTCGCTGGAGGCGGACACCGCTTTCCGTTTCGGTGACAGCCCTATGACCCTGCAGCCCCTGCCCTACCCCCTCCAGAGCGACGCCTGAGTCCCGGCTTGACCTGGCGCGGCGTCCACGGACGCCGCGTTCCCGGGTCCTGGGCCACGCCGCTGCCCCATCTCCAGCCTGCCCAACTAAACTTGGGCTAGTGCGGCGCTGCCATCACGGCCGCCCCCACCGCCCACGATAGGGGGCGGGCTTCAGCTTATGGGTAAGCATTTGGGAGGGAGTATGGAGATTGAGCAACCGGGCCAGCTGGAGCCGGAGATCCTGTTGGGGATCGTCAACGAGAAGCTGCGCCTGGGCAGCGGCAATCTGGCGGATCTGGCGGCGGAGATGGAGCTGGACAGCCTGGAGTTGGAGCAGCGGATGGCGGCGATCGGCTTTCATTACGAACGCTCGGTCAACCAGTTCCGTAGGCGCTGAGCAGCTCTTTCAATCCGAGCAGAAAAGAGAAACGCCATTGCCTCTGTGGGCAATGGCGTTTGCGTCTTTGGCTAACCGGCACAGGGCGCTACCAGTATTTCTCCATGGTGATCTGCCCCGGGGTACGACGCAGGTTTTTACGCAGCCCCATCCCCTCCAGTACCGCCAGGGTTTCCCGGATCATCTCCGGGTTACCGCAGATCATGGTCTGGGAGCGGGCGGGTTTGATGGGCACACCCACCTTCTCCTGGATCGCCCCATCCACCAGCAGCTGGGGGATCCGCCCGTGCAGCGCCCCCTCCACCTCTTCACGGCTGACCACGGGAACAAAGTGGAAGGCATTGGGGTGGGCCTTCTCAAGCGCCTTGATGGTTTCCAGGTAGGCCAGGTCCTGAGCCTCCCGCACTGCGTAGACGAGGATGAAACGCTCGTAGCGTTCCCAGCAATCCTTGCTCTGCAAAATAGAGAGGAAGGGTCCCACCGCGGTGCCGGTGGCAAACATCCACAGCTCCCGGCCCGCAGGGACCTCGTCGAGGGTCAGGAAGCCACTGGGCCGGGGGGTAACCATCACATTGTCGCCCGGGTGCAGGTCCTGCAACCGGGGAGAGAGTTGCCCCTCCTCCACGGTCACGGCGAGAAACTCCAGCACAGGCTCATGGGGAGGGTTGACGTAGGAGTATGCGCGCTGGATCCGCTCGCCCTCCTGCTCCAGTGCCAGCTTGCCAAACTGGCCAGCAATGAACGGCTCCACCTCGGCTTCCACCCGAAGGGTAAACAGATGTTCGTTCCAGTCGATGCGCTCAACGACCTTACCCTGAACCCATGTACTCATGCGCTACCCTCACTGGCGAATAAATTTCAATCACTTCCAGCATACTCCCCCCGCCGCCAAAGAAAAACCCCGCTAAAAAAGCGGGGTTGATTAAGGCTTCCCGGACTTACTCCACCGCGGCTACCACCGCACCACTTTTCGCCTCGGAGCGATCCACCATGGTCACCACGGCCGCATCACCCACCACGTTGGCGGAGGTAACGAACATGTCGATGATGCGATCCACCGCGATGATCAGCGCGAAGGCGGTCTCCACCGGCAGTCCCATCTGGTGGATCAGCACGCCGATCATCACCGCACCGCCCCCGGGCACCCCGCCGGCACCGACGGAGAGCAGGAACACCGCAGCCACCAGAGCAGGCAGTTGCTCCAGGGTGATCGGCACACCGAAGGCGTTGGCCAGGAAGAAGGCCGCGATGGTGATGTAGATGGAGACCCCCCCCATGTTCATGGTCGCCCCCAGCGGCACACCGAAACCGGCGGTGGCCTGGGAGACGCCCAGCTTCTGGGTCAGGGTGCGCATGGTGACCGGGATGGAGGCGTTGGAGCTGGCGCAGGAGAGGGAGAACATCATCTGCTCCCGGGTCTTACGACGAAACTCCGCGGCAGAGATGTCGGTGGTCAGCCCCACCACAGTCGGATAGACCACCAGCAGCCAGATCAGCAACAGGCTCACCACCAAGCCGATGTAGCCCGCCACCGACAGGAAGGTACCCGCCTCCAGGGTGGCCCCCAGTTTCAGCATCAGGGCGAACACCCCGTACGGCGCCAGGCTCATCACCAGAGTGATGGCGGTCATCATGATCTTGTTGGCCTTTTTAAAGGCATTCGCGACCCCGTCCATCTCCTGGCCCAGGCTTTTCAGTACGAAGCCGAGCATCAACGCCATGAAGATGATCTGCAGCATGTTACCGGACGCGAAGGCTTGAACCGGGTTGCGGGGGATGATCTCCATGATCAGTGCACTGACGCTGGGAAGCTCCGTGGTGGCGATGGCCAAGCTGCCCATCTCAGGCAGAACGACCCCGGTTCCCGGCTTCAACAGCAGGGCCACCACCAGGGCGACGGCGATCGCTACCAGGGTGTTGACGATATAGAGGCCGAACGTTTTACCGCCAAGGCGGCCAAAACTTTGCAGGTCTGGCAGCTGGGAGATCCCCGAAACGATGGAGACAAATACCAGGGGAACCACCAGCATCATGATGAGGTTCACGAACATGCCACCGGCCATACCCGCCAGTTGCACCGCGGAGGCAGTGAGGGGGGCAATCCCCAGCCACTGCAGGGCGGCACCGATCAGCAGGCCGCTGAATAGGCCCAGAAATATTTTTTTGGAGAGGGAGTTAGATGGCATTCTCAATCCTTTATCCTTGCACTCTTTGGTGCATCATCCTCGGCCACTTTTCCTTCGGCCTGTTGGCTGCAACTGGCCCATTCCCTGCCAGCCTGCTTCATTTAAGCCAGTGGATTGTACTGGTAAAAATCGCTCAACCCTAGTGAACAAACCTCCACCAGTGCCGGCCGCATCTGCCGAGAGCCAACGCCACGCGCAGATAAAGGCACTAAATCTAAATGCACAAACAGGATGATCGGCCACACAAAGCCAGAATTAGCAACAAAAGTCCTTCAGGACATAATCTGTGCAATCGGCACCCCGCCCCGTTATCCGCTTCCAAAGCGCCACCAGTTAGAGGAATTCACCACGAAATAGGGGGTGGCAGGATTTAATTCTTTTTAAAGCCATCAAAAAGACCCGAACTCGCCAGGGCTTCCGGGACCTCCATCACGGCCTTTTCCTCCAGATTGAGGATCCCAGCACGCTGCTCAGCCCGCTGCAACGCCGCCAGCCACCGTCGCTGATTGTCCCGCAACCGATCATGGGGTCCCTTCACCTCAAGCCAGAGCAGCTTTTCTTGCTGGATAACGACCAGATCCGGCATACCCGCACGATTTTGGCGCAGATCAAACAGCAAATGGCGGATCAGCGCGATCCACTGGGCCGGCGCCAGGCATTGGGCAGACCGTGCCAGCAGGTCCCGGCCGAAGCGCTTGGGCTGCACCAGGGCACAGCGCTGGTGCGCAAACGCATCGTAGCGCTCGAGCAGCCGTTCACTGAATGCTGTGCGGGAGAGGGGGAGCCACCGAGCCAGTTCGGCCTCAATGGCGCTGCGGCGCCGGACCACAAACAGCGGGTGAAAGAGATCCAGCGGCCCGGATTGAAAGGGGTGGACAAAGGCCCCGGGAAGGGGACGGAAGATCACCTGCCACAGCACCAGTGCCGCAACGCCGGGCACCAGAGCGTTTTCGCAGTGCCACACATCTAGGCCCTGTGCTCTTAGCAGCGCAACAACGCGGGATTCTATGCGGACCCCGCCTAAGGGTAAGCGAGCATTCACTTCGACCGGCTTATGGGGACGGGGCAGCGGCATCACCAGTGGTAAATGTTTCTTCAGACGCCCCAGAAAGCGCAGGGCCAACTGGCGCTCTTCCTCCCCCTCTGGCAGAGCCAGCATGGCCAGCGCCAAGGGCTGTGCCTCTGCATACCGTCCCGATCCAAACAGCAACCTCAGCCGTCGCTCCCGCCCCAGGGGGGTGTGGCAGTGTGCCAGCAGGGTCAGAGCCCGATCCGGGTTTCCCTCCCGCTCCCACTGGCGCGCGATCTGAGCGAGTAAACGCTGTCGCTGACGCTCCAGCCGGGCATTGGTTTGGGGCTGGCGCAAATGCGCCTCATCCCCCAGCTGTACCTTGCCCAGCTCCGCCCAGCGCGACTCCAGGGCGTATAGCCGCAGTGCCTGCTGTACCTCGTCTCGATGATGAAAGGGGAAGTGAGCCTCGCTGACGGGATAGAGCACATAGTGATGCTGGCCGATATCGGTCAGCACCAGGTCCGTCAGGCTCTGGCGGCCATTGGCGAAGAAGAGCATTTCTAACTCCTGCAGCAGTTCCCGGGCGGTCAGGGTAATCACCTCACCATTACCGGACGGCCACCAGGCCCGCCAGGGGCGGGCGGGCATCGCCGACAGCATCTCCTGCCAATCCCGCTTGCGGGGGCCGGGGGAGGTCAGCGCCGGAAGGCTCTTGAGCTCATCCAGGCTGAGCAGTTCCGCCAACCTCTCGCCCTCGATCGCCACCACACTCTGCACCAGCCCCTGCCGTTTGAGGGCGTCCAAGGCCACCTGCACCTCCGGCACCTCGTCATAATGCAGCTTATCGGTGCGAAACAGGGGCCCTTTGCGAGCCAGCAAACGCAGCAACAGGCATTGCGCCTCGGCGTCCACCTGCTCGAATCGCTCAAGCCATTGCACCAGCGCGTCACTCATCAGGGCGCGACGGTGACGACGCACGTGATCAACCACCCGCAGGAAATGGCGTCGGTAGTAGTCCTGGGGCAGTGGCAGCATCAGCGGCTCCGGGTTGAGGGGGATCTTCGGCTCTCGATCCTAACTGAGAGCAACGGCCAAGGCTCAGGAGCACCGCCTTCCGAGTTCTTAGTTCCGAGTTCTTAGTTCCGAGCGCCTAGTTCCGAGAGCCTAGTTCCTAGTTCCTAGCGCCTAGCACCTAGCACCTAGCACCTAGCACCTAGCACCTAGCACCTAGCATCTAGCGCCTAGTTCCTAGTTCCAGCGCCTAGTTCCCTGTTCCTAGTTCCTAGTACCTAGCGCCCAGGGACTCGGATCCAGGAGCTCCGAACCCGAAACACGTCACCGCCACTTACCGCTCGGAATCGGGCTCCCCAAGCGACTCGGCGTTAAGCTCCTGGACAGGCTCTGCGGCCAGGCCCGAGGTATCGACCAGGTCGCGCTCGCCGGAGGGCACCTCGGGGGTTTCCTCCTCCGCCAGCGCCAACTGACCCGGCGGCATTGCCGTTTCGGCGGCGAGCAGAAGCTGCTTCAACTGCTGCTGCAGCGGGTACTCCCTCAGGTCCGGGAGGCCCAGTACCTCGGCCAGGCGGGCCAGCTGTGCTTCCAGCGAGAGCAGATAGATTTCACGCTCCGGCTTCTCCTGCAGATCCAGCTGCTGCAGCTCGTTACCCAAATGGTGGGCGTGGGCCACGGCAAAACGGGTGATCTCCGCCTGACGGGCGATCCCATCCAGGTCCCGGGGGTTGCGCTCGACCGCCTGCCAAGCCCGATCCAGCTGATGAGCCGCAGCCTGGTAGGTCTGCGGGGCGGTCAGGTCCAGCCCTTCGTTGTTCAACTCCTCGAGCCGGGTACGATGGGGGGCCAGGTAGATCCGGCGAACCGTTTTCACTTCCAGCTGGTGCTGCTGGGCCAGAAGGGCAGGCTCGCCTTCGGTAACCCGGGTGAGCCGCTCTGCCGCCACCAGGTCCACCAGGGACTTCAGGCGCAGCTCCAGCAACTCATAGGCATCTGGATACCAACGGGGTGCCTCCAGCTGGCGCAATACCTGACGGTTGGCGAAGGCTTCCGCCAATGCCTCCTCCGCCAGAGAACGAACTCTCTGCGCCTGAGCAAAGGCCTGGCGGGCATCGGTCAGGGCATCTTCCGCCGCTTCGGCCCGGCTGCGGGTACTGAATACCCCAAGACGCTCGTACATGCGATCCGGCTGAGCGGCAAAGAGGGCGTGCTGTGCCCGGGCTTCCGCCAGAGCGTCGCGACCGCGTCGCATGGCGGCGGTGGCGAACCAGGCCAGGTCGTCATCGGAAGCGACCACCTCAAGCTGCTCGATCCCGCTAGCGATCTCCATCACTCGGGCCTGCTGCTGGTCCTGGCTGGGCTGAGGTTCACTGTCCGGATGGCTGGCACAACCGCCCACCAACAGGAGACTCAACAGCAATGGCAAAAACACGGATTTCACGAACAGGGCACCCAGGTAAAGAGGAAAATCGAGTGCCACAGTGTACCCATTGGCGGCGGGCCTCACCAGCACCAACCTGACACCTGCCCAAAGCTGCGACAACTTGCTCTGCCGGGAAAGCGAGGCGGCGGTGAATCTGCCTCATCGCGATCTCCACATCCGGGGAACTGAGGGCAGAAAAAAACCAGCCCGGGGGCTGGTTTTGGATAACATCCGTTATGGCGATCAGTTCTGCTGCGGGCGCATGGCCGGGAACAGGATCACGTCGCGGATGGTGTGGGTATTGGTGAAAAGCATCGCCAGGCGGTCGATACCGATCCCCTGCCCCGCTGTCGGCGGCAGGCCGTGCTCCAGTGCGGTGATGTAGTCCGCATCGTAGAACATCGCTTCATCGTCACCGGCATCCTTGGCGTCCACCTGTGCCTTGAAACGGGCATCCTGATCCTCGGCGTCATTCAGCTCGGAGAACCCGTTGGCCACCTCACGACCACCGATGAAGAACTCGAAACGGTCGGTGATGAAGGGGTTGTCATCGCTGCGACGGGCCAGCGGAGAGATGTCCGCCGGGTAGCCGGTGATGAAGGTGGGCTGGATCAGCTTGGGCTCAGCGGTCTCACCGAAGATCTCCTCCAGCAGCTGACCACAGGTCCAGAACGGCTCCACATCCACGTGGACGGACTTGGCGATCGCCACCATGTGGTCGCGATCCTGCACCTTGTCGTAGTCCAGGGCCTGGATCTCGGCGTGATCCGGGTTGTAGTGCTTGATCGCCTCCAGCATGCTCATGCGGGCATAGCGTCCGCCAAACTCCACGGTCTCTTCGCCGTAGGGCATGGAGGTGGAACCCAGCACTTCGAGGGCCACGGTGCGCAGCATCTCTTCGGTGAAGTCCATCAAGTCGTTGTAATCCGCGTACGCCATGTAGAACTCCATCATGGTGAACTCGGGGTTGTGACGGGGGGAAAGCCCCTCGTTACGGAAGTTGCGGTTGATCTCGAACACCCGCTCGAAACCGCCGACAACCAGGCGCTTCAAGTAGAGCTCCGGGGCGATACGCAGGAACATCTCCTGGTCCAGCGCATTGTGATGGGTGACAAAAGGACGGGCAGAAGCACCGCCGGGGATCACCTGCATCATCGGGGTTTCCACTTCCATAAAGGACTTGGACTCCATGAAACGACGCATCGCCGCGATCAGCTTGGAGCGGATCTTGAAAGCTTCACGGGAGTCCTCGTTGACGATGAGGTCCACGTAGCGCTGGCGGTAACGCTGCTCCTGGTCGGTCAGACCGTGGAACTTCTCCGGCAGCGGACGCAGTGCCTTGGTCAGTAGCTGGTACTCGCCCATGTCGACATAGAGATCGCCCTTGCCGGATTTGTGCAGTTGCCCCTTCACACCGATGATGTCACCGATATCCAGGCCACCAATCGCCTTGAGCGCCTTCTGCACATCCTTGGAGGCATACGCCTGGATACGGCCGTCGACATCCTGGATCGCCAGGAAGGGACCCCGCTTGGCCATGATGCGGCCAGCGATGGAGACCACTTCGCCCAGGGCCTCCAGCTCCTCTTTGCTCTTTTCGCCAAAGGCGGCCTGCAACTCGGCGGACTTATGGGTCGGGCGCCAGGTGTTGGGGTGACCGTTGGCGGAACAGCCCTCACGGATCAGGTTCAGCTTGTTGCGGCGCTCCACAATCAGCTTATTTTCGTCTTGCACTTGGTCAGTCATTTTTCTCTCAATCCTTCCGGTGTACTTACAGACCGGATTTCAGGCTGGCTTCGATAAAGCGATCCAGATCTCCGTCCAGCACCGCTTGAGTATTTCGGGTTTCCACACCGGTGCGCAGATCCTTGATGCGCGAGTCGTCCAGCACGTAGGAGCGGATCTGGCTGCCCCAGCCGATGTCGGACTTGTTGTCCTCCGCCACCTGCTTCTCCGCATTCTGCTTCTGCAGCTCCAACTCAAACAGCTTGGCCTTCAACTGCTTCATCGCCTGGTCTTTGTTCTTGTGCTGGGAACGTTCATTCTGACACTGCACCACGGTATTGGTGGGCAGGTGGGTGATCCGAACCGCAGACTCGGTGGTGTTAACGTGCTGACCACCGGCGCCGGAGGCGCGGTACACATCGATGCGCAGCTCCGCCGGGTTGATCTCGATAGCGATATTGTCATCCACCTCGGGGTAAACAAACGCCGAGGAGAAGGAGGTGTGACGACGGCCGCCGGAATCGAAGGGGGACTTTCGCACCAGGCGATGTACGCCGGTTTCGGTGCGCAGCCAGCCATAGGCGTATTCGCCGCTGATCTTGACGGTGGCGCTCTTGATCCCCGCCACGTCGCCATCGGAAGCTTCGATGATCTCCGCCTTGAAGCCTTTGGCTTCGGCCCAGCGCAGGTACATGCGCAGCATCATGTTGCACCAGTCCTGGGCTTCGGTACCGCCGGAGCCGGCCTGTAGGTCGAGGTAGGCATCGTTCTCATCCTGGGGACCGGAGAACATACGGCGGAACTCCAGCTTCTCCAGCTGGCCCTCCAGCCCCTCGAGCTCGGACCGTGCCTCTTCGAAGCTCTCCTCGTCCTGCTCCTCCACCGCCAACTCCAGCAGTTCGCCGACGTCGTCGAGCCCCTGCACCAGGTCATCGATGGTTTTCACCACCACTTCCAGGTTGCTGCGCTCACGGCCCAGCTCCTGGGCGCGCTCGGGTTCATTCCAAACGTCGGGCTGCTCCAGCTCCGCGTTTACCTCTTCCAGACGCTCCTTCTTGGCGTCATAGTCAAAGGTACCCCCTAAGGAGTTCTGTCCGCTCAGACAGCTCCTTGATGCCATTTAGCACCGGATTGATTTCGAACATGTGAGTCCTACTTCGAGATAGATTGGATGGTATGGATCAAGCGCGGAATTTTAACCGAAATCGCATCGCAATGCACAGATTGACGCCCCGGGGAATGATCACATTTTCACCATCTCCCGCCGATGGAGCGGATTCACCAATGGCCTCGCTATACTCAGGCGATGCCTCTATGCCAATACCATCAGGGCAACCGACGGTGCCCCGCCCATGCCACCGCCAGTGGCTTCTGCTACTGGCACGACCCCGTGCTGCCAAAACAACATCAGGAGGACGCCAACCGGTTAAGTCAGTTTGCCCGGGATGGGGGCTTGTTGATGGGGTTGAAGCTACGCCAGGCGCAACTTAGGGGCGTGGAACTGAATCAGAAGGACAGCCAAAAACCGGGGCGGGACCTGCGCTTTAGCGATCTCTGCCGGGCGGATCTTCGGGAGGCCCATCTCTACCGCGCCGATCTGCGCCACTGCAACCTGATCAAGGCGGACCTGCGTGGTGCCAATCTGAACCAGACCCGGCTCGAGGGCGCCAACCTGCTAGGGGTCCGCCTCGATGGCGCGCGTATGGAGCAGATGCGACTGGGCCGTGGCCTATGGCAGGAGCTGCAGGCGCAGAAACAACCAGCGGCGGAGCGTGACGATCTCTATCAGCAGGCGGAACAGGTTTACCGGGATCTGCGCCGGGCAGCCAAGAGCTACGGCTGCTACCACCTTGCCTCCCAGTGTGCCCACCGGGAGCTGACCATGGCCCGCAAACAGATGCCCCTGCTGAGCGGCCAGCGCCTATTCTCCAAGCTGGTGGATCTGATCTGCGGCTACGGCGAGTCCCCCATTCGGGTGGTAGGCTTTGCCTTGGTGGTGATGCTGCTGTTTGCCCTCGGCTACCTCTGGGGCGGCATCATCGACAACGGCGAACCGCGCACCCTGGCCCAGGTGGACGGGCCAGGATCCCTGCTGCGTCTGGGGGCCAGCTGCCTCTACTTCTCCATCGTGACCTTCACCACCCTCGGATTCGGTGACCTGGTGCCGATGCCCGGCCCAAGCCGGCTGCTGGCGGCCATCGAGGCCTTGATAGGCAGCTTCTCCCTGGCCCTGCTGGTGGTCAGTTTTGCCAAGAAGATGACCCGCTAACGCTACGGGGAAGGCAATCAGCCTTAGTTCCATCTCAGTTCCTAGATCCTAGATCCTAGGTTCTAGATCCTAGATCCTAGGACCTAGAACCTAGAACCCAGAACCCAGAACCCAGAACCCAGAACCCAGAACCTAGAACCCAGAACCTAGACCTGATGCCTAAATGGCTGCTCCTAAATATGCGCCACTTTCGTGAAAGCTCAGACACCCTGGGCTTTGCTCCGGCTCTTAGGAACGAGGGCCTAGATCCTAGAACCTAGTACCTAGTACCGCCTCACCTCGAAAAACCGACGCTATTCCGGCACCAGGTGCTCTACCAGCAGCTGCACGCTATCTCGGCCACGCCAATGGTTCACATCCAGCTTGTACACCAACTGCACCCACTGAATGCCGGCATTGGGCCAGGTGGTGAGATCGACGTTGAAGGCGATGGCATCCAGTTGCACGGCTCCGCACTCGCTCTCTATCGCCAGTTTCAGGTGTTTCTGTCCCACCAGGCGTTGATCGAGGATGCGGAAGCGGCCATCGAACAGGGGCTCCGGGAAATTCTGCCCCCAGGGCCCCGCCTGGCGCAGCATCGCCGCGGTCTCCAGGTTCAGCAGTGGAGCGGGAAGTTCGCCATCGGAGAGCAGTTCACCGGTCAGGGCGGACTCCGGCAGGGTAGCCCGCACCGCCTCATCATAGAGGCGGGAAAAATGCTCAAAGTCGTGCTCCTGGAGGCTCAGACCCGCCGCCATGGCATGACCACCAAACTTGAGAATGAGGCCCGGATGACGGCTGTCGATCCCCTCCAGCAGATCCCGCATATGGAGGCCGGGGATGGAGCGGGCGGAGCCCTTGATCTCGCCGCCACCGGCATCGGCAAAGGCGATCACCGGGCGGTGGAACTGCTCCTTGATGCGGGAGGCCAGGATCCCGATCACCCCTTGGTGCCAGTCACCCTGGTAGAGTGCGACACCCCAGGGCAGCTCGCTGCCTGCCAGGTCCAGGCGCCCCAATGCCCGCACCGCCTCCTCCTGCATCCCCTGCTCAATCTCCCGACGCTCACCGTTGAGGCGATCCAGCTCGGCGGCGATCTGACGGGCCTCCCCCATATCATCCGCCAGCAGACAGGCGATCCCCAGGGACATGTCATCCAGGCGACCCGCCGCATTGAGCCGCGGCCCTACCGCGAACCCCAGGTCGGAAGCGACCAGGCGGGCGGGCTCCCGCTGGGCCACCTCCAGCAGCGCCCGGATCCCGGGCCGACAGCGCCCAGCGCGGATCCGGCGGATCCCCTGCTGTACCAGCAATCGGTTGTTGTGATCCAGAGGCACCACGTCCGCCACCGTGCCCAGCGCAACGATGTCTAGCAGTTCCGCCATGTTAGGCAGGGGCAGCTGCTGCTGGGCAAACCAGTCCCGACGCCGTAGCTCCCCCCGCAGCGCCAGCATCAGGTAGAACGCCACCCCTACCCCGGCCATCGCCTTGGAGGCAAAGGGACACTCGGGCCGGTTGGGGTTGATGATCGCATCGGCGTCCGGCAGGGTGGCGCCGGGCAGGTGGTGATCCGTAACGACCACCGTCATCCCCGCCGCCTTGGCCGCCGCCACACCGCTGTGGGCAGAGATCCCGTTATCCACGGTAACCAGCACCTCTGCCCCCGCCTCCTGGGCCAGGGTGACCAATTCGGGACTCAGGCCGTAGCCATAGTCGAACCGGTTAGGTACCAGGAAGTCGACGAAGCGGGCGCCCATGGCACGCAGGGCCAGGACTGACAAGGCGCTGGAGGTGGCGCCATCGGCATCGAAGTCACCGACAATCAGGATCCGCCGGTGCCCGGCAATGGCATCCGCCAACAGCGCCGCCCCTTCGGCGGCACCGGACAGGGTGGCGGGATCGAGCAGGTGGTTGAGCTCCAGCTGCAACTCCTCCCCCAACACGCCACGACGGGCATAGATCTGTCTGAGCAAGGGCGGCAGGGATTCGGGCAGGTAGCTGTCGTCCACATCGGGACGGCGGATCAGGTTTACCATGGTGGGACTCAATGTTTCGAAGTGGCAAAAAAGGCGTGCTTGTGGCACGCCCTCTTCTCTCCATCGGGCAGGAATACCCGGCGGGCTTGGAGCAATTACTGGGTTTCCAGGGCCATCAGCAGACGCTCCGGCGGCAGATAGCCGGGGATCATCGCGCCGCTTTCCAGCACCAGCGCCGGGGTGCCATTGACCCCGAAGGTGCCACCCAAGGCATACTGTTCAGCGATGTGGGCCTCACAACTCTTGGTGGACCCGGACTTGCCGCTGGCCTTGGCCTGAGTCAGTGCCGTTTGCTGATCTTCGGCGCACCAGACATGTTCCATCTCTTCCCAGGCCGCCGTACCCTGGCCACCGCGGGGAAACGCCAGGTAGCGGATGGTGATCCCCTTCGCGTTGTATTCGGCCATGTCGTCATGGAGCTTGCGGCAGTAGCCGCAACTGATGTCAGTAAAAACGGTCACCACGTGTTTCTCGTTCTTGGCCGGGAAGACGATCATGTCATCCTCAAACTCCGCCAGTTTGGCCTTACGCACCCCACCCATCGCCAGCTCGGTCAGGTTCATCATGCCGTTTTCCACGTCGTAGATGTTGCCGTGCAGCAGGCGGCTGCCATCCTCACTGATGTAGAGCATCCCCTGCGGGGTCACGACCTGGAAAAAACCCGCAATGGGGGCCGCAGAGAGTTCTGTTGCCGGGATACCGAGCTTTTGCTCAAGTGCCGCCCGGGCTTTCGCCTCGTCGGCCATGGCCGTGCCCAGACTGAGCGCTCCGGCAACCATCAGGGAGAGGACTTTCTTCATCATGTTGCATCCTTAAACTGGTTTAGGCGGTGGTGGTATAGACCGGCCGCAATCGGCAAAACTTACCTCAGATAGACCAATATTGCCACCGGGCGGCTTTCAGGGGCGAGGGTGGTGCGCCTCATGCAGCGCCTGCAAGCGGGCCTGAGCTACGTGAGTGTAGATCTGCGTGGTGGAGAGATCGCTGTGCCCCAGCAACAGCTGAACCACACGCAGATCGGCACCATGGTTAAGCAGGTGCGTGGCAAACGCGTGGCGCAGCGTATGCGGTGAGAGGGGCTTACTGATCCCCGCGAGGCGGGCATAGAGCTTGATCCGATACCAGAAGGTCTGGCGGGTCATCTGCACCCCCCGCCGGCTGGGAAAAACCACATCGGAACGGTTATGGCCCAGCAACTCCGCCCGGGCACGGCGCAGGTACAGCTCCAGTACCGCCTGGGCCTGCTCCCCCATGGGCACCAGCCGCTCCTTGCCACCCTTCCCGACCACACGCACCACCCCCTGGCGGAGGCTCACCTGCTCCAGCTGCAGGGCGATCAGCTCACTGACCCGCAGCCCGGTGGCATAGAGCAACTCCATCATCGCCCGATCGCGGATCTGCACCGCTTCCTCATCGGTGGGCGCCGCCAGTAACGCCTCCACATCGGCCTCGGTCAGGGTATCTGGCAGCTTGGTGGCCAACTTGGGCCTGGCGATCAGGACCATGGGGTCCTCCTGCAGCTTCCCCTGGGCGACCAAGTCCGCAAAAAAGCGCCGCAGCGATGAGAGCGCCCGGGCCGTGCTACTTCCGGCCAGCCCCTGCTGCTGCCGCCACTCGAGATAGTGCCGTATCAGTTCAGCGTCTGCTTGCGCCAACGCCACCTGATGCTGCTCGGCAAAGCGGGCGAAGGCGGTCAGGTCGGTTCGGTAGGCGCTCAGGGTGTTGTCCGCCAGCCCCCGCTGTGCCCAGAGACGATCGCAAAAAGCCTCAATATCGTTGTAAAAGCTCATGTCAACGGCTCAAAAAGGATCGGAACGTCAGCCTAATAGGCCCATTTACTCAATTCAATCAGAAGCCTAACTGAAATTTTGAGAGGTACTGATTTACAAATAGCCTCTCCACTTATTGCAACCTCGTGTTAACTTATTCGCTCAAGGATCCCTCAAACACAGATAAGGATGGTTCGATGCGTCTGTGGATACGACGACTGCTGCCACTGCTGATCCTGGTGATCGCCGTGGCCGGGTTCTTGGTGTTACTGAGCACCAAGCAGGCCCCGGAGAAGAAGGAACAGGTAACCAGCCTGCCCATCGTGGAGGTGCTGGCGGTTACGCCGCAAGCCCATCAACTGGTGTTGCGCTCCTACGGCGTCGTCAAGCCCAAGCACGACTCCCAGCTGGTCGCAGAGATCAGTGGCCGTCTTATCGAACTTACTCCCCGCTTCGTCGTCGGCCAGCACGTTCGTAAGGGCGAACTGCTGGCACGGATCGAACCGGCGGACTACCAGGCGGATCTGATGCAGGCCCAGGCCGGTCTGGCCCAGGCCCAGGCCCAGTTGCAGGAGGAGATCGCCAGGGGCAAGGTGGCGGAAACCGAGTGGCGCGGCGTGATGGAGGGGATCCCGCCGGAGCTGGGGTTACGTAAGCCACAGTTGGCCAAAGAGCAGGCCAATGTGCGCAGTGCCGAGGCCGCCCTCTCCCGGGCCCAGCGCAACCTGGAACGCACCGAGATCCGGGCCCCCTTCGACGGTATCATCACCGAGCGAAACGTCGATCTGGGCCAGTACATCAATGTCAGCGTCAACCTGGGCCGGGTACAGGGGACCGACATCGCCGAGATCCGCCTGCCTCTGCCACCGGAAGACCTGGCCTACCTCAACGACGAGAACAGCGGCACAGTCACCCTAATCCAGACCCAGGCCGGGCAGACCCGCCAATGGCAGGCCCAGCTCGTTCGCTCCGAAGGGGTGATCAACGACGCCAACCGGATGATCTACCTTGTGGCCCAGCTGGATGATCCCTACGCCATGGAAAGTGCCGGAGTACCCCTGAAGTTTGGCAGTTTCGTCAACGCCGAGATCCAGGGCCGTCGCGTGGATAACCTGCTGGCCCTGCCCCGCCATGCGGTGCGCAGCCAGCGGATCACCGTCATTAAGGCGGACAACACCGTGGAGCTACGCCCCGTCGAGGTGGTGCGTGCCGATCTGGAGCAGGTTTATGTTCGCACCGAGCTGGCTCCTGGAGAGCGGATCAGCCCCAATGTTCTCGATAGCCTGGACAGCGGCCGTAAGGTCAAGATCGCCGGTGAGGAGCCGGTGGATGAGGCCGAGGGGGGTCAGGGCAGCGCCAGCCAGATGGCCGTGGCAGGGGGTTAGCGATGAGAGCGACAGACAGCAGTAAAGGGCTGATTGCCTGGTTTGCCCGCAATCCGGTGGCCGCCAACCTTCTGATGATCATCCTGATCGTCGGCGGCCTCTTCTCCGCCAAGATCATCAACAAAGAGGTGTTCCCCAAGTTCGAGATCAACCAGGTGATGGTTCGAGTCGCCTATCCCGGCGCCGCCCCCCAGGAGATCGAAGAGGGGATCACCATTAAGATCGAGGAGACCATCAAGGATATCGAGGGGATCAAGCGGGTCCGCTCGGTAGCCCGGGAGGGCTCCGGCGAGGTACAGATCGAGGTGGAGGATGATTTTGATCCCAAGGACATTCTCGATGAGGTGAAGCTGCGAGTGGACGCCATCGCCACCTTCCCAGAGAGCATCGAAAAACCCAACATCTACCAGATCAAACCCCAGGCCAGCGTCATGTGGGTCTCTGTAGCCGGTGACAGCCTCAACGACACCGAACTCAAGGAGCTTGGCAAGGTGATCCGTGATGAGATCACCGCCCTGCCGGGGGTTACCAAAGCCGAACTTCAGGGGGCGAAAGCCTACGAGATCGCCATCGAGGTCTCCGAGCACAAGCTGCGGGAGTACCGGCTCACCTTTGACGACGTTGCCCGGGCGGTGAACGCCTCCTCCCTCAATCTGCCCGGCGGTTCCATCCGGGCCGAAGGAGGCGACATCCTGCTGCGCACCGACGGTCAAGCCTACGTCCAGTCGGACTTTGATCGCATCGTGCTGCGTACCGAGGCCGATGGCACCCGGTTGATGCTTTCCGACGTGGCCACCATCATTGATGGCTTCGAAGAGCGGTTGGGCCAGGCCAGGTTTGATGGCCAGCACTCTGTGGTGATCGCCGTAAACAGCGTCGGCGACCAGGACGCCCTGGCGATCGCCAAGCGGGTCAAGGCGTACGTTGCCGAGAAGCAGGCCCAACTGCCGGAGGGGATCGTGGTTGCCCATTGGGGTGACATGACCCAGTTTCTCTCCGGACGCCTCAACATGATGCTGAAAAACATCGCCCAAGGGGCTCTGCTGGTGTTCCTGGTACTGGCATTGTTCCTGCAGTTGAAAGTGGCCTTCTGGGTGATGATGGGTCTGCCTATCTGCTTCCTTTCCGCCCTGTTTTTCATGCCGCTGGAGCCAATGTCGCTCTCCATCAACCTCATCACTCTGTTTGGCTTCATCCTGGTGCTGGGGATCGTGGTGGATGACGCCATCGTTATCGGTGAGTCCTCCTACGCCCAGACCGAGAAAGACGGTCACAGCACCGACGCGGTGATCAAGGGCGCACAAAAAGTGGCGATGCCCGCCACCTTCGGGGTGCTCACCACCATCGCGGCCTTTATCCCGATGCTGATGATCACCGGCTTTGTCGGGGTGATCAGCTCCGCCATCGCCTGGGTGGTGATCCTCTGCCTCACCTTCTCGCTGGTGGAGTCCAAGTTGATCCTCCCTGCCCACCTGGCCCACATGACCCCACCCAAGCCCGGTGTCGGCTGGCAGCCCTGGCTGCGCTTCAAGGCCCGCTTCGACCGCGGCGTGCAGCACTTTATCCATCAGCGCTACCGCCCCGCCATGGGGTGGATGATGGGCCATCGCTACTCGGTACTGGCGGCCTTTATCGGTCTGATGATCCTCTGTGGCGGCCTCATCGCCTCGGGTCAGGTCCGCTTCGTCAACTTCCCGGACATCCCCTCCGACTTTATCGATGTCAAGGTGGAGATGGAGTCAGGGGTTTCCGAGCGGCAAACGCTGAAAGTGGTGCAGCAGCTGGAGGAGGCGCTCTTTGATGTGGATGCCGAGATCGCCCGTGAGCAGGGGATCGACGTAATTCGCCACGCCTTTGTCTGGTCCGGCAGCCGCACCACCGCCAACATGGTGATCGAGTTAACCGCCGGCGAAGAGCGTGAGGGGCTGGACGCGGTCAAGATCGCCGCCCGCTGGCGGGAAAAGTTGCCGGAGCTGGTGGGGATAAAGAATCTCAATATCAACGCCTCCACCGGCGATCAGGGGTCTGACGTCGCCTTCCGCCTCAACAGCGCCAACATGGATGATCTGATTGCCGCCAGCGATGAGCTCAAGGCGGAGCTGGCCAACTACGAGGGGCTGTTCGACATCCAGGATAACTTCTCCTCCGGCTCCCAGGAGATCCGCCTAATGATTAAGCCGGAAGCGGAAGCCCTGGGGCTGACCCTCTCCGACCTGGCACGCCAGGTACGCTATGGATTCTATGGCTACGAAGCCCAGCGGATCCTGCGAAATAAGGAGGAGGTGAAGGTGATGGTGCGCTACCCCGCCGAGCAGCGCCGCACCATCGGGCACCTGGAGAACATGCGGATCCGTACCCCCGCCGGCCACGAGGTGCCCTTCTCCAGCGTCGCGAGCATCGAGCTGGCCAAGAGCTTCTCCGCCATCACCCGGACCAATGGGGTTCGCTCCATCACCGTGCGAGCGCGGGCGTTCAAAGAGAAGGTGGAGCCGGGCAAGGTGATCGCGGAGGTCAACAAGAACTTCATTCCCAAGCTCACGGGGCGCTACCCGGGCCTGACCAGCGCCCTGGATGGCAGTGCCGAGGAGGACGCGGAGAACCGCATTTTGGTAATTCAGGGCACCTTCTTCGCCCTGTTCACCATCTTTGCCCTGATGGCAATACCGCTGAAATCCTACAGCCAGCCGCTGATCATCATGTCGGTGATCCCCTTCGGCATGATCGGCGCTGTAGTTGGCCACTTCCTGCTGGGCCTGGACCTATCGATGCTCAGCCTGTTCGGGATCGTGGCCCTGGCGGGGGTGGTGGTGAACGACTCACTGATCATGGTGGATTACGTCAACCAGGCTCGAGCCGATGGCTTCTCGCTGCGGGAATCGGTGCAGCAGGCAGGGACAGAGCGCTTCCGTGCCATCGTGCTAACCTCGCTGACCACCTTCCTGGGGCTGGTGCCGATCACCCTGGAGAGCAGCCTGCAGGCACAGATCGTTATCCCCATGGCGGTCTCTCTGGCGTTCGGGATCCTGTTCTCCACCCTGGTTACCCTGGTGCTGGTACCTGCGCTCTACCTGATCCTCGACGACATTCAACGATTCTTTGCCTGGTGGTGGCAACCGGGGGGAAAACCTCACCCGCTGCGACGCACCGAATAACCTCCAGGTATCGAGAGGTCCACCAAATCGCTCCCTCCCGGGAGCGATTTTTTTGCCTGCGGCCCAGCGTTGCAGCGCCCTCGATGCTCCCTCCACCGGACCAAGGCTCACCCCAGTTACCCGATTCCGCCATCGGCACTTCTCTGCGCCGTACTCCCCCGAGTCGAGGTTAGCGCGGTGTGCGCGCTAACCGCTTCGGCATGGAGACTCAGGTACAAAAACGCCCCCGGATCACTCCGGGGGCGTTCAATGGATGAGGCTTGAGAATCAGGCGTTTTCTGCCGCCACGCCGCGCTCACTGCGCTTGTAGATAAGGCCGATAACCAGGGAGATGGTCACAGGCAGGATCCAGGCCAGGTGCATGTCGAACAGGGGCAGGAAGTGGAACGCTTCGACGATCGGGGCGGCGAGCCCTGCCACGTTGAGGCCACTCAATACCCCGGTAAACAACGCGCTGATCAGCATGGTAGAGAGGGTGGCTGTGCGAGCAGCAACGAAGGGGCGGGCAAAGACAAAGATAACCACCGCCACGGTCACCGGGTAGATGATGAACAGCACCGGGATCGAGATGGCAATCAGCTGCTCCAGACCCACGTTGGCCACCAGCAAGCAGGTGATCACACAGATAAACACCCAGTTGCGGTAGCCGAGGCTGATCTTCTCGTTGAAGAACTCGGCGAAGGCGGTGGTCAGACCCACAGCGGTGGTCAGGCAGGCCAGCACCACAACGGCGGCCAACATCACCACGCCGAAGCTACCAAACATGCCATGCACGTAGGCGGCCAGGATCGCGCCGCCATTGCTGGCATCCGGGGCCATCTCTACGCTAGCGGCGCCAACATAGAACAGAGAGATGTAGACACAAGCCAAACCGGTGGCGGCAATGATGCCTGCAAGCAGCATCTGGCGAGCCTGACTGGCAGGTTCCGTCACTCCCTTACGACGAAGAATATCCAGCAGCAGGGTACCGAACATCATGGCACCCAGAACGTCCATGGTCATGTAGCCTTCCAGGAAACCGGTGGTGAGGGCATCCTCAGCCCAGCCGCCCTGGGCAGCAGGCACTGCCACTTCCGGAGCGAAAAGTACGGACAACGCCAGCACCGCCAGCAGCAGCATCAGTGTCGGCGTCAGCGCCTTACCAACAATGTCCATCAACTTTCCGGGATAGAGTGCCAGCAGGGCCACCAGGGAAAAGAAAGCGGCAGTGAAGACCAATTGCGTCATTGAGCTGGTAGCCCCCAGGAAAGGCACGGCGCCGATCTCATAGGCCACCAGACCGGTACGGGGGATCGCAAAGGCCGGACCGATAACGATGAAGATGGTGGCGGCGATGGTCACGCCAACCCAGGTGGGCAATCCGCGGGTCATGGCACTCACGCCACCGCCGGTGCGGGCAATCGCCACCATGCAGATCAGGGGCAAGCCCACCGCAGTCAGCAGGAATCCGGCCATGGCCGGTACCAGGTTTGGTCCAGATTGCATTCCGGCCAGGGGTGGGAAAATGATGTTACCCGCGCCCAAGAAGAAGGCGAACAACATGAATCCGAAACTTAAGGTATCGGCGGCGGTGAATTTCTTGCTCAAAACTGACCTCAACTTCAATCAACGATCTATCTGTAGGGGAACCGACGGCGACGTAAACCTATATGTACACTTTAGTTGACCAGTACTGGGGCGAATCACATCGATTTATGACTGTTTTACCGTGAATTTCCGCACCAGCCGGCCAAAAAACGTGCAAAAATTTAATTTGCAGGGAAAATCTGACTCATTCGGCAGAGACACTAATACCAGCAGCCAAACCCGCACACAATACGCAACACCGAAATACAACAATTCAAATCTTCTCGTTAACATAGTGATGGCGACGCATTTTTCAGAATTTGGCGGTAAAATCTGCTAGAGTCTGCCGCCCTAAATGTAGATCGCAGCCCGCCACACCATGCCCTTTACCTTCAAGCAGTTTCACGTCGACGACAGCCGGTGCGGCATGAAGGTGAGTACCGATGCGGTGCTGCTGGGCGCCTGGGCAGAGGTCAGACCTGATTGCCAACTGCTGGACATCGGCACGGGCAGCGGGGTGTTGGCACTGATGGCGGCGCAACGGGGAGCCAGGCAGGTTGTGGCGGTTGAGCTCGACGCTGCCGCAGCGGCTCAAGCACGAGAGAACTTCTCCGCCTCCCCCTGGCCCGAACGGCTGCAGCTTCGTCACGAGGCGATTCAGCGCTTTGTTCCGGATCAGTCCTTCGATGCCATCCTGTGCAATCCGCCCTACTTCCAGAGCGGCGCACGCAGCGAGCGATGCGATAGGAGGGCACTGGCTCGTCACCATGACGGCCTGACTCAGCCCGAGCTGCTAACGGCCATCGTGCGCTTGCTCAGCCCAGAGGGCTGTGCCAGCCTGATCTTACCCATGGCCGAGGCACAGCAGCTGCTCCAGATGGCGCCTCAGTACGACTTACACTTGAGCCGCTACTGCGAGGTACGCACCACTCCGGCCAAGCCGGTCAGCCGCCTCCTGCTGAGCCTGTCGGCAAAACGGTCACCGCCGCATGCCGAATCCCTGGTGATCCGCCAGAGCGATGGACGCTACAGCATTGACTTTTGCCGCCTCACCGAGGCTTTTTACTTGAATACTGGATCGCAACGCCCATGAGCTTTTCCGAACTGGATCTTGACCCCCGACTGGAGCGCGCCCTTCTTCGCGCCGGTTACAGTAAACCCACCACCATCCAGAAGGCGGTGCTGGAGACGGCCCTGGAACAGCGGGATATCCTCGCCAGTGCCCCAACTGGAACCGGTAAAACGGCGGCCTTTCTGTTGCCGGCGCTGCAACACCTGCTGGATTTCCGCCGTCGGGATCCGGGCCACGCCCGGGTACTGATCCTGACCCCGACCCGGGAACTGGCAGAGCAGGTACGGCAGTACGGCGAAAAGCTGATCGAGGGCACCGGGCTTACCATTGGGGCGATCGTCGGTGGCAGGGACTTCCAGCTCGACGCGGATCTGCTCGGTGGCAACCTGGATCTGCTGGTGGCAACACCAGGACGCCTACTGCACTATCTGGAACAGGAAAAGTTCGATCCTCGCCAGGTGGAACTGCTGATCATTGATGAAGCGGACCGGATGCTGGACATGGGCTTTATGCCGGATGTTGAGCGCCTCGCCGGTGAAGTGCGCTGGCGCAAGCAGACCATGCTGTTCTCCGCCACTCTGGAAGGTTCGGGGCTGGAGCGCTTTGTAAGCACCCTGCTCGAGGATCCGGTTCGGTGTGACGCCCAACCACCGCGCAGTGAGCGAAAGAAGATCAACCAGTTGGCTTACCGCTGTGACGACGCCAGCCACAAGTTCAAAATCCTGACCCGGCTGCTGGCGCAGCCAGATTGCGAGCGCAGCATCATCTTCTGCCGCACCAAGGAACGCGCCACCGCCCTTCACGCCCAGCTTTTTGCCGCCAAGTTTCGCGTCGCGGTACTCCAGGGGGGGATGACTCAGGGCAAACGGGATGACGCCCTGTTGAAGTTCAAGGAGGGCCGGGTCAAGCACCTGATCGCCACCGATGTTGCCGCCCGGGGCTTGGACGTGCCGCAGATCAGCCACGTCATCAACTTCGACATGCCCCGCAGCGGCGACGTCTATCTGCACCGCATCGGCCGCACTGCCCGGGCCGGCGCCAAGGGCACTGCCATCTCCCTGGTGGAAGCCCATGACGCCCCCATGCTGACCAAGGTCCAGCGCTATACCGAGGAACCGATACGCAACCGCGTCATCGACGACCTTCGACCACAGACCCGGGCCCCGAAATTTCGCAAGCCCAAGAAGAGTAAAGTGGCCGCAAAGAAAAAGGGCAGCAAAAAGGCCAAGCCGGGTAAAGGGTAAGCGGTCGGAGAAAAACTCGCCGCCGGTAGCAGCGTGGTTCCCCCTGCCACCACGTGTTAACATCCCCGCATCCAAAGAGACGCAGGGATGTTAACGTGGCGCAAAAGGAAAACAGCGGCGTCGGACTGTCCAATGTCCTGGCGAAACGTCGTCATGACCCCCCCATCAGCTTGGCTCACCCCCCCTTTAGCCTGCAGCTGCTGTTGTTGACCGTGGTGGTGATAGGTACCGCTTACCTACTGCTCTCCCTGAACCGCCAGATGCTCTATGAGCGCCTCGCTGCGCAACGCTTTACCGAAATGCAGGTGTTCAGCGATCGCATCAACGAGGCACTCCTGCGCCAGGAAGCCTCGGTCCAGCTGATCAGCCAGCTGCCTTTGGGCCAGCAGGCTGATGACGCCGGGACCCACTTCACCGAATCCATGCTGCAACAGATGCAGAGCAACCTGAACCGATTCGAGGCCCTGGCCCTGTTAGATGGTCAGGGAAGATCACTGTTCAAGGCGGGCCACAGCGAGTACCTCAGCCTGACTCGCGATGAGATCCTTCAGCAGCGGCAACAGCTGGACCCGGAGGAGCTTTTCGCCTCCAAACTCTACCTCGATAGCCAACGTCATGCCGCCTACCAATGGTTGTTGGTCCCCCTTCCCAGTAATCCCCTAGGGGCCGAATCCCTGCTGGCTCTGGTCAATATCAGCGATCTTTGGGAGAGTTTCTACGCCGTCTATGATATCCGCCGCTTGCCGCTTTTCCTGATCGACGCCGAGGGCAATTCCCTCAATCTCACCTCACGGGAGACGGGGTATCAAGGATCCATAGAGAGCCAGTTCCCGCAGCTTTGGAAGCAGGTCCGCCAGAACAGCTTCGGTCAATATACCGAGGCCCCCCAGCACTTCGTCTACATGCAGGTGCGTCCGGACAGCCACTCTCCCCTCTACCTGATGACCTACCTGGATGAGCGCACCGACCACCCGGTGGCGGATCGCTACCAGAGCCAGTTCTACCTCGCCATGTTGGCGCTGCTGGTGGTGCTGGCCCGACTGCTATGGCTAAGGCGTTACCGGCAGGACCACCAAAGCGCCCGGCTAAGGGCGGAGCAGCTGGCTGAGCACCTGTTTGAGCGGGACAACGGCACTGGCATGTTCGATAGCGCCGGCTACTGCCTGGCCGCCAACAGCAGCCTCTGCACTCAACTGGGAATGACCCCAGAGCAGCTGAACGAACGTCGGTTCCGCAACCTGTTCGACAGCGACCCCATGAATATCGATGTTGTCTGGCAGCTCGCCCGCTCCTCGGGATACTGGCAGGGACAGCTTATGCCCCGGCAGCAGGACGGCCCGCCGTTCCTGGTCCAAATCCGCCACCTGAAGTTCAAGGGCTCCAGCTCCCTGATGCTGGTGCGCCTGGAGGAGAGCCTCAAGCAACAGGCACAGCAACAGCGGGTTCGCTATCTCGCCAGCTTAGGGGAAAGCGGCTGTGGCCTGGCGTTGCTGGATACAGAACAGAACATCGTCGAGTGCAATGCGGCGATGTTGCAGCTGTGCGCTCAGCCCAAAGACCAGCTCGTTGGTCTGGGCTGGCAGCAGCTGCTGGCCTGGCACAACAATGAGATGACCCAGGTGCTCTCCCATCAACTGGGGGCCCGCGGCAGCTGGCAGGGCCCACTCTGGCTGCGCCGGGGTGATGGGGCCGTCAGCCGCTGCCTGGCCAATATTCAGCTCAACGAAAGCAACGATGGCGAAGATCCCCACTGGGTACTCGCCCTGATGCCGCTTCGAGATCCCAACCTGCCGCTGGAGGCGCCGGAGCAGATCCAGAAAAAAGAACTCCTGCAGCAGCGGGTGCGCCAGCAGGAGAATGGCCCCTGCTCGCTGCTGGTGTTACACCAGGTCCATGCCAGCACGCTCAATGGCTTTACCGATCTGGACAGTCAGCTTTTTCATCAATTCAAAATGCTCAATGTCCTGCGCCCAGCCCTACCAGCCGATGCGATCGTGGGTGACGAGCCGCTGCCGGGGGAGATCCATATCCTTCTGCCACACTGGGAGGACAGCCGGGCCACCCGCCTGGCCAGCAACCTGATCAAGCTGTTGCGCAAGAGTGAGCGGCCGGAAGACCTGGTGATCGGCATCGCCAGTGCCACCGCGCCCACCGAGTGGGACCCGCTACTGGCCAAGGCCCAGGCCGCGGTGGAAAGGGCCAAGTTGACCGGCCAGCGGGTCTGTCAGGCGTATACCCGCCACAACGAATAAGCCAACAAAAAAACCAGCCATGGTGGCTGGTTTTCTCACTTGAGCTGGACGCGTCAGAATTTATACAGCAGGGTTGCCAGTAGCTCGGTATCGGTACTTTCCTTGCCCACCTGGGGATCCGAGTTGTGCCTGATGTTGTAGCCCACCTTCATCGCCAGGTTACCCACCAGGTTAGCGCTGACGGAGGTTTCACTGCGACTGATGGTGGCCCCGTCGAAGGCGTACTCCGTGGTCAACAGCTGCTTGAACTCGGCGTTTTCTGAAAAGCGCCACCAGAACTCCGCCTTGGCACGGATGATGACGTCATTTTCATTCTGTCCACCCGGGTTATCGTCCTGGTCGACCGCCTTGTAACTGTAACCCGGGCCCGCTTCAGCCACCAGGGTCATGGTTTCCTGCTCGATAAATCGATGACCATAACCCAGCGCTGCCGTGGCGACATAGTCATAGCCCGAGAACTTGTCGATCTCGCCGCTGGCCATGGCAAAGAAGTAGTGACGGCCAGTGCTGGGGTAGTTGGTCTGCCCCAGCAGGTAATATCGCTCCGCGGAGCGGGTATCCCCATCCTCCGCATAGAGGGTTTCCGCCAGGTACTGGTTGCTCCACTCGCCAATGGTGTGCTTGCTGTCGACCTTGCCCTTGATGGAGGTGGTCTCGGTGTTACCGCTGACGATGGTGGCCCCAAGCTCCGCCGCCCCTTCGAAAGCAGCCACGGCCGGTCCGGCGATCATAGCGAGGCTGATCCCCATCGCTGTCGACAATTTTTTCATGCTCACTCCATGCACTGAATAATTAACGCGCCCAAAAATCAACGACATGATAACAATTCACACACAAGATACATAAAAAAACGCCCGCGTCAGCGGGCGTTTTGTCGAACCTCTGGGTTTACAGGTTAACCTTGGGATCCAGTTCGCCGGTCTGGTAGCGCTTGTACATCGCCTGCAGCGACAGCGGCTTGATCTTGGAGCCCTGGCCAGCACAGCCAAAGGCTTCGTTGCGGGACTCGCAGATCGCCGCCATGGCGTCCATGGACTGCTTGAGGAACTTACGGGGGTCAAACTCCGCCGGGTTCTCCGCCAGGAACTTGCGGATCGCCCCGGTCGAGGCCAGGCGCAGATCCGTGTCGATGTTGACCTTACGGACACCGAACTTGATCCCTTCGACGATCTCCTCCACCGGCACGCCGTAGGTTTCCGGGATGGCGCCACCGTACTGGTTGATCACCTCCAGCCACTCCTGAGGTACGGAGGAGGAGCCGTGCATCACCAGGTGGGTATCCGGGATCCGGGCGTGGATCTCCTTGATGCGGTCGATCCGCAGCACATCGCCGGTGGGCTTTTTGGAGAACTTGTAGGCGCCGTGACTGGTGCCGATGGCGATAGCCAGCGCATCCACCTTGGTGGCGGACACGAAACGGGCCGCCTCTTCCGGATCCGTCAGCAGTTGGTCCGCACTGAGGATCCCCTCGGCACCAACACCATCCTCTTCCCCGGCCATGCCGGTTTCCAAACTTCCCAGGCAGCCGATCTCCCCCTCAACGGAGACACCACAGGCGTGGGCAAACGCCACGGTGCGCTGGGTCACCTGGACGTTGTAACCGTAATCCGCCGGGGTCTTGCCATCTTCACGCAGGGAGCCATCCATCATGACGGAGCTGAAGCCCATCTGGATGGAACGCTGACAAACGTCCGGGGAGGTACCGTGATCCTGGTGGATACAAACCGGCACATCCGGATACTGCTCCAGGGCGGCTTCCATCAGGTAGCGCAGGAACTGGGGGCGGGCGTATTTGCGGGCACCGGCGGAAGCCTGAACGATTACCGGTGAATCGGTCTTCTCCGCCGCCTGCATGATGGCACGCATCTGCTCCAGGTTATTGACGTTAAAGGCCGGCACCCCGTAGTTGTGCTCGGCGGCGTGATCCAGCAATTGACGCAGAGAGATCAAAGCCATAAATGTCTAGCTCCATGTAGGCGATTAAAGTCTACCCAAAGGATAGAAAAATAAAGGACCGGCGCATCGCCGGCCCGAAACGAAATAGGTAATTATTGGGCAGCGCGGGCTTGCAGCATCGCCACCGCGGGCAGGGTCTTCCCTTCCAGGAACTCCAGGAATGCACCACCGCCGGTGGAGATGTAGGAGACCTTATCGGCGATGCCGTACTTGTCGACTGCCGCCAGAGTGTCACCGCCCCCGGCGATGGAGAAGGCGCTGGACTCGGCGATCGCTCGGGCGATGCGCTCGGTACCGGCACCGAACTGGTCAAACTCGAACACCCCAACCGGGCCGTTCCAGACAATGGTACCCGCCTGCTTCAGGATGGTGGCCAGGGCCTCGGCACTGTTTGGGCCGATATCGAAGATCATGTCATCCTCGGCCACCTCGGAAACCGGCTTCAGGGTCGCCTCCGTGTCCTCGGCAAACACCTTGCCGCATACCACGTCGGTCGGTACCGGAATATCCCCGCCGTTGGCTCGGGCCTGGGCGGTGAGTTGCTGGGCCTGCTCAATCAGGTCAGCCTCGTACAGAGACTTGCCCACCGGGTGGCCGGCGGCGGCGATAAAGGTGTTGGCGATCCCGCCACCCACCACCAGTTGATCCACCTTGCTGGAAAGGGACTCCAGCACCGTCAGTTTGGTGGAGACCTTGGAGCCGCCCACGATGGCGACCATGGGACGGGCGGGGTTATCCAGCGCCTTGCCAAGGGCGTCCAGCTCCGCCGCCAGCAGGGGACCGGCACAGGCGGCAGGGGCAAACTGGCCGACACCGTGGGTGGAAGCCTGGGCCCGGTGAGCGGTACCGAAGGCATCCATCACGAAGATGTCACAGAGCGACGCGTAGGCCCGGGCCAGGGTTTCATCGTCTTTCTTTTCACCCACGTTAAAACGAACATTCTCAAACACCACCACTTCGCCATCATTCAGCTCTACCCCGCCGAGGTAATCCCGCTCCAGGCGCACTTTCGCCTCCAACTTGGCGTTGAGGTAGTCGGCGACCGGTGCCAGGGAGAACTGGGCGTCAAACTCCCCCTCGGTGGGACGACCCAGGTGCGACATCACCATCACCTTGGCACCCGCTTTTAGGGCATGCTCAATGGTGGGCAGGGAAGCACGCAAACGGGCATCGGAGGTGATCACCCCATCTTTAACCGGGACATTGAGATCCTGGCGGATCAACACGCGCTTGCCAGCCAGCTCCAGCTCAGTCATCTTCAGAATGTTCATAACAGCGGTTCCTTAACGATTTGATATGAATTGATTACGTTTCTCCGCCATCGCCCAGGCGGTATCCAGCATCCGGTTGGCGAATCCCCACTCGTTGTCGCACCAGAGCAGCAACTTCACCAGGTGGCCATCCGCCACCCGGGTCTGGGTGCCGTCCACCACCACCGAGCGGGCGTCATGGTTGAAATCACAGGAGACCAGGGGGGCCTCGGTATAGCCCAGTAACCCCGCCAGGGGGCCAGCCTTCGACGCCTGGCAAAGCAGGCGATTGACCCCCTCGATGTCGACCCTATGGCTCAGGGTCAGGGAGAGATCCATGGCAGTAACGTTGGTGGTGGGCACCCTTACCGCGATCGCCTCCAGCTTGTCATGCAGTGCCGGCAGGATTCGCTCGATCCCCCGGGCCAGCTTAGTATCCACCGGGATGATCGATTGGCTCGCGGCGCGGGAGCGGCGCAGATCCGGGTGGTAGGCATCCAACATCGGCTGGTCATGCATGGCGGAGTGGATGGTGGTGATGGCACCGCGTTCGATGCCAAAGGCCCGGTGCAGCAAAGAGAGCACCGGGACCGAACAGTTGGTGGTACAGGAGGCGTTGGAGACGATCCGCTCGGCGCCGGTGAGCGCCTCGTGGTTGACGCCGAACACCACGGTGGCGTCGACCTCCGCATCGGCAGGATGGGACACCAGCACCTGGCCCGCCCCGGCGGTCAGGTGTGCCTCGCACTCCCGGGCCGTGGCCAACTGGCCGCTGCACTCCAGAACCAGGTCAACGCCCATCTCGGCCCAGGGCAGCGAGGCCGGCTCCCGCTCATGCAGCAGGGCGATGCGATCCTCGCCGATGCACAGATGCTCACCTTCGATCCGCACCGGCTCAGCGAAACGGCCATGAGTGGAGTCATACTGGGTCAGGTGGGCGATCCCCTCGGCGCTGGCCAACTCGTTGATGGCCACCACGCGAATACGGTCCTGCCACCTTCGTTCATACAGGGCCCGAAGGGTTGAGCGGCCTATTCGGCCAAATCCATTGATGGCAACGCGTAATGTCATGGCAATCGAGTTCGAGGTAAAATGCGAGCTGACGTCCGGTGTCGAAGCGGGCGACAGTGTATCTCAGTTTAGGGGGCAGCCCCAAGGTATTCGATAACCCCAAGGTCAAGAAAAAAGCCGTTGATACCGTGATAAAAGCCAATTTGAGAACTTTCCCCCGGAGCCTCGCCGATGCGGCTTGACCGTCTGCTTGGGCAGCACCGTCACTGGAGCCGCCGTCATGTGCGCCTCCTGCTGGCGACCGGCCAAGTCCGGGTCGATGGCCAGGAAATCACCGACGGCACCTTCGAGGTCCTGCCCCAACACTGTGTCGAGGCCCAGGACGAGTGCCTGCAAGCCGGCCGCCCCCGCCACTACCTGATGCTTAACAAACCTGCCGGGTTGCTCAGTGCCACCTCGGATCCGGTCCACCCCACGGTGATGTCACTGTTGCCGCCGGCGCTGGCTCAACAGCTCCATATCGCCGGACGCCTCGACAGGGCCAGCACCGGATTGCTGATCCTCACCAATGATGGCAACTGGTCACGCAACCTGACTTCGCCGACGCAGCGTAAGCCCAAAACCTACCGGGTTCGCCTGGCCCACCCCATCCACCCGGATACCGCCCGAGTGTTTGCCCAGGGGATCCACTTCCCGTTCGAAAACATCACCACCTTACCGGCTAAGCTGGAGCTTTTGGGGGAGCGGGAGGCCCGGTTAACTCTGTACGAGGGGCGCTATCATCAAATCAAGCGGATGTTCGGGCGCTTTCGAAATCCGGTCCTTGCCCTGCATCGAGAGCGCATGGGCGAGCTGTGGCTCGATGATCTTGCCGAAGGCACTTACCGGCCGCTGACCGAGTCGGAGATCGCCAGCGTCTGATCCCGGTGCGGCGCAGCAGTGGCGGTCAAAACAGGGTATACTTCGCGCCCGTTCCTTCTCCGGCAAATTCGACAGGCAAGCAGATGGTCAAAATCGGACAGTTCAACACCCTCACCGTGGTCAAACGGATGAGCTTCGGCCTCTATCTCGACGGCGGCGAGCTCGGCGAGATTCTGCTACCGAAGAAGGTGGCCCCAAAAACCGCGGAGCCCGGCGATCAGCTGGAGGTGTTCCTCTACACCGATTCCGAGGATCAGTTTATCGCCACGACCGCCCGGCCCAAGGCGGCGGTGGGGCAGTTCGCCAGCCTCAAGGTCAAGGAAGTCACCCGCATCGGCGCCTTCCTCGACTGGGGACTGGATAAGGACCTGCTGGTGCCCTTCAACCAGATGAAGACACCGCTGGAGGAGGGGCGCTGGGTGCTGGTTTACCTCTATCTGGATGAACACACCGACCGCATCGCCGCCAGCACCAAGCTGGATCGCTTCCTCGACCAGGAGCCGGCCAACTACCGGGAGAAGGAGCGCGTCTCCGTGGTGATTGGTGGCAAGTCCGATCTGGGTTACAAGGCGATCGTGAACGACGCCCACTGGGGGGTGATCTACTACGACAGTGTCTTCAAACCGCTGAAGATCGGCCAGCGGATGCCGGGCGTGATCACTAAGGTCCGGGAGGGAGGGCGCCTCGACGTCAGCGTCAATCCGCCGGTCAACAAGCAGGTGGATCGCCTCGGCGAGGAGATCCTGGCCTACCTGCGCAAGCAGCCCGACGGCTTTGCCCCTCTCTACGACAAGACCGATGCCGAGACCATCAAGGCGATCTTCGGCGTCTCCAAAGGGGTGTTCAAGCGGACCATTGGCGGCCTCTATAAAGCGGGCCACATCACCCTGCTGGATAACGGCATCGCCCTGCGCTAAGCGCACTCTTTGCCGCGCCGGCGCCCTGTTCCGGGGGCCGGCCCACCCTTTTCGCTTCCCTGCCCACAAACGATGCCCGCCATGATCGATCTGCCGACCCTACTGCTGTTCATCCCCACCTTTTTTGCCGTCTCCATTACGCCGGGGATGTGCATGCTGCTGGCCCTGAGCCTGGGGATGAGTGTCGGTTTTAAGCGGACCCTGCCGATGATGGCCGGGGAGCTGCTCGGGGTGGCGACGGTGTCGCTGGCGGCGGTGTTCGGGGTTTCGGCCCTGATGCTGCAGTGGCCCGTGCTGTTTACCCTGCTGACCGGCGTGGGCGGCGCCTACCTGGTTTACCTCGGGATACAGATGTGGCGAAGCCGGGGAGAGCTTGGCAGCGGCGATGCTGTGGCTGAGGTCGGCGCCGGAGCACTGTTTCAGCGCGGCCTGATCACCGCCATCGCCAACCCCAAAGGGTGGGCTTTCATGCTGGCGTTGCTGCCCCCCTTCATCCACGCCGACCTGCCGCTGGCACCACAGATGGCACTGCTGCTGACCGTGATCCTGCTGTGCGAGTTCACCTGCATGACTCTCTACGCCTGCGGCGGCCACGGCCTGCGCCGCTTGCTCAGCCGGGACAATGTCAAACGGGTCAACCGCATCTCGGGCACCCTGATGATCGGGTTGGGCCTGTGGCTGTTCTTTGGCCACTGAGTGACAACGCTGGGTCCTACAACCCTTTGATATCCACCCCAAGCTGCTCAGCCAGCTCGGTTAGCTGCTCCTCGTTATCCAGACGGATAGACCAGCTGACGCCCCCCCCGAAGCCGGTCACCACGTTGGCGATCCCCACCAGTTGAATGCAGTCCGCCGCCGCCTGGAAGGTGATACGGGCGGGACCCTCCAGGCGCACCATGAGCTCATTGGGGTTGGCGATCAGCGTCCCCTGGGAGAAGGTGAGTTTCACACCTTACCCTTGTGCTTTCGCACCGCCATGGTCAGCCGGCTCATGCAGACCAACCTTTCCTTCTCATCACGGATCTCGATCTGCCAGACCTGGGTCGTGCCCCCCAAGTGCAGCGGCGAGGCTTTGCCGGTAACGACGCCGCTGCGCTTGGCACGCAGGTGGTTGGCGTTGATCTCCACACCGACGCAATAGTGGTCATAATCGACACACAGGTTGGCCGCCAGCGAACCGACACTCTCCGCCAGTGCCACCGAGGCCCCGCCATGAAGCAGGCCCAGGGGCTGATGAGTCCGGTGATCCACCGGCATGCTCATGCTGAGCGAGCCATCGTCCACCGCCACCACCTCCATCCCAAGCTGCTGCACCAGGGTGTCCTCACCACGGTTGTTGAGCAGGGAAAAGTCCAGTTCGCGCTTCCAGATCGACATAGGGGCTCCTTATTTTTGGTCAGGAGGCCAGCATACTCACTAACATTGAGCCTGAACAGGGGACAATAAGATTCCTCCCGGCGACGTGGCTTTGGTACAGTGACCTGCCTACACGCAGGTCGGCAAGAGTTTAGAAACCATGAAAAAACACAACGAACTGAAGGACTACCCCTATGCCTGGGTGTTCAATCGGGCCGATCTGGCAATAAGCCCGGAAGATAAGGCGCAGATCCGCCCACTGACCCCGGTCTATGCCCAGCAGGTCTGGCACAACCAGGTGGGACAGCAGTGCCATGACCTGGAGCGGGTGGAGGAGGAACCCTGGCTCAGCGACGACCAGTGCTGGCCCTCCCAGTGGGAGTGGGCCGAAGCCTTTGAGTCGGACGAAGGGCCCCTGCCCCAGCCCCTGCACCAGTTCCTAAACTGGGATCCCCAGACGCTGGTGTTCATCTGTTACGACGACCAACACATCCTCGAAACCCGTTACGACGTTTTTCAGCGCAACTGGAAAGCCTTCCTGTTCGCCGCCGACCAGGCCCTTGTCTGTGGTCGGCGGCGCCACGAAGCACTCTGGTTTGTGGATGAGCACAAGGTCCGGCTCGGTTGTCGCAAAGCCTGAGACAACCAGCAGGGTTTCCCCAAAACAGTGACACCGGGGGCCCGGGTCCAACGAAAAAGCCCCCGGCATGGCCGGGGGCTTTTTGTTTAGCGCGGAGTTGGGCGCCTTAGCCGTTCAACATCTCGTTGGCCGTGTCGACGATGTTCTCGACGGTAAAGCCAAACAGCTTGAACAGTTCACCGGCAGGCGCAGACTCACCGAAGCTGGTCATGCCGATGATGCGGCCGTCCAGACCGACGTACTTGTACCAGTAATCGGCGATCAGGGCTTCCACCGCGATGCGGTTGGTCACATCGGAGGGCAATACAGACTCCTTGTAGGCCGCATCCTGGGCATCGAACACGTCGGTCGCCGGCATGGAAACCACGCGTACCGCCTTACCCGCTGCTTCCAGCTCGGCCGCCGCCTTCATCACCAGCTCCACCTCGGAGCCGGTGGCGATCAGGATCAGCTCCGGCTTGCCGACGCTGTCCTTGAGCACGTAGCCCCCCTTGGCCACGTTGGCCAGGGTCTGTTCATTCCGAGCCATCGGCTCCAGGCCCTGGCGGGAGAAGATCAGCGCCGTGGGCACCTCGGTGCTCTCAACCGCATAGCGCCAGGCCACTGCGGACTCGACAGCGTCACAGGGGCGCCAGGTGCTCAGGTTCGGGGTCAACCGAAGCGTCGCAACCTGCTCCACCGGCTGGTGGGTCGGACCATCTTCCCCCAGACCGATGGAGTCGTGGGTGTAGACGAAGATGGTGGGCTGCTTCATCAACGCCGCCATCCGCACCGCGTTGCGGGCGTACTCCATGAACATCAGGAAGGTGGCGCCGTAGGGCTTGAAGCCGCCGTGCAGGGCGATGCCGTTCATGATGGCACTCATGCCAAACTCGCGAACGCCATAGTGCAGGTAGTTACCGGAGGCATCCTCGGCGGTGACCGACTTGGAACCGGACCAGTTGGTCAGGTTAGAGGGCGTCAGATCCGCGGAACCACCCAACAGCTCCGGCAGCAGCGGGCCAAAGGCGTTGAGACAATCCTGGGAGGCTTTACGGGTCGCGACCTTGTTAGCACTGGCTTGCAGCTCGGCAATGTAAGCGTCAGCGTGATCGCTCCACCCCTCGGGCAGCTCCGACGCCATACGACGCTGGAACTCCGCCGCCAGTTGCGGGTGCGCCTCGGCATAGGCGGCAAACTTCGCCTCCCAGGCGGACTCGGCTTCCGCCCCGGCACGTTTGGCGTCCCAGGCCTGGTAGATCTCTGCCGGAACCTCGAAGGGCGCGTGTGTCCAGCCCAGGAAGTCGCGGGCGGCGGAGATCTCTTCAACCCCCAGCGGTGCGCCGTGGCAGTCGTGGGAGCCAGATTTGTTGGGGCTGCCGTAGCCAATCACGGTCTTGGTACAGATCAGCGTCGGCTTACCGGTTTCGGCTCGGGCGGCTTCGATGGCGGCGCGGATCGCCTCGGAGTCGTGGCCATCGACCGCAGGGATAACGTGCCAGCCGTAGGCTTCAAAACGTTTCGGGGTGTCGTCGGAGAACCAGCCTTCCACCTCACCATCGATGGAGATCCCGTTGTCGTCCCAGAACGCGATCAGCTTACCCAGGCCCAGGGTACCCGCCAGGGAACACGCCTCATGGGAGATCCCCTCCATCAGGCAGCCGTCGCCCATGAAGGCGTAGGTGAAGTGATCGACAACCTCATGACCCGGACGGTTGAACTGCGCCGCCAGCACCTTCTCCGCCAGCGCCATGCCGACCGCATTGGTGATCCCCTGGCCCAGGGGACCGGTGGTGGTTTCCACCCCTGGGGCGTAACCGTATTCCGGGTGGCCGGGGGTGCGGGAGTGCAGCTGGCGGAACTGCTTCAGATCCTCGATACCCAGGTCGTAACCGGTGAGGTGCAACAGGGAGTAGATAAGCATAGAGCCGTGGCCATTCGACAGCACGAAGCGATCCCGGTTGGCCCACTGCGGGTTGGTGGGGTTGTGCTGAAGAAAATCGCGCCACAGCACTTCGGCGATGTCCGCCATCCCCATCGGGGCACCGGGGTGACCGGAATTGGCTTGTTGAACGGCATCCATGGACAATGCGCGGATTGCATTGGCAAGCTCTTTACGAGAAGACATCTTGGCTCCTGGTGAGGGGGTGAATTGAAAATCGGCGCCCATATATTCCCCCTTCAACGGCGCAGACGCAAATCCCCTCGGACAATTCCCGTTCCAAGCACCACCTCTCCCGGCCAAACCGGCAGAACCGTCTCAAAATGCGACAAAAGTTCGGTCGAAACGGGCAAATCTCGGCAAGCCACTGGCGGTACGGCCATTGAAGCGGTAGGTGATCACCGTACCGACCTCGGGTGGCTCCCGCCGCTGGGCATGGGTAAACCCGGAGCCGATACGAAACTGCCTCCCCTGGCGGTCCTCCACCAGCAGTGAGCCCATCATTCCCCGGAACTGACCCTTGCCCGGAAGGTGCGCCAGCACCACGGCTTCATCGTCCTGGTAGGACTTGAGCTTGAGCAGCTCATCGCTGCGCCCCGGCAGGTAGAGTCCCTGGCGATGCCGAAGCACCACCCCCTCTCCCCCGGCGGCCACGATCCGCGCCAGCTCTGCCTGCAGCTGCTTCTCATCCTGGATCGACCTATGTTCGATCCGCGCGAGCTGGGGCCGTTCAGCACCCGACAGCAGGGTGGCAAGGTGGCGATAGCGCTGCTCGTAGATTACACCCCGGTCGGGTGCGTCGAACAGCATGAAACGGACCTGGCGCCAGGCCGCCTCGTCCGGTACGCGATCCCGGACAATGGCCATCAGGGCTTCGAACTGGCCCCGTCCCAGCCAGAGCTCGCCGTCCAGGGGGTGCGCCGGCAGCTGTGCCAGGAAAAAACCGGGGGCATGGATCTTGTGGCCACTGCGGGAGCTCAGCTGTGTGCCATCCCAGTAAGCGCGCATGCCATCGAGCTTTTCACTCATCCAGTAGTGGGTCAGGTTGAGCCCGGGTCGATACGCTTTGGCCAGTGGCAGGGCTGGCGCCTTGGGCTGCTCCGACACCCCGAGCGTATCGACCGTGGAGGGCGGTTCGGCGCCACTGAGCGGCAGGGAGAGCGGGGCCCCCAGCAGCATCGGCCAGTATGAGACCGGCCATCGGATAGGATTCAACGGCATAAAACCTCCCTGTTTTGCAGTGTGGTTAGCATCAGTGGGTGAAGGCCTTAGCTTAATGGGCAGCGGGACAGGGAAGGGGCCGGTTGACTCAAATCCACCACTTGTTGGCAAGGCCGAGCCTCAGCAGGCTCGATGCGGGCCGCCTCAATGGACAAAAATCGAAAACAAAAAAGGCCCTTACGGGCCTTTTTCATTCGGGTGCAGTCAACTGCGCTCAGGGTTCCAGGTAGGTGTAACCCTGAAGCCCCGCTTCCAGCTCCTGGAGGAACTGGGCTTTCTGCTCCGCCTCCAGCGGCTGGTCCCCTAAGCGGGAGCGGTAGCGGGCGAGGATCACCTTAGGATCCAGGTTCACGTACTCCATCACTTCAGCCACCGTGGTGCCCGCAACCGACTCGACGAAGTCGAGCTCGCCGTTGGCGTCCAGGCGGACATCCACCACCTCGGTATCGGCAAACAGGTTATGCATGTCACCGAGGATCTCCTGGTAGGCCCCCACCATAAAGAACGCGATATGGTAAGGCTTTTCCGCCTGCCACGCCGGCATCGGCAGGGTGGTCTCGATCCCCTGGCCATCCACGTACTGATCGATGGTGCCGTCGGAGTCGCAGGTGATGTCGAGGATCACCGCGCGCCGGTCCGGCTTTTCATCCAGCCCGGAGAGGGGCAGTACCGGGAACACCTGGTCGATCCCCCAGGCATCGGGCAACGACTGGAACAGGGAGAAGTTGACGTAAAATTTGTCCGCCAGCTTCTCATTGAGATCGTCGATCAACGGCCGATGGGAGCGGTTTTTCGGCGACAGTTGCCTTGCCACGTGCCAGGAAACCTGCAGGTGTACCTGTTCCGCCCAGGCGCGCTCACTTAGATCCAGCAAACCGTAGTTGTACTTGGCATGGACATCCGCCAGATCATTGACCGTATCGTGGTAGATCTCCCCCAAAGCGCGCACGTCAGTGTTACTGCGCGCCTCCTCCAGGGTCTGCCACATGTTGCGCAGCACCATGGGCGCACCCGGTAACAGTGGTGGGAGATCCGACTCCGGCTGGTACGCCTCCACACCGATAACGTCGGCGATCAGCACCGCATGGTGAGCGGTCATGGCCCGGCCGGACTCCGAGATCAGGCGCGGATGGGGCAGGCCGTACTGCTTGCACACATCACCGATGGCGTACACCACGTTGTTGGCGTACTCCTGCTGGGAGTAGTTGACCGAGCAGCTGCTCTGGGAGCGGGTCCCCTCGTAATCCACCCCAAGGCCCCCGCCCACATCGACGGTGGTGATGGGGGCGCCCAGCTTGCGCAGCTCCATGTAGAAGCGACCACACTCCGTCAGACCCTTCTGGATATCGCGGATATTGGCGATCTGGCTGCCGAGGTGGAAATGCAGCAGCTGCAGGCTGTCGAGACGGCCCTCGGTGCGCAACCGTTCCACCAGTTTCAGGATCTGCATCGCCGAGAGGCCGAACTTGGACTTTTCACCGCCGGAGGACTGCCATTTGCCCTTGCCCTGGGAGGCCAGTCGGGCCCGAACCCCGAGGCGGGGCACGATCCCCATCTTGCGGCTTTCCTGCAGCACAAGCTCCAGCTCCGACATCTTCTCAATCACCAGGTAGACGTCGTAGCCCATCTTCTGGCCGATCAACGCCAGGCGCACGTACTCGGAATCTTTGTAGCCGTTGCAGACGATCACCTGGGCAGCATCCTGTGCCATCGCCAGCACCGCCATCAGTTCCCCTTTGGAACCGGCTTCCAGCCCCAGCTGCTCACCACCACCGGCGATCAGGGCATTCACCACGCTGCGCTGCTGGTTCACCTTGATGGGGTACACCGCCAGGTAGTCACCGCGATAACCGTACTCCTCGATGGCGCCCCTAAAGGCACCGCAGAGGTTTTGCACCTGCCCCTGAAGGATATCGGGGAAGCGTACCAGCAGGGGCAGCTTGGCACCCCGCTCGCTCACCAACTGCTCAGTCAGTGCCGCCAGGTCGATGGCACGATCCGGCTTACCCTGCTCCGGTCGAACCTCCACATTACCTTGTGAATTGATGTGGAAGTAACCGCGTCCCCAGTAGGGCACGTTGTACAGTTCCAGCGCTTTATCAACGGTCCAGTTCAATGACGTCGTCTCCAATCAGTCGATCTTGGCTAGGCGGTCAACCAGGTACTGCGGCAGCGCGAACGCGCCGGTATGGATGGCCGGGTTGTAGTAGCGGGTTTTAAAGCCAGCGCGGGCGAAACGCTCGGCGATCACCTCGGTGCTGTGCTGACGCAGGCCGGCATCGTCGCTGGCCCAGGCCAGGGACATGATACCGCCGATGTAGGTGGGCACCGCGGCGCAGTAGAAGGTCCGGTCCGCAAAGAAGGGCTGCAGACGGGCCTTAGTGGTTTCCGCCTCGTCCGGCTGCATGAAGGGCACGCCGTTTTGCGCCACGAAAATCCCGCCCTCGTTGAGGCACTGCTTGCAGCCCCGGTAGAAGTCGGACTCAAACAGCGCCTCACCCGGGCCGATTGGGTCAGTACAGTCGGAGATGATGACATCGAACTTCTCGGTGCAGTTCATCACGAACGCCTTGCCATCGTCGATGACGATGTTCACCCGGGGATCCTCAAACGCACCGGCGCTGTGGTTGGGCAAAAACTGCTTGCACATCTCGATCACCTGGGCATCGATCTCCACCTGGGTAACCTGCTCAACCGCATCGTGGCGCAACACCTCACGCAGGATCCCACCGTCACCCCCACCGATGATCAGTACACGCTTGGCACTGCCATGAGCCAGCAGCGGCACATGGGTCAGCATCTCGTGATAGATAAACTCATCCACTTCCGTGGTTTGAATCACCCCATCCAAGGCCATGACGCGACCGAATCGCTGGTTCTTGAAGATGATCAGTTCCTGGTGTTCGGTCGGTGCACGAAACAGCACCTCCTCCATCTCAAACTGCTGGCCGTAAGACGGGTACAGGGTTTCCAGGTAACGGGGGTCGCTCATGGTGTTGTCTCCTCAACGTGCGCGTGTGCGCAGGGGTGATGCAAAGGCAAAAGCATGGGGCATCGCTGTCAGCTCAGCAAGGCCGCATGTAACAGGTGCAATTGAGAGGATGGATCAGGACTCTTGGAGCCGGAAGAGCGGGAGGGGAGTGCAGGCACGGCCGGGGGCCGCCGGGGATGAACCATATCGGATGCCGTGCAAGCCTCGCCCGCACGGCTTACGCCTCGAGAACCATGTACCTATTAACCTCAAAACTAAACCAGAAACTTCTTTAGCACTCGGTGCCAAAGCGAGCCGTTATACCCCCTTTATAGGGCAAAATCCAGCCCCTCTAAAGGGTCTACACTGGAGAGCGGGCCTCGGCATTGGCAGCGCCGCTTCCCACTTTTGTTCGCCCCGATTGGCAACCGGGATAAAAACCCCTAGAATAGCCATCCAGATGTAGATGCTTCTACACGTTTTTCAGTATAGATAGACGAGAGATTAATCAAATGGCACGTCACCTGTTCACCTCCGAGTCGGTGTCCGAAGGTCATCCGGATAAAATTGCGGATCAGATCTCCGATGCGGTTCTCGACGCCATCCTGGCGCAAGATCCCAAGGCCCGTGTAGCCTGCGAAACCTACGTAAAAACCGGCATGGTGATGGTAGGGGGAGAGATCACCACCTCCGCCTGGGTCGATATCGAAGAGATCACCCGTCAGACCGTCCGTGACATCGGTTACACCCACTCCGACATGGGCTTCGACGCCAACTCCTGCGCCGTCCTTTCCGCCATCGGCAAGCAGTCCCCGGACATCAACCAGGGTGTCGACAAGTCGGACCCGCGCGAGCAGGGCGCCGGCGACCAGGGCCTGATGTTTGGTTACGCCAGCAATGAAACCGATGTGCTGATGCCCGCCCCCATCACCTACTCACACCGACTAGTGAAGCGTCAGGCTGAAGTGCGCAAGAACGGCACCCTGCCCTGGCTGCGTCCGGATGCCAAATCCCAGGTAACCTTCGCCTACAACGCCGACGGTACCGTGGCCGGCATCGATGCGGTCGTGCTCTCCACCCAGCACTGTGACAGCGTCTCTACCGAAGAGCTGCGCGAAGGCGTGATGGACACCATCATCAAGCCGGTGCTGCCGGAGAAGTGGATCAGCAAAGAGACCAAGTTCCACATCAACCCCACCGGTCGCTTCGTGATCGGCGGCCCCATGGGCGACTGCGGTCTGACCGGTCGTAAGATCATTGTCGACACCTACGGCGGCATGGCCCGTCACGGTGGCGGCGCCTTCTCCGGAAAGGATCCCTCCAAGGTGGATCGCTCCGCGGCCTATGCCACCCGCTACGTGGCCAAGAACATCGTTGCTGCTGGCCTGGCGGATCGCTGTGAGATCCAGGTTTCCTACGCCATCGGCGTGGCCGAGCCGACCTCCATCAGCATCGAGACCTTCGGCACCGGCAAGCTGCCGGAAGATAAGCTGATCGCCCTGGTCCGCAAGCACTTCGATCTGCGCCCCTACGGCCTTATCCAGATGCTGCACCTGGAGCGTCCCATCTACCAGCCGACCGCCTCCTACGGCCACTTCGGCCGAGTTCAGTTCCCCTGGGAGCAGACCGACAAGGCGGAAGCCCTGCGCGCCGACGCCGGCCTGTGATCAGAAGCTGACACAAAAAACGCCCGCTCTTTTGAGCGGGCGTTTTTGTTGGAGCGCGCAACGCTTAAGCCGGGACGCCCACTACGCGCGTAACCGAGCCATCTTAATCACGTCGGTAAACCGCCTCGACCGAAACACCGCCTGGCGGGCGATGCCCTCCTGCTCGAAGCCAAACTTGCGGTAGAGTGCCAGGGCCGCTTCATTATCGGGGTATACCTCCAGCTCCAGACGGGAAAGGTTCAGCCAGTTGTCCGCCAACTCAACGGCCGCCGCCATCAGGGCGGTGCCGGCGCCTAGCCCTTGCCACTCATCATGGACGAACATGCCGACTTGGCCAACGTGCCGGCGTCGCGGCAGCTGCAACGCCTCCAACCCCAGGTTGCCGATCACCCTCCCCTAGCCGCTTTGTGCCACCAGTACATGGAGATGCTCCGGCCACTGCTCGCAGCGTTGCTGCCACATCGCCACGCTGGGCCAGGGCAGCTGCATGGTGTTGCTGTAAGCCTTTTCCCCTGCGGCGATCTCCTGGAAGGCCTTGGCATCGGAGGGCTCGGCCCGGCGGATAGTAAAGGATTCTGACATGGTCGACTCCTGGATACTGCAGCACGGTATTAGGCGGGACAGTTTATTTCTAACAGCTTGAGCAACAATAAAAAACCGCCACTGACCGGAGACAGTGGCGGTTTTTTTCGACCCAGCGGATAGCCCTTACCGCCCCGCCTTGAGGTAGTCCAGTTGCGACTCGGCAGTCAGGGCGCCGGGGCGGGCCGCTCGGATGGCCGCCAGGGTCTTATCCCAGTCGCCGCCACAGGACAGCACCAGCTTGGCAGCCACCAGGCCGGTACGCCCGGTTCCCCCGCGACAGTGCACCGAGACCCGCTCTCCCGCCTCAAGCAGCGCTTTGAGCTGGGGCAAAGCCTCGGGCCAACGGGCGTCGAACGCCCCCGCCGGCAAGGATTTGTCTTCCACCGGCAGGTGAAACCAGGAAAGACGCGCGGCCTCCAGGGACTGGCCCAGTGCGGTCAGGCCCAGGCTCGCCAACTCGGCCTCGGTCAGAGTCGTGACGACGGCGCTGACACCGGCCGCTTTGAGCAGGGCAATATCCTCCGCCAGCGGAGCTTCCAGGCCCGGGGCCGGATGCAGCGCCAACTTGAAGCCATCGGCTTCGGTCAGGACAGGTGAGAAACTCATACAGGTCTCCTTTTAACCTTGGGCCACCACGGCGTCATGGCGCGGCAGCCAGAGTGAAATGAGGGTGGCCAGGATCAGAAACAGCACCGAGATCCAGAGGCAGGCCGCCAAACCCGCCAGCTGGAACACCAAGCCTGAGAGTACCGTTCCCAGCAGCCGTCCCATGGCGTTAGCCATATAGTAGAACCCCACATCCAAAGAGACTCCATCCTCACCGGCGTAGTGGACGATCAGGAAGGAGTGCAGGCTGGAGTTGATGGCAAACACCGCGCCGAAGGTCATCAGGCCCAGGACGATGGTCGGCTGGGGAGGCCACTGAAGCTGAACCCCAAGAGCCAGGAGCGCCGTCACCAGGGTCAGCCCCCCCGCCCAGAGCAGCGCCGAGCGGCCATCGGGCACTCGCTCGAGTGGCTGGGCTGCAGCCCTGGCAGTGCCGGTCAGGCGGGGAGCGAACCCCTGGATCACGCCATAACCGATCACCCAGGCCGCCATGAAACCGCCCACCTGCAGGTGACTCCAGCCAAAGACGCTACCCAGGTAGAGCGGCACGGCGATGACGAACCAGACGTCCCGGGCCCCAAACAGGAACAGGCGGGCGGCGGAGAGCAGGTTGATGCTTCGGCTTTTGGAAAACAGCTGCGAGAACTTCGGCTTGCTTTTTGCCCGGCCCAGATCTTTGCCCAACCCTCTCAGGCTCAACAGCAGCACCACCACCAGCACCGTTGCCATGGCGACCATCGCCCAGCGGAACCCCAGCCCCATCAGCAGGGCCCCACCGAGGAAAAAGCCAACGCCCTTCAAGGCGTTTTTCGACCCGGTCAGCAGGGCGACCCAGCGATAAAGGGCCCCCTCCTGACCCCGGGGAAGCAGGGTCTTAATGGCACTTTTCGCACTCATCTTGTTGAGATCTTTGGCGATGCCAGAGAGGGCCTGCGCCGCCATGACGTAGGGCACCGACAGGTAAGCCGCCGGCACCGCCAGCATCCCCAGGGCCACCACCTGCAGCGCCAACCCGACGTTCATGGTGCGGTTGAGCCCCAGCCGGGCCCCCAGGTACCCGCCGACCAGGTTAGTGACTACGCCGAAAATTTCGTAGAAGAGGAACAGCGAGGCGATCGCCAGCGGACTGTAGCCCAGCTGGTGAAAATGGAGCACCACCAGCATCCGCAGGGCGCCGTCGGTGAGGGTGAAGTTCCAGTAGTTGAAGGTGACCAGCAGGTACTGTTTTACCTGCCGATCCAGCCCCTGGAGTCTGGCGATCATGGCAATTCCAAAACGGGTAGAGGGAGCAGCAGGCAGAGCGTTGCGCGATCCCAAAGGCAGGTGCTGGGCCTTTTCCCGGCACCTGCGCGCTTTTCCGGGTTACAACCCCTGTTGCACCAAGTAGCGAGCAAGCTCCATGGTGCGGTTCACATAACCCCACTCGTTGTCGTACCAGAGGTAGAGCTTGAGCTGTGTGCCGTTGACCACCATGGTCGACAGGCCGTCAACGATGCAACTGCGGGGGTCGCTACGGTAATCCACCGACACCAGCGGACGGGACTCAAAGCCGAGGATCCCCCTCATCTCCCCCTGGGAAGCGGTTTCCAGCAAGCCGTTCACCTCCTCCACCGTGGTGGCGCGCTCCAACTCGAACACGCAGTCGGTAAGGGACGCATTGCACAGAGGCACCCGCACCGCATGGCCATTGAGGCGCCCCTTCAGCTCGGGGAAGATATGGGTGATGGCGGTGGCGGAGCCGGTGGTGGTGGGGATCAAGCTCTCACCGCAGGCTCGAGCCCGGCGCAGATCCTTGTGGGGGGCATCGAGGATGGTCTGGGTGTTGGTGATGCTGTGGATGGTGGTCATGGATCCGTGCTTGATCCCCAGCGCCTCATGGATCACCTTCACCGCCGGAGCCAGGCAGTTGGTGGTGCATGAAGCTGCCGTAACGATCCGGTGCTGCGCCTTGTCGTACCAGTGATGATTGACGCCATAGACAGCGTCGAGCACCCCCTCCTGTTTGACCGGTGCCGTCACTACCACCCGTTTTACCCCCTGGTCGAGGTAGGCCTGGAGCTTGGCCTTATCCTTGAACTGTCCCGAGGCTTCAATCACCAAATCGCAGCCGGACCAGTCGGTCTGCTCCAGCGCCCGGTGACGGGTAACGGTGATCGCCTGACCGTCGATCAGCATCTTGTCACCCTTAACCCCGACTGCGTGGCCCCAGCGCCCATGGACAGTGTCAAACTCCAGCAGGTGCGCCAGGGTGGCCGCATCTCCGGCGGGATCGTTGATCTGAACAAACTCGAACTCGCGCTGATCCCATGCCGCGCGCAGGGCCAGGCGGCCCATGCGGCCGAAGCCGTTGATCCCCACTTTTACTTTCATCGTTGTCTCTCTTCAGGATTGCAGTGCCCGGGGATTGGCCCGGGCGTCGTCGTGAAACCAATGCCTAGTGCGATTGGCCAGCCCCACCAGGGAGAGCATCACCGGCACCTCCACCAGCACCCCTACCACGGTGGCCAGCGCCGCTCCGGAGTTCAAACCGAACAGCGCGATCGCCACCGCCACCGCCAGTTCGAAAAAATTGGAGGTGCCAATCATCGCCGCCGGCGCCGCCACGTTGTGCGGCAGCTTAAGGACTTTTGCCAAGCCATAGGCCAGGGCAAAGATCCCGTAGGTCTGGATCATCAGGGGCAGGGCGATCAGGACAATGAGCCCGGGCTGGGCTAGCAGCGTTTGGGCCTGGATGGCAAACAGCAGCAGTACCGTTGCCAGCAGCCCCATCATCGAGAAGGGTTTAAGGCGGGCAACAAAGCCCTCCAGGGCCGCCTCCCCCCGGCGCAGCCACCAGGCCCGGGCCACGACGCCCGCAACCAGCGGCAGTGCAACGTATAGCCCGGTGGCAAGTAACAAGGTTTGCCAGGGCACCAGCACCTCGTTGACCCCCAGCAGCAACGCCGCGATCGGCGCAAAGGCCACCACCATGATCAGGTCATTGACCGACACCTGGACCAGAGTATAGGCGGGGTTACCTCGGGTCAGCTGACTCCAGACGAACACCATGGCGGTACAGGGTGCCACCCCCAGCAGGATCATCCCGGCGATGATCTCGGAGGCGCTTTGGGGGTCAACCCAGTCGGCAAACAGCACACGAAAAAACAGCCAGGCGATGGCCGCCATGGAGAAGGGCTTGATCAGCCAGTTGATGACGAGCGTCAACATCAGCCCCTTGGGCTGCTGGCCCACCTGTCTCACCGATTGGAAATCGATCTGCACCATCATCGGGAAGATCATCACCCAGATCAGCAGGGCGATAACCCCGTTGATCCCGGCGATCTCCCACTCGGCCAGGGTGGCAAAGGCCTGGGGAAACAGTCGACCAAGGCCAATTCCAGCGAGAATCGACAGACCGACCCAAAGACTCAGGTAACGTTCAAAACGTCCCATGCTCACACTCCTCAGTTACAGCACTGCTGCTGACGTTGGGGCCTGTCCCCCATGGTGGCAAGGCGGTGCTCGGTTTCGGCCAGGAACTCCTGATGCTGGGACAGGATCCCCTCCAGGGTTGCCAGCAGCCAGGGCGGCAGGCTCGCCAAGGAGTAGTAGACCCACTGACCCGCCCGCCTATCCTGCAAGACTCCCTCCTGGCGCAGCCGGGCCAAGTGACGGGAAATCTTGGGCTGGCTCTCCTCCAGGGCACAGGTCAATTCACAGACGCAGCACTCCTTTTCCAGGAGTATCAGCAGCAGGATCTTGAGCCGGGTCTCGTCGGCAAGCGACTTGAGCAGGTTGACGGGATTCATTCTGATGCCTCGGGACTCATTTCGCAGTTCGGCCACATATAACAATAATCATATATATGAATTTTCATATGTAAAGCATAGGACGCCACAAAGCCGCAGGACGGGGTGAAGGTTTCAAGCACAAGAAACTGAATAGATTATAAAAAAGTGTCTCCATTCTGGGTTCATGCCGCAACGGCGGCGACGTTCGAAGCTCAATCCCACTGGCGGCCAACTCCCGTCCTCCTACATTCTTGCAACAACCTATTGTGCGATGCACAATATGCTCATAAACTCATCACAAAATGATGAGATTGTCGGCACTACCACCATGTCCGGTGGCCGGCCGCAGAGAGAGGAGTTCACCATGACCAACGCGTTCTTCGCACAGTGGCAGCAAGGGCTGGAGCAATTTACCGCTCCCTGGCTGCAGTGTCAGCAGACCTGGCTCGACAGCCTGGAGAAGCTGGCCCAGTTGCAGCTTTCCAGTGCCAGCTTTTACAGTGAGTTGTCCATTGAGCAACTGCACAATGTGAGCCAGCTGCGGGATCCCGAGAACTGGTCTGCGCTGACGGAGCAGCAGCAACACCACTTCGGTGCCCTGGTTGAGCGTCTGAACGCCGACTGCGGCCAGATGAATGAAACGCTCAAGGCGTGCCAGGCGGCTTGGCAACAGCTGCTGAGCCAGAGCCCCCAATTCAGTCAGTGACAAGAAGGGAGTCACCATGAGTAAAGGAACCTATGAACAACTGTTGGACAGCCTGATGCACTGCAACGAGCAGTTGCTGGAGCTGGCCAAGAACCAGGGACAGCACACCAGTCAGGCGGTACTCAAAACCAGCCTGGATGACGTGAACAAAGCGGTCACCGAGGGGATGAAAGATCCCGCCGGGGTGATCCAGCAGCAGGTTAACTGGTGGCAATCCCAGCTGCAGCTGTTCCAGAACACCATGCTCAAACAGGCTGGCCAGACCGTAGACCCGATGATCGAGCCGGAAAAGGGCGATCGCCGCTTCCGCGATCCCCAGTGGCACGAGAACCCCTGGTTTGATTACATCAAGCAATCCTACCTGCTGACCACCCAGAGTCTCCTGGCCAGTATCGATGGACTGGAGGAGCTGGATGAGGACGCCAAGCAGCGGCTGCGCTTCTTTACCCGCCAGGCAGTGAACGCGCTCGCCCCCAGCAACTTCATCGGCTCCAACCCGGAGTTGCTTCAGCTCACCCTCGAGAGCCGGGGAGAGAACCTCAAGCGCGGCATTGAACAACTGTTCAGCGATCTAAAGCGCAGCGCCGGCAGCCTCAATGTCAGCATGACCGACGAGTCGGTGTTCCAGTTGGGTAAAGATCTGGCGGCCACCCCCGGCAAGGTGATACAAACCGGTCAGCTGTTCCAACTGCTTCAGTACAGCCCCACCACCAAGACGGTCTCAAAGCGTCCGGTGATGATCGTGCCGCCTTTCGTCAACAAGTACTACATCATGGACCTCCGTCCGGATAACTCGCTGGTGAAGTACCTGGTCGATCAGGGCCATACCGTGTTTATGCTCTCCTGGGTGAACCCAGATATGAGCCACGCCGACGTCGATTTTGAAGACTACGTGGTCGATGGCGTGATCGAGGCCCTGGATGCCATTGAGCAGGCCACCGGGGAGCAGGAGGTCAATGCCGTTGGTTACTGCATCGGCGGTACCCTGCTGGCCACCACCATGGCGTACATGGCGGCACGGCGCATGAAGCAGCGGATCAAATCCGCCACCTTCTTCACCACCATCCTCGACTTTGGCCAACCCGGCGAACTCGGCGTCTACATCAACGACGACGTTGTCTCCGCCATGGAGCAGCAAAACGCCGAGAAGGGGGTGATGGATGGCCGACAACTGGCCGTGGCCTTCTCCCTGCTGAGGGAGAACAACCTCTACTGGAACTACTACGTCGACGGCTACCTCAAAGGCAAGACACCGGTGGCCTTTGACCTGCTGCACTGGAACTGTGACAACACCAATGTGGCCGGGAAAACCCACTCCACCATGCTGCGCCGTTTCTACCTTAACAACGAGCTGATGCAGCCCGGGGCCTTCACGGTGCGGGGCACCAAGATCGACCTGAGCAAGATCACCGCCCCCACCTACTTTGTCTCCACCATCGAGGACCACATCGCCCTTTGGCAGGGGAACTACGACGGCATGTTGAAGCTGGGCGGGGAGAAAACCTTCATCCTGGGCGAATCCGGCCACATCGCCGGGATCATCAATCCCCCAGGTGGCAAATATGGCCACTACATCGGTGCCAGCGCCGACGTGTCGCCGGAAGCCTGGCTCGAGAGCGCCGAGCACCACTCCGGCTCCTGGTGGCCCACCTGGGAAGCCTGGATGAAAGGACTGAGCAAAGCCGAGCCGGTTCCGGCCCGTAAACCGAAAGCGGAACTGGAAGATGCGCCTGGCAGTTACGTTAAGCAGCGCCTCAACAGCACCACCGCGAAGGAACAGGAGGAAGTATGAATTTGCAGCTAGGCCAGAGCGCCGAGATCAGCAAGGTGTTTGGCCCCAGTGAAGTGGCGGCGTTTTCCGAGCTGTCGGAAGATCGCAACCCGATCCACCTGGATAGCGAGTTTGCCGCCAAGACCCCCTTCGGCAAACCTATTGTTCACGGGATCCTGCTCTCCAGCCTCCTCTCAGGCTTGCTGGGTCAAAAGCTCCCCGGCGCCGGTGCCGTCTACCTGGGGCAGACGCTGAAATTTGTCCGCCCGGTCTTTGTCGGCGACGCCGTCACCGCCCGGGTGACGGTGTCCCAGGTGCGCGATGATAAACCTATCGTCACCCTGCTGACCGAGGTACTCAACCATAACGGCGAACCCTGCGTTCAGGGCGAAGCCGTGGTCAAGATCTGATCCTGCCGCGAGAAGCAAACAACGCCCGTCCTACGCGGGCGTTTTCTTTCCGGGCCGTTCAACGCTCGGCCCCAGACTGTGTTTCAATCCCCAAACCAGCAGCAGCATCACCAGGTAAAGCACCAGCGAACCGAGAATCACCCCATCCCAACCCCTCTCCTGCCACCACCACAACAACCAGAACCCGCCCAAACTGCCGCCGAGGTAGTAGTGCACCAGGTAGAGCGCGGTGGCACCCGCTCGCGCCTGCCGGGCCTCCCGTCCCACCCAGGCGTAGGCCAGGGCATGTACCAAAAAGGCGCCGGCGCTGATCAGCAGCAGCCCGAGGAGGATGGCCCACAACGTCTCCAGTCTCGCCAACACTAACCCAAATAGGGCCAATAACACGCCAAAGGCCATCCCGGAGAGGGGGCCAAAACGCTGGCTCCAGAGACCCGAAAGGGCCGAGGTGAGGGTGCCAGTCAGGTAGCAGAGGAAAATTCCGGCACTGACGGCCACCGGCAGCTGATGCGGGGGCGCGACCAGGCGAAACCCCATCACGGAGAACTGATTCACGAACAGGGCAAAGTTCACCCCGCCCAACAGCATCGCCAGCACCAGCCGGGGCGCCATCAGGTGGCCGAAGATAGCGCGCCACAGCGGCATCCACCCCGGGGTATGGGGTCGAAACTCGCGCTCTTGCGGCAGCCAACGCAAGGCGCCCAGCACCACCAGAACCCCCACCGCCGAGCTAGTCAGCAGCATCCCCTGCCACCCCAGCCACTGCCCCAGGGCACCGCCGACAAGCCGGCTGAGGATCCCACCCACGGAGTTCGCCGCCACGAATCCCCCCACCGCCAGCGCTAGGGCCGAAGGCGAAAACTCCTCGGCCATGTAGGCCACCGCTACGGCGGTAAAGCCCGCCAGCACCCCACCCAGCACTACCCGTGCGACCACCAGGGCCCATAGCGAATCCGCCATCGCGCCGAGGGCACCGACCGGCGGGATCGCCATCAGGCTAAGACAGATCACCCGGTAACGCCCTACCCGCTCCGACAATACGGCCCAAGGCAGCAGCGCCAGGGCAAGTCCGAGAAACACACCGGCATGGGCCCAGTTGGCCTCACTGGCACTCACCGAGAAGGTCTCGGTCAAGGTGGGAAGCAGGGGCTGGAGCAGGTAGAGATTACCAAACACCAGCAGCGCCCCTAGGGTCAGCGCCCGGCGCGCAGCAACATAGTCTGGGGTGCCAACATCAATCATGGCCGCCCTCAATCAATGGGTCAGGGCGCCCAGCTTAGCAATTGGACGTCGTGAAGCCGGCATTGAAATCATCACTGGTTAAATATCGATAGGTTATTGCAACCTAAAGAACTTTTTTTGCCGAGACCGCAAGAACTCAGTACCTTGTAGCCTAATTGAGAACCCAAGGAGGATCGCCATGAACAAGCTGGGATGGGGACTGGCCATGAGCTTAGTGAGCGGCGCCATAATGGCCGCCCCGCTGGACACCGAGGAATTGCGCCTGGAGAGGGCCCAGGAGACGATGGGACCGCTGACCCAGCGTTATGAGGCGCAGGTGGATCAACTGATCCAACGTTACCGCGCCGATGACGGCGAACTGACCGCGACCCGAAAAGTGGCCGAAGATGCCAGCGCCCTTTGGCGCGCCGCCGTCGAAGACGTCCAGGGCGGATTTTTCGATGACCGCGCCCTCTACTGGAACCGCCTGGCGGCGCGGACCCGCCTGAAGCAATCAGACCCTGGATTTGCGATCGTGCCCTGGCAGCGCGAGATCATGCTCAGCACGCTGGAGAAGGCGTCCAGGGGAATGAGCGACATCCACTTTGACGACGACAGTGATATCAAGATACTGCTCACCGGCTTCGATCCCTTCCGCCTGGATGACCACATCGACCAGTCCAACCCTTCCGGTCTTGCCGCCCTGGCGCTAGACGGCCAGCGCTGGCAGGTCGACGGTCGGAAGGTGCAGGTTGAAACCGTGCTGATCCCGGTTCGCTTTGCCGATTTCGACCAGGGCCTGATCGAATCCCTGCTGACCCCCTACCTGCGGGATCGCCGGGTCGATATGGTGGTCACCGTCTCCATGGGACGGGATGGCTTCGATCTTGAGCGCTTCCCCGGACGCAACCGCAGTGCCGAGGCCGGCGATAACCTCAACGTCGTTACCGGGGCCAGCAAGACCCAGCCCCTGCCGCCGACACTGAACGGTACCGATCTCAATGGCCCTGAGTTTCTCGAGTTCAGCCTGCCGGTCGCCCAGTTACAGAAGGCCACGGGGCGCTACGAGATTCGCGATAACCGCCAGGTCACCACTCGGCAGGGTGACAGGGAGGCCCGAAGCCTCCTCTCTTTGCGGGATGCCACTTCGGTCGCCGGCTCCGGGGGCGGTTACCTCTCCAACGAGATCAGCTATCGCAGTCTCCTGCTGAAGCAGCTGCTGGAGAGCCCGGTACCTGTGGGCCATATCCATACCCCTAAAATCCAGGGCTACGACGAGCAGCAAAACCGTGCCATCGTTGAGCAACTCGAGGCGATGCTCAAACACGCCGTCACCGCGCTCTGATCTGCCCATGGCCATGCCCTGACGGCATGGCCATGGACACCCACCAGTAACCCCTTATACTGGCGACCCTTCCAGACCCAGCACAGCAAAGCAAAGCAAAGCACACCGAGTTTCCGCCCCGAGAGCACGATGAATACCTCCCACCCCCAACAACCCGCGCTGCTGGCGCGCATCGAGCAGTGTTACCGCCTTGCGGAATCCCGACTGGCGCGCCCTTTTGCCCGCCCCGAGGTACTCCTGACACTGCGTGGCCAAAGCGCCGGTGTGGCCCATCCGTTGCAAAACCGACTGAGATTCAATCCTGTCCTGCTAAGCGAAAATCCCGAACCCTTCCTCACAGAGGTGGTCCCCCATGAGATCGCCCACCTGCTGGCCCATACCCTCTATGGCCGGGTTCGCCCCCACGGGAGGGAGTGGCAAGCGCTGATGACCAACGTGTTTGAACAACCCGCCCGCACCCGACACGCCTTCGATGTCAGCAGTGTGGCGCCCAAAACCTTCCCATATCGTTGCCTTTGCCAACGGCATGCCCTGACCCTGCGCCGGCACAACCGGGTGCAGCGCGGCCAGGCCCAGTATCACTGCCGGCGCTGCCAGGGCCCCCTGACCCCAACCGAATAACCGCCTTTATCCACTCTTCTAAAACGAGTTCCCATGCGACTGTTACTCCTTCTCCCCCTCTGGTGTGCCCTCATCGGCACCGCCCAGGCCACACCGGAACGCTTCTCCCAGTCGAAACGGATCCTGGGCCAGCTCTACCAGGGGCCGTTGACCTCCCAGACCCTCTACTGTCAGTGCCCCTTTGACGCGGAAGATGGCAAGCTGGTGCCGGACCTCGCCGCCTGCGGATACCAGGTGCGCAAACAGCCCCGCCGCGCCGGCCGAATAGAGTGGGAGCACGTGATGCCCGCCTGGCAGTTTGGTCACCTGCGCCAATGCTGGCAACAGGGCGGGCGCAGCCAGTGCCAGAAAGACCCGGAATTTCGCCGCATGGAGGCGGATCTTCACAACCTCTACCCGGCCATCGGGGAGGTGAACGGCGACCGTTCCAACTACCGCTTTTCCGTCTGGGGCGACACCTCAAGCCAGTATGGCCAGTGCGAGATGCTGGTGGACTTCAAGGGCCGACGTGCCCAACCGCCGCAGTCCAGCCGGGGCCCCATTGCCCGCGCCTACCTCTACATGGCCGAGCACTATCGACTGGCGCTGTCCGATAGCCAGGAGAAACTCTATCGCGCCTGGCATACAATGTACCCCGCAGACGCCGCCGAGTGCCGCCGCCACCATTTGGTTGCCGAGCACCAGGGCTGGCCCAACCCCTACATCGCTACACAGTGCGATGAGTGAAGAGTCAAGCATGCGCATTCCAAGAATTTACCAACCCGGCCCCCTTGAGGTCGGTCAAACCCTGGCTCTGGACGACGATGGCGCCAACCATGTCGGCCGGGTACTGAGGATGCAGGCCGGTCAGGCGCTGATCCTCTTCAACGGCGAGGGAGACCAGTTTCCCGCCACCATCACCGAGGCCGGCAAGAAGCAGGTTTTGGTTCGAATCGAACAACGCGAAAGCCAGGACTCGGAGTCTCCCCTGAGTTTGCACCTGGGACAGGTGATCTCCCGGGGCGACAAAATGGAGTTCACCATCCAGAAGGCGGTCGAGCTCGGGGTCGCCAGCATCACACCGCTGTGGTCTGAGCGCTGCGGGGTTAAACTCAGCGGCGATCGGCTGGATAAGAAGATCCATCAGTGGCAGAAAGTGGCCATCGCCGCCTGCGAGCAGTGTGGCCGCAACCGGGTGCCCGAAGTCCGGCCGGTGATGAAGCTGGAACCCTGGCTGGCAGAGCCATTTGACGGCCTTAAGCTGAACCTCCACCCCCGTGCCCGCTACAGCATCAATACCCTGCCGGAGCCTGTCACCACCCTGCGGCTGCTGATCGGCCCGGAGGGGGGCCTCTCTCCCGGTGAGATCGAGGCTGCCGCCGCACAGGGGTTTACTGATATTCTGTTAGGCCCAAGGGTGCTGCGTACTGAAACCGCAGCCCTGACCGCCATTACCGCTTTGCAGGTCCGCTTCGGCGACCTCGGATAAGGAGCTTTCGATGATCAAGCTGGGTATCGTGATGGACCCCATCAGCAGCATCAACATCAAAAAAGACACCAGCTTTGCTTTTCTGTTGGAAGCACAGCAGCGTGGCTATGAACTGCACTACATGGAGATGGCGGATCTCTACCTGTTGCAGGGCGAGGCCCGCGCCTCCATGCGGCCGCTCCAGGTCGAGGAGAACCCGCAGCAGTGGTTTACCCTGGGCGAAGCGGCTGACCATCCCCTGGCGGATCTGGACGTGATCCTGATGCGAAAGGATCCTCCCTTCGATACCGAGTATATCTATGCCACCTACCTGCTGGAGCGGGCCGAGGAGCAGGGAACGCTGATCGTCAACAAGCCCCAGAGCCTTCGGGACTGCAACGAAAAGCTGTTTACCGCCTGGTTTGCCGAACACACCCCAACGACCCTGGTCAGTCGCAGTCCCGCCCAGATCCGCGCGTTTCACCGCGAGCATGGCGACATCATCATCAAACCGCTGGACGGCATGGGTGGCGCCTCCATCTTCCGGGTCAAAGCCGATGGCGATAACCTGGGAGTGATCATCGAAACCCTGACCCAACATGGCCAGGTGTTCACCATGGTGCAGAAGTTCATTCCCGACATCCGCGATGGGGACAAGCGGATCCTGATGGTGGATGGGGAACCGGTTCCCTACTGCCTGGCCCGGATCCCGCAAGGGGGAGAGACCCGGGGCAACCTGGCCGCCGGTGGGCGGGGGGAAGCCCGGCCGCTGAGCGAGAGTGACTGGGCGATCGCCCGTTCGGTGGCACCGGAGCTGAAAAAACGCGGATTGATCTTTGTCGGGCTCGACGTCATCGGAGACCGGCTCACGGAAGTGAACGTCACCAGCCCCACTTGCGTACGCGAGATCGATGCCGCCTTCGGCACCAACATCAGCGCACTCTTGATGGATGCCATCGAAAAGCACCTGCGCTGACAGAGTTCGGGCCGCCCACTGGGCGGCCCGATTTGATGAGGGGATTCCCCCTTCGTTACAGCAGGACTCGACAGGGCCTCCCTTCCTAACGGGCCTGACGCCCCAGCAGACGCTCCTCATCCCGCCACACCAGATCCGGCCCCAACTGGGCCAGGTAGCGCAGCATCTCGCCATCATCCATGGGCGCCGAATAGAGATCTCCCTGGACACAGTCACAGTGCGCCTTGAGCAAAAACTGACGCTGGTCATGGCTCTCGACCCCTTCTGCCACCACCACCCGCCGTAGGTTATGGGCCAGGTCGATCACGCTGGTGACAATGTTCCTATCCACATCGGAGTTATCCAGTTCAGAAACGAAGCCCCGATCGACCTTGAGGATGTCAAACGGCAGTTGCTTGAGATAGCTTAGGGAGGAGTAGCCGGTACCAAAATCATCGATGGCGATCTGCAAGCCCATCGCCTTGATCTGATGCATGATCTTCATCGCCTTATCGAGGTTTTTTATCAACACTTCCTCGGTGAGCTCCAGCACGACCCGGGCCGGATTGATCTGGCGCTGCTCCAGTTGACGCTGCAGGAATCCAATCAAGTCCAGGTGCAGATACTGAGTGGGCGATAAGTTGAGGGCGATGTAAAACTGATCATTGTCCAGGATCCGGCTTACCCGCTCCAGCAACTGTAAACTGGCCTCGATGACGAAGTACCCCATCGCGATGCCCTGCTCCGTGCCCTCGATATCCCGGATAAACTCCTCCGGCAGCAGCACTCCGCGACTGGGGTGCCGCCATCGCACCAGGGTTTCAAAACCCACCACCCGGTTCTCCGCCAGGGCCAGCACCGGCTGCAGCACCATGAACAGCTGCTTTTCCTGCAAGGCGGTCCGGATCTCCTGCTCCAGCATCAGCTTTCGAGATGCACTCTCCAGCATCTGTTCATTGAATACCCGGTAGTTGCTGCGCCCCGCCTGCTTCGCCTGGTACATCGCCAGGTCAGCCCGCTTAAGCAACTCTTCCGGACGCGCCATCGGGTTGTCGCAAAAGACCACGCCGATGCTGGTGGTGATGATGAGGGTATGTCGGCCCAGTTGCAGGGGTTGCTGCAAACTGGTGAATATCTGATGGATGATACGGTGGATATTCTTCTCGGAGTCGACGCCTCGTACGATGACGGTAAACTCATCCCCACCCAGACGGCAAACGGTATCCATGCTGCGGACGCTTTTCTGCAATCGGCTGGCCACCGTCTTTAACAGTTGATCCCCCACGTCGTGCCCCAGGCTGTCGTTAACGCGCTTGAACTCATCCAGGTCCAGAAACAGCAGCGCGATCTGCTCCTCCGTCCGGCCGATACTGCCCAGGGCCTTGGACAGCTCATGATGGAACATGGCGCGGTTGGGCAAGCCGGTCAGGGCATCCATCATCGCCATCCGTTGTAGTTCGTTGGTGTAGCGCTCCACGTCGCTCTCCAGCCGCTCAAGCTGGCTGGCAACATCCAGAGTCGCGGACTCCAGCAGTGTCAATTCGTCTCGGAGATGGCCTCGGTTGCGCTGCAGGCGCTGACGTAACTCATCGAAACGGCTCTGTGCCAGCAAGGGCAATGCCTGACCCAATCCGCGCAATCGACCCAAGGGACGCCAAAACAGCGAAGCACCTACGGCCCCCGCCATCAGCATCGCCATCAACAGGATCCCTAGCAAATCTTTGATGAAGGCCTGTTCACTCTGAACCAGCTCATCGATGTTATGAAACATCAGTAGACGCTCACCGGTGTCCGCAATGGGCCAACTGAAGAAGGCCCACTGCTGCTGGGCCAATTCAACCTGAATGGCCGACCGCTCGGAGTCTTCGATGGAAAACTGCTGGGATGCCTGGGTCAGGAAGGGCATGGAAAACGTGCGGTTGGTCAGGCTGAGGAGTTCTCTTTGCCACGGGCCCTGCGGCGCGCTGCCGGGGCGGGAAAGCATCGCCAATTCGGTCCTGTGGTTCTCAACCAGCTGCGCCAGGATCTTTTCAAAACCCATGCTCAACACCAGTTGGCTGATCTCACCGTCAACCAGCACCGGCACCGCCACATCGATCTCGCAAACCCTTTCGCAACGCACCCTGCTCACGGGTTCTCCGGTAAGCCGGCTGCTCTCAAGCCAGGGGCGATCGATATCCGGGAGGCGACCGTAATCGAGAACCGTTTGAGAAGAGGCATCATAAAGCCTGAGTCCATTGAGGCCCCAGAACAGCTCAAAGTCACTCCAGCTTTGCGACAAGATCTTCTCCATCACCGAGCGCCGAAGCTGATGCTGCTCATCGCCCATCATCAGGTGCAACTCCTGACTGAAGCTGATCAAGTGCTCCTGCTCTGCAGCCAGCCGGATTCGATAGTCCCGATGGAAGTTGTCTCGCTGGGTATTGAGCACCTTCTCCAGCTGTTGATCGAAGCGGCGGATCCCCAAGCTTCCGATCACCACGCTTACCGTGGTCAGCATCAACACCACCGAGAGAATGTATTGCCAGCGCATGCTAAAGAAAAAACGACCCAAGGGGAGTTTCATCGCCGCGCCCTCGCCAGCAGGTTACCGACCCAGCTGCGGGATATGGCTCCGTGGTGGCACGCATCATCGTTGCCAACTCTGGCGCTGCACAGTTTCCGTCCCGTTTCACCGGACAATCTGGTGAGGAGCAGGTTCAAACCCAGCCTAAGGCGCTCACACCTTGTTCCTATCAACACCGCCTCTCCTCCTTCGCGCTCGCCCTACGACGACCATCCTGTCTACCCGACCTTTTAAACACCGGGCTCTTCTGGCTTTGGCCCAAACACCACACCATGGCAATTCGCGCCTACCTTGGCCTGCGGCTCAGGGTCGCACTGACACCGGAAACGCCGTCGTTTCCACATCGCTGGGCAGGTAACCGATGGCGCCGGGAGTCTGGGCTACCTGCCGCAGCATCTGGCCGTAGGTCAGCACCACCACAGGGCGTTTGCCGATACCGGAATACACCTGTCGCTCCCACGCCCGATCCAATTGAAACGGCAGCAACTGCAACTTGTTTCGGCAAAACTGCTCGTGTATGGGATGCCGGGGATTCAGCACAAACACGTTAATCGCCGAACCATCCGGCCAGAACTTCTGCTTCATGGAAAAAATCGCACGCAGATCCTGTTGGCTCAGGGTTCCAACGGGGGCGCCGTCATGAGCGATCACTTGAACCCCTTCCACCTTACCCGGCTCCGCTTCCACCACCAGCGCTGACAACAAGGTCAGCACCAAAAGACCGGAGTGCCAATGTGTCCTAGGAATCACCAGAAACTCCCTTTTCGTTATGTCACCCATCCAGTGTCACTTCATACCGAACAGGCCGTGACTGGAAAACAAAAGCCAGAGGCCCCGCACCGCTAATTTCAACTTATTACCCCAATGCGAGATAAGTGTAGGTCAACTTATCCCCGTTCCACGTATAATGGGCATCACACCAGCACCTTATGACATCCCATGGCACTCACGAATCCCAGCCGCCTAGTGGCCAAAAACCTGGACCTTTTTGCGGGCCAGAGTCTCCTTATTCTCAATCCGGACAGTGATGAGTTACCGACGCTGATCGCGAAACAAGATTGTCGCGTCACCTTGTTAAGCAGTGACCTGCTTACCTACGAAGCTCTGGACAGTCTGCTTCCATCCCAGATCCACAGACACTTCGGCGCGGATCTTGAGGCCCTGTCCCTCCCCCCCTTCGATGCCGCCTTGATACGGCTACCCAAGTCCAAGGCAGAGCTGCTCTACCTCACCGCCATGGCGGCCTCACAGCTGCCGCCAGAAGCCCCAATCTACTGGGTGGGCGACAACAAGGGGGGGATCCGCTCGGCAGGGAAGGCTCTGGCCCGTTGGGTCACGCCACCAAATAAAGTGGCATCCGGAGCCCACTGTCAGCTGCTGCAGGGACACAATCTTGAGACTCAGCCCTGGGAGACGAATCCATGGTGGCTACACCATGACGTTACGACACCGGATGGCACGCTGCCCCTGGCCTCTCTTCCCGGCGTATTTGGACATGGCACCCTGGATCAAGGTACCCGCTTGTTACTGGCGCACCTGCCCCAACTTCCTCAGGGACGTGTTCTGGACTTTGGCTGCGGCGACGGCATCATCGGCGCCTTTCTCGCCCGAAGAAACCCAAAGATCGATTTAACCCTGGTCGATGTCAGTGCGCTGGCCCTGAAGGCTGCCGAAGAGAGCCTCCGTCTCAACGGGTGCCGGGGCCGTGTGCTCGCCTCGAATGGCTTAGCCAAGGTCACCGGCAAGTTTGACCTGATCGTCTCCAATCCCCCCTTTCACCAGGGGCGGGATCAGAGCTTCGACGTAGCCCGCCGCTTCATTCAAGATGCGGCCAACGCCCTGGCACCGGGAGGCCAGTTGATCATCGTCGCCAACCAGCATCTCCCCTATGGAGAAGACCTGGATCGCGCTTTTGGCCGCGTCAATATCATCGGGCAGGACAACAAGTTCAAAATCTACGCAGACAAAAAATAATTTCCTCTGCGAGTGTTGACCGGCATCAGAATCTCCCTATAATGCGCCTCCGTACCAACGATGAATACGACGCAGATGTGGCGGAATTGGTAGACGCGCTAGCTTCAGGTGCTAGTGTCCTCACGGACGTGGGAGTTCAAGTCTCCCCATCTGCACCATCGTTGAGACAAAGACATACCGAGCAGAAGTGGCGGAATTGGTAGACGCGCTAGCTTCAGGTGCTAGTGTCCTTACGGACGTGGGAGTTCAAGTCTCCCCTTCTGCACCATGTTTTCATGGTGGTATGCAAACAGTTTTATGCACAAGTGGCGGAATTGGTAGACGCGCTAGCTTCAGGTGCTAGTGTCCTTTCGGACGTGGGAGTTCAAGTCTCCCCTTGTGCACCACATTTGCAGATGTGGCGGAATTGGTAGACGCGCTAGCTTCAGGTGCTAGTGTCCTTACGGACGTGGGAGTTCAAGTCTCCCCATCTGCACCAGATTTTAAGCCCCGGCTCACTCGAGCCGGGGCTTTCTGTTGTTGCCCAGCACCAAATCCACGCCGTAAAGATTAGCGTGGAAAGAAACAGCCCAGTCCGCACAACGCAAAAGGGCCCCTAAGGGCCCGTCACAGGTTGACGCACTGGTTAGATCACGGCCAGCAGTTCACGCTCGGCCTGGCGCTCACTCAGCTGCAGTTCCACTGCCGCGATGATTCGACTGTAGGAGTCCACCCTCAGTGGTTGCTTCCACTCCAGCGTATTGATGAATACCGCAAAGGCATCATACAGCTGGCGGGCACTCAGTCCCGCGACGGCATCCTCCATCAAAGGGTTTTCCAGGGTACCGGCGGCTCCACGCTGGAAATAGCTCAGCATGGTATGCACCGTTTGCACCTGTTGATCCGTGGCACACAGCTCTCCTTGGATCCGCGCCCCTTCGATAACCCGCAGGATGGTGTTGTAAAACTGCGTCAGGTACATTTTCAGTTCCTGAACGCGAAAATCGCTCGCCTTCTCCAGCACCTGGGGTGCCCCTCCCAGGGTATTGAGCCCCAAAGACCAATTCGCCTGCTGACTGGCCATAACGGCGTAGAGGTGCATGGCAATCCAGCACTCGGCATGGCTTAGTGAGCAACTCAGGAAGTGCGGCTGGCTCGCAACCAGTCCCTCGACCTGCCGAGCGAAGATCGCAATAAGCAGATCCTCTTTACTGGCAAAGTGTTTGTAGAGGGTACCCGCACTGCAGCCCGCCAGCGGCGCCAGTTCGGAAAAGCGGAACGACACCAATCCCTGCTGTTCAATCAGCCGCTCAGCCAGTCGAATTAGAACCTGATCCCGTTGGCGAAATCGCGCCTGGTTAGGCGATCCCCAATGTCCCGATAAGCCCACTTCCATGGCCTGCCCTGTCATAACGTCCCCTAGAGATAATCAATCATTCAATCACCTCGCCACTCTATAAAATGTCCCCCTGTAACACTGTGCTCTAGGGCAAAGTTCCGCCCCAAAAATGGACAAAGTGGCTCACGCGCCACGCCGGGAACAGATCAAAAACAAGCCAGGCGTCGCAGTAAAGCCAAATTGGCGTAAGTAATGACAAAGCAAAGGGAGCAAGAGAGACAAATTGTCCACAAGTGTCACCACGACGACACCATGTCGCGCTCTTGGGAACGCCCTTAGCCCTAATGCTGGCGTGCCACCGGCAAGATCTGCTCTCACTCCCCAATGACCGCCTCCGCTTGGCACTGTGCCCCAGATATGGAGCACGCATACGATCAGAGTTGTCCGTGGACCAGCAGCCCTTGAGAAGCTGCAGCGACAGGCCTAACATTGCTACCGACCTTCAGATCCATTGGGTGAACCTGCCGTGCGCATCAGTCTGCGCGTCCGGGGGATCAGAGTGACAGTTTTTAAGATCTCGCTGAGACGTTAACTGCTTGAACAAAAAGCAATTACAAAAATACCCCCTCCTACGGCCCATTTTTCATCTACATTGGCTCTCGATCTTTTGTGTCTGGACTGTTATTAATTGGGATCATGAGTGATCATCCACGGAGGTAATATGGCAGAGCATGAAAAACAGGGAGTGCCCACCCACCAGCCCCAGGAGCACCAGCAGAACTGGCGGGAAGGTCGGCTGGGGCAACAGCTGGTCGACCTTCTGGAAGAGGCGGCAGAGCATAGGCTCAAAGAGGAGTAGGACTCCGGCCGTTTGGCACACCCATTGAAAAACGGGCCGTTTGGCCCGTTTTTTTATTGTCACATAGCAGGGTGTCGTCGCCGAAAGCCTAACCCGAAGTAGGAAGCCGACAGCGAAGCCGAAAGAGTGCCTGACCAGACTGACCATATTTTCGCTCGAAAGGGGTCAACGGTGGTGCCTCCGGCAGGGGCTCACAGGTCCCGCGGTGGCCAGCCTCCGCCAGAGCCGCCGAAAACTCCTCAAGGTAGAGCTGCCAGTTGGATCTGAGTTCCAGCTGCCCCCCCAGCGCCAGGATGGAGGGAAATAGAGGCCCACCGTGCCAGCGTCGCTGCAGATGCGAGGACTTGGGCCAGGGATTGGGATAAAGGATGTAGTGATGGGTTGGTGCCCATCCATCTTCAACCATGAGCCGCCAGAGGTCGTTTAAATTTCCCCGGGCAACACGATAGTTCTCCAACCCACTGTTGTAAGAGTCATGCTTGCTGATCCGGGCCGCCGACTTATCCAGTCCCAGCACCAGGGCCTCCGGGTGCATCCTGGCCAGGTTCGCGGTTGACTCACCGACCCCGCAGCAGGAGTCCAGTACCAGGGGACGACCATCGGCCTCCCTCCAGGCTTTCAGCTCCTCGAACAGTGCCAGGCTGTGTTCGGCATAGGGAGCCTGGAAAGGATGCTTCAGGTGCCGTCGAACCGTCGCCAGCAGGTTATCGTGGATCCCTGTCTGGTTGGACTGTATAACCCTTGAGTCGCCGCTGCTCATCAGTGCCTTAATCCTATGCCTCGGTCAATCAAGGTATAGGCGACGGCGCCCAGGGCCACAATGAGTGCGGTCAGAACCGACAGGGAGAGGGCCAGGCTGACATCGCTGTAACCAAGGAAGCCGTAACGGAAGGCGTTGATGGTGTAGACCACCGGGTTAAGCTGGGAGATCCCCTGCCAGAGTTCCGGCAGCAAGCTGATGGAGTAGAACACCCCCCCCAGATAGGTCAGTGGCGTCAACACAAAGGTCGGGATGATGCTGATGTCATCGAAGGTCTTGGCAAAGACGGCGTTAATGAGTCCCCCCAGGGCAAACGCGGTCGAGGTCATCAGCAGCGTCAGCAGCAGCACCGGCAAGTTGTGGATCTGAATATCAACAAAGAACAGCCCCACCAGGGTGACAATCGCTCCGACGCAGAGCCCCCGTGCAACACCGCCGGCCACGTACCCCAGGATGATCAAGATATTGGGCACCGGCGCGACCAGCAGTTCTTCGATGTTGCGCTGGAACTTGGCACTGAAGAAGGAGCTGGCCACGTTGGCGTAGGAGTTAGTGATCACTGACATCATGATCAAGCCCGGCATGATGAACTCCATGTAACTGAATCCCCCCATCTGGCCAATTCGGGAGCCGATGAGATTGCCGAAGATCAGGAAGTAGAGGGTCATGGTGATTGCCGGGGGAACTAGGGTCTGCACCCAGATCCGGCTGAACCGGGTAACCTCTTTACGAACCAGGCTGGTAAAGGCGATCCAATAGGGGTGACTCATTTAACCTCCTTCCGCTGACGGCCATTCTCGACCAGGGACACGAACAACTCCTCCAGTCGATTCGCCTTGTTGCGCATCGATTGGACCTCGACCCCCTGCTCCGTCAGTTGGGCAAATACCCCATTGAGGCTGGCACTCTTTTCCACGTCGACCTCCAGGGTGTTGTCGTCCAGTCGACGCCATTCAACCCCCTCGAGGCGAACCTCACCGCTACCGGGCTTGAGATCGAGCATAAAGGTTTCGATATGCAGTTTGGCAAGCAGTGATTTCATACTGGTGCACTCCACCAGCAACCCCTTGTCGATGATGCCAATATTCCTGCACAGCATCTCCGCCTCCTCCAGGTAGTGGGTGGTCAGAATGATGGTCACCCCTTCCTGATTGATCTGTTTCAGGAAGCGCCACATGGAGCGGCGGATCTCGATATCCACACCAGCGGTGGGCTCATCCAGGATCAGCAGCTTGGGCTCGTGCATCAGGGCGCGGGCGATCATCAATCGCCGCTTCATGCCGCCGGATAATTCCCGGGCCCTGGCATCCCGCTTCTCCCACAGGTCCAGCTGTCCCAGGTACTTTTCGGCCCGAACCAGCGCCTCGGAACGGGGCACTCCGTAGTAGCCTGCTTGGTTGACCACGATCTGGAGAACGGTTTCGAACTGGTTGAAGTTAAACTCCTGCGGGACGAGGCCGATGCACTTTTTGGCCGCGTTGAGCGCCGTATCGATGCTGTGGCCAAATACGCTCACCTCTCCCTGGGTCTTGTTGACCAGGGCACTGATGATGCCAATGGTGGTGGATTTTCCGGCGCCGTTGGGGCCAAGGAGGGCGAAGAAGTCCCCCTGCTGCACGGTGAGGTCGATCCCTTTCAGTGCCTCAACACCGCCGTCGTAGGTTTTTCGCAACGCCTTGATAGAAAGGGCGTTAACCTGGCTGCTCATAATCTTCCCCTTAAAAGTGTCGGCTCATTATAAGTCTTCACCGCATAAGACAAAACGTTACGATGGCAGTGGATCTCCTCCCATTCGTTAAGCCGCAAATGGGTCGGGGCGAGCAGAAACAGAAAAGGCGCCCTAAGGCGCCTGTATCAGAGGAAACTGCCGTTTTAAGGTCAGATAGCTTCCTCGTTCTCCTCGCCGGTGCGAATGCGGATCACCCGGGCGATGTCGGTCACAAAGATTTTTCCGTCACCGATCTTGCCGGTTCGGGCGGTATCGATAATCGCCTCGATGGCCTGCTCCACCAAGTCATCCGCCACCACGATCTCCAGTTTGACCTTGGGCAGAAAGTCCACCATGTACTCGGCCCCGCGATAGAGCTCTGTGTGCCCCTTCTGCCGGCCAAAGCCTTTCACTTCCTGTACCGTCATCCCGCTGATGCCAATCTCGCCCAGGGCTTCACGGACATCATCGAGCTTGAAGGGTTTGATGATCGCTTCCAGTTTTTTCATCGTCTTCTCTTACCAGTTAGTTCGGCCAAACCCAGAGGTGATGGGATAGCGTCGATCCTTGCCAAACGCACGAGGCGTGACCCGAGGCCCCACCGCCGCCTGACGCCGTTTGTATTCATTAATGTCAGTGAGACGCACCACCCGCCGCACATCCGCCTCTTGATGTCCGGCAGCGACCATCTGCGCCACACTCTCGTCCCGCTCCACGTAACGTTCCAGAATGTCATCCAAAACGTCGTAGGGGGGCAGGCTGTCTTGATCCACTTGATCCGGAGCCAGTTCCGCCGATGGTGGACGCGTGATTACCCGCTCCGGGATAACCGGTGACACCGAATTGCGGTAAACCGACAAGCGATACACCCACTGTTTGGGCAGATCTTTGATGACCGCAAAGCCGCCGCACATGTCACCATAGAGGGTGCAGTAACCCACCGCCATCTCGCTCTTATTACCGGTCGTTAGCAGCAAACGGCCACTCTTATTGGAGAGTGCCATCAGAAAAACACCGCGGATCCGTGCCTGCAGGTTCTCTTCCGTCGTGTCACGAGGCTTACCCTCGAACATGGGGGAGAGGGCCGAAAGAAAACCGTCGAACATAGGTTCAATGGGTGCCACATCGTATTCCACCCCAAGAGCCCGAGCTTCCGCTTCCGCGTCCTCCAGGCTCATGGAGGAGGTGTAGCGATAGGGCATCATCACCGCCCGAACCTTGTCAGCGCCGATGGCATCGGCGGCGATCGCCAGAGTCAGGGCCGAGTCGATACCGCCGGACAGACCCAGTACCGCCCCCGGGAAACCGTTCTTGGTAATGTAATCCCGAACCGACATCACCAGGGCGTTATAGACCTGGGCTTCGACGCTCGGCAAAGCAGCCCGTTTCGCGGGTTGCGGCTGACCATCCACGAAATGCACCAACGCGAAAGACTCTTCGAACTGGGGCAGTTCCTGGGTCACCCGACCAGCGGCGTCCACCACCATCGAGTGCCCATCAAAGACCAGTTCATCCTGGCCGCCAACCTGGTTAAGGTAAACCACGGCAGCATCAGACTCGGCGCTGCACGCCTCCAGCACGTTCAGGCGTTCGTCCAACTTGGTCATGTCGAAGGGGGAGGCGTTGAGAGTAAGCAGGATCTCCGCGCCCTGGGCTTGCTGGACAGGCTCGGTATGCCAGATATCTTCGCAGATGAGGATCGCCAACTTGTGGCCGCGGACGGTGACCATACAGGTCTCCTCCCCTTCCTCAAAGTAGCGCTCCTCGTCGAAGACTCGGTAATTGGGCAGTTTCTGTTTTCGGGCCAGGGCCAGCCGTTCACCATTCTCAAAGACGGAGGCGGCGTTATAGAGCGCGCCGCTCTCATCCTGAACCGGATGCCCCACCACCACCGCGATATCCGTCGATGCCGCCTGGATCTCGGCCAGCACCGCATCCACCCGGGTCATCAAGTCGGAGCGCAAAAGCAGATCTTCCGGCGGGTAGCCGGTCACCGCCAACTCAGAGAAAAGTACGAGATCGGCGCCCGCTTGACGGGCGCGCTCAATGTCCTGGCAAATGGTCTCGCCATTGCCTTCAATGGCCCCGACCACAAAATTTCTCTGGGCCAGGGCGAGGGTGAACTGCTTACTCATCGAATTAGATCCAGACTGCGGAGTGCTCGCATTGTAAAACAGTGCGTCATCACTGTCTCGATCACTTACCTGCATTCACCCCGCTTGCGTGCGTTATCAAATACCACACACATTCGGCGCCGTCTGCCCTTCACCATTCACGATCATCGCAACGCAGTTTTCGATACGCTCAACCTCTGTCATATCCCTGACCAACGCTGCGTTAATCTCGGGGGCGAAGGTGGCGAGGACATCACCCTTGTTATTGGTAAACACAATAGCGTTCGCATCATCGTCCAACCAAGTCATCGGGACGTTACAGGAGAAGGCGGGAGTTTGCTGCCCCTGCAACTTGGGTTGAACCGGGCAAATAGTGCCGTCAGAGAGCGACACCGTGACATCAAACTGCCCTTGACCGCAACTGGGCCAGTTATTCGTCCCCGTCGCTTTGTAGGCGATACATTGGATCCAGCCCCCAATATTGATGGTATCCGCCGGTGCCTCATCGAAGCTCACCGCAAGGTAGCGACGACGCAAGGTAAGGCTATCGTATGGGGAGACCGCACCTAGCCCCGTCAGACTGGAGTTAGCCATCCTCGTAGTGAGTTCAACCACATAGTTTCCAGTCGCTGAGGTCTGATAACTCAACTCTCCACGGCTAAAATAATCTGAATAATAATCATTTGAACCCATGCCTTGGCCACTGGCGACCGGCTCATTGGTCAGGTTAACGTTGCCGCACTTAGCAATACCAAACCCATCCTCCTCGCAGCGTATACAGCCGTTTAGAGGAATACTGGGATCGTACGCTTGAGACCCACAGCTATAGAGCGCCCAGTCCGACAGCAAGGTGGCATTGACCTCGTGGAACGGATAACTGAGCAGCGACATCTCACTGACACTTTCCGGGTAGCTCTCCAGGGGATCCACGTAGATGGAGCGGGCCAGGAGTTGGCTGCGGCCGCTGTTCGGGTCCAGGTAGACTTGGTTTTGCGGAAAGCTGGTTACCCCACTGGGATAGCTGGTAAATTCGAAGCTGGCCGGCGCATCCCGGTAGTTCGTAGCCGAAGAGGCAAACCTGCGCAAAATGCCGCCACTGTCGGTCACCAACTTCTGGTACTGCTCGACCACCCCTTCGTTCTCCAGATAGCTACGCGTCATCAGTTCAACGTGCACCTGCTGCCAATCCGGCATAAGCCGGTAAAACCCGTCGATGCGCTGCATACGACAGGCAGCAAGGAAATCTTCGTTCGGCGTAGCAGCAACAAAAACACCAAGCTCATTCCGCTTATATCGAACAGAACTCCAGCGATTCTTATCGTAGCTGTAGTGCTTCTCCAACCTATCGGCCCCATTGTCAGTAAGCGTGCCTGCATCGAAGTGATCCTCACAGCAGCGATTGCACAGCTTGGCCATCTGAGGGGTCACCGTTGCGCCGCTTGGCGGGGTATAGGTGCCATAAAGCTTGTTGGACAAGCCGATTCGGGTAAACATCACCTCACCATCGAACCACTCCAGCTGAACCGGGTTTTCTGCATCCTTTTTTTGCCCATCCGGGGCCAGCCTGCAGTTACAGCCAACGGTCATGTAATCCTCTTGGGTCACCTTGCCCTGGGAATCACTGTTGATGAAGTTCACCGAGTCAAACTGCACCAGCACAATGCCATCCCGGCTGCTGATGGAGGGGATCGGCTTGGAGGTTTCCCGCTTGGTGCCGGTTCCATCATCCAGAATGAAATCGATAACATCCGGCGCCTCTGCATCCTGGTGCATCACAGTGGGGCCGGGGCCGCCAAATCCGGCATCCCCACCGGAGACTGCTGTTCCAGTGTCAGGCGCCGTAGGGGCAAGGGTATGTGACAGCGAGATGGTCTCTTCATTACCAGTGGCCGTGGTCCAACCCACCTTTACGACGACGTGCTTTCGCGCGATGACATCATCAGCTGCTGTAGTGGGTATAAAGGTCCCGCCTTCAAGTTTGTAATCGGTGACCGACCAGCCCAGTGAAAAGGAGTGATTTTCAAACCTGATGCCGGTTCCGGCCCCCAGTTCGCTTGCACGTCCGCCTTGATCATCGATGATCTCACCAAAAGCAAAGTCCTTACGCTCAGAAAGAGGGACATCTTCCTCTTCTGGTTTTATGTATGTAAAACTGCGCAGATCATCGACCTTGGCTTGCGCCAGTTTCAGAGCCACTTCGCGTTGACTGGTTGCCGCGCTGCTCTTAATAAACTTGCCCTGCAGTGTGGTCAGAGCCACGACACCCAGCCCAATGATCAATACCGCGACAAGAATTTCTATCAGGCCAAAGCCCTGGCTATATCGTCTTGTTGTCATGCCCGAATCTCCTTTAGAAATCTTTCCAGCTTCCTGCAACCCGAGCCAAAGGTCGGAAAACCCCGTCTGGATCTTCCTCAAACGCATCAAAGACGTTAGGGTTCCATGCCACACCCGCGACACCATTGATATTCACTGGGGTCAGGCTGTTAGTCATGACCGCGCCCTGGACCTTACCGTCCCCCGTCAAGAAAAGCCGCGGTGAAAGGGCATCTGTCACATCGGAATCAAAGTTAAACACCACACCATAGACATCACCGGTATTCAGTTTGGCGTCCGCGTCCACCACCAACAGGATGACTGGCGCATCCGCTGAGCCGGCATTATTGATGACGCACTCAGCGGTCCCCTCGTAAACAAAAATACCCGTGCTGGCAGCACTGAGCTGGCTGGTATCCGAGCAGTCGGTGATTTTGGTCGCACCGCGATGATAAATCTGCTGCCAGTTGTCGCTGGCGATACCGAAGGTGTATTCGAAGAGATCTTCAGGGAAGTTGGGATCATTGAGCACCATATCCTGGCCTCCCGACACCGAGTTCCCGGCTCGTTCCGTGTAGATGTGATTGGCGCTGCTACAGGTGCCGCCCGCCCAACCAAAATCCTCAACCGGGCAGGTTGACGCAGAGCCGGTAAAGTCATCGGTCCCACCGGTCCAGAGTGAAAGCGGCACGCCTCGCCCGCCGCCATTGGGGTTCACCCCCAAGTGCAGGTTGCCGTTAATCATTGCCGCTGTTGCCATAGTGACCGGAGCCGGTTGCCCAATCGAAAACAGTGCGGAACGAGCAAAGGCTTCGGACACCGTTGCGGACGCCCCATCGCTATTACTGTAAGTTGAGCTGATCACGACCGGAGAGGTTCCATCAGTGCAAACCCATTCAACCGTCACATCCACCGCGGGGCTACCTGCGGGCACTGGGAGGCTGAGCAACTCGGTTCTGTCACAGGTACCGGCAATATCGGCAATGAACATCTGCCCCGCAGCATCCAAACCGGCCTCTGCATGGGCAAAAGCTGTCGCATATTGCTGTTCGTTGGCAGAGATACGTTTTTCAATCAACAATACCTTGCCGGCGTAGAGGGTCACTGCTGCCAACATCAGCAGAAGCAAAAGCGTTACCCCTACCGTGGCAAACCCTTGGCTCTCCTTGCTTCGCATATCGTCCCTTACTTAATAGATGTTATTTCTAAGTCGTACCCGCTGACGCAATGTCAGGCTCAACTCTGGACGACTGGCAACATTGCCAGTCAAAACCACTTCGACGGATTGAATCAGGCGTGAGGTTCCGAGCTCCAGGGCAGGATCCAGTAAAAAATCTAACTGGGTGATCTCAAGATCATTGCTGGTTAACGCTTCCCAGATGCCGTTATCACATGTCGGGTCAACACTCGACCAACGTCCCACATTCACCAAAGTGCCGGATAGGCGATAACCAGATATATCTTCACTGGGAGTTACCGTACCGTCATTATCCAGGTCTGCCATCAACACGATGCACTGGTACGGCCCTCCGTTGGCATCAGTGCCACTTAAGCCCGAGAGATGTCGATGCACCCAGCCTGTTCCGTCAGCAGTCTCTTCTGCGGGAATGAACATGAACGACCTGTCGCCGATATCTCTATTCTCAAGTGCATCACCGCGGTACCCCGCCCGACGAATATCTCGAGCCATCATGTTCATCACCGTCTGCAGCTCCTGATTCAGGCGAGACAGCTCAAGTGTCGTACTATTAGCACGCAGGTTCGATGAAAAAAATGCCAGCATTGCTGAGAGGATCAATAACCCTAAAGTTACTGACACCATCAGCTCTACCAGGGTAAATCCTCGTTGAGGCTTCCTAGCCTTCATTAGCATCCCTCTACCCCAAATATTCCGTCATAGCCATTAGGAACACAGATACGGACACGCCCCACCCCTGACGTCTTAACCTGTACCTGCTTATCCGTTCCAATTGAGAAAGCCACGTTCCCGGCTTCCATAGTGCCCCGCCGATTGGATAAAGTCAGGACCCCATCCACATAGGTCGGCTGAAATGCGAGACCGACATAATTACCAGCGTCATCGCCTTTGATAACGCCATCACCTGCCACATCACAACGATTTACCTGATCAGAAAAATCGCAACTGACACAGGCATTCGGCGTATCCGTTACGCGATAACACCAGTTACCACCGGTATTCAGAAACTTGATTGAAACCTCGGGGAGATCCCGTTTAATCGCCTCAGTGCGCGCTTGATGTACGGTTTCAAGAAAACCAAATGCAGCGCCACGTAGGCGTATACTTTGCGCGAAGCTCTGGAAGGAGGGCAAGGCAACCGCGAGAACGATGGCTAGAATGGTGACAGCGATCAAAAGCTCCACCAATGTCAAACCGTGCTGCCAGTAGGGGCGGCATGTTGAAGTCCGATTTCGCACGTTCAGATCCTTTTGAGAGCGACAACCATTAGAGTAACAGGATAAACTGTTTTATCAGAGCATTGTAGTTTAGCCCTAAGGGGCCGATCACTTAAACAGGGAAATAGCCATGCAAAGGTTGATGAAACATAGCCAGGGAATGACGTTGATTGAGCTCATGATCGTTACCGTCGTTTTAGCCATTTTGGCCACTATCGCGGTTCCTTCCTATCAGAGCTACGTCCGTAAAGCGACGCGTTCAGAAGCCAAAGAAGCCTTAATGAGCGCTCAGCTCATGCTGGAGGAATATCGTATAAGCTGCAGTCAATATGGACAACGACCTTCCGATTGCACCGCCGTGGACGCATCAACGCTGGTCTCCAGTAATACAGCACACTATACCTTCACACTAACTAATGCCGCCGCAGCAACGTATACACTGAGTGCATCGGCTCGCGGAAACCAAGCTCAGGACAGTGAAGGGTCAATAAGTTGTGCAACATTAAGTGTCGATCAAAACGACAATAAAACGCCGGCACAATGTTGGTAGATAGTCGCGCCAACTTTCAACACCGCAAAGCCCACTCAAGTCTCCAAGAGTCCATCAGCTTCTGATGGGCTCTCTCGTATTTACAGCTCCCGCTCAGGCACCGAGTAATGCCCAAACTCACCCATACTGTTCTTCGCCATCTAGCCAATCTGCTGCTGTAAAAAACTACCGCGTTACTTCCCCTGCCACTGCCTTGTTCACCATTGCACTGCGCTACCAGAACCAAAGGAATTGGGACTCAGAAGTACCAGGTTTAGATTCGCGTCTTAAATAGCACCTGAGCCACCGGGGCCTCAACTTAGCACCATACGCGGCTCCTGCTGGCCCCAGTCTTGTATCAACAAGGCTCGCTCGGCAGTCACTGGATTCGGTAATAGATCTCACTCCTTACCTGATGATTCTCAGAGAAGCTAATAGATTCGGACAAATAGGCCAAGACTGTCTTACTGGATACAGAAGTGCTGGCAGTGGGCATTAAAAGAGTGCCTATCGCAATAGTCCTAGCCAACCTGTGAAATGCAGGGCTAGCGAACACGAAAAAGCCCCACATCCGAAGATGTGGGGCTTTTTCTAAATATGTGTCTGGCGATGACCTACTCTCACATGGGAACTCCCACACTACCATCGGCGCAACTGCGTTTCACTTCCGAGTTCGGCATGGGATCGGGTGGGGCCACAGCGCTATTGTCACCAGACAAAACTGGGTGATGCATCTGCATCATGCAACGAGCTAATTCGGTGCATTTTAATAGGTGCTTGGCGGTGACCTACTCTCACATGGGAACTCCCACACTACCATCGGCGCAACTGCGTTTCACTTCCGAGTTCGGCATGGGTTCGGGTGGGGCCACAGCGCTATTGCCACCAAGCAAAAAACGTCAATTTGAAATAAGCTGCCTTACAACGAAGGTCTTTCTCGCAATTCTTACAAGGCTTTGATATCCAGCTACAAAACCACTTGGGTGTTGTATGGTTAAGCCTCACGGGTCATTAGTACAGGTTAGCTCAACGCCTCACAACGCTTACACACCCTGCCTATCAACGTCCTAGT
>NZ_BAABLF010000027.1:0-79561 GCF_039544205.1 Ferrimonas gelatinilytica | reverse complement strand
TTGGGCTTGGCTTCGTTGCCGAAGCAGGAGGCGTATATTACGCTGTTCTCCGTGGTCGTCAAGGCCGTTTTTCAACTTTCCGTTCGACCGTCTAGGTTTTAACCAGTCGGGCCGAAACCCCTTTGGTGACGCCGCTTAGCCTCTCACTGAGTGGCCCGCTGTGCCCCGTCGGCAGGGAGCGCATTATAGGGCAGATCGTTTACACTGCAAGGCCAGTTTCGAGGGGGCGGAACCGACTGCCGACAAATTCAGCAAAGAGATTAAAGCCTCTTCGAGTACCGTTTACATATGCTACAAACAAGGACGCATCGCATGACCATAAAATCCTACCGGGGAGTTAAACCCACCGTAGCGGCCCGAGTCTTCATCGACGAGAGCGCCGTGCTCTACGGCGACATCACTTTGGGCGAGGACGCCAGCATCTGGCCGTTTGTCGTGGCAAGGGGGGATGTCAATCGCATCACTATTGGTAGTAAAACCAATATTCAGGACGCTTCAGTTCTGCACGTTTCTCGCAGCAGCGAAGCTAACCCGGCTGGCCACCCACTGATTATTGGCAACGATGTCACCGTGGGTCATAAGGCGATGCTGCATGGCTGCCATATTCATGATCGTGTTCTTGTGGGGATGGGTGCCATCGTACTGGATGGTGCTGTTATCGAGGAGAATGTCGTCATCGGTGCCGGTGCCCTGGTGCCACCGGGAAAGCGTCTCACTTCAGGCTACCTTTATGTAGGAAGCCCTGCCAAGGCGGCTCGTCCTTTGAGCGATGAAGAGATCGCCTTTCTGAAAACCTCTGCCGATGGCTATGTCATGCTCAAAGATCATTACCTGGAAGAGAATAATTAAATCGCCGGGTGACCCAGCCAGATCCTGCCCTGGGTATCGAAGGCCTCATCCTCGATGAGGCCTTCTGCCTCCGCTTCCAGATCGAACCTTAGCTGCTCAAATGCCACACTGACCAACTCAGGTTCGTTCAATGGCTGTCCCCAGCGGCGGGCGAGCTCCTCCAGTGTAATCAGGCAGGGCACCTTGTGCCCTGCCATCAACGCATCAAACTGAAGCCAGCCCTGATCCCAATGTAAGTGTACCTGCTCGTTAAATTGAACTTGCTGGTTCATGAAACTTACTCCACCTCACCCTGCAATAACTCAAGGATAGGCTCGATGGGAGGATGAACCCCTCGCCAAAGAGCAAAGCTTTCTGCAGCCTGACCCACCAGCATGCCCAGGCCCGACAGAGCATGCCGGGCACCGTTTTCCAGGGCCCAGCACTGAAATGGCGTCAGCGAATCCCCATAAGCCATGTCGTAGGCACAGCCGTCCTCGGCCAGTTTGACACGGTGCAGATCCGGCAACTTCCCACTTAGCGAGGCAGAGGTACCGTTAATGACAAGATCAAACGTCCCATCCAGGTTTTCCAAGCCCACACCAGTGACGGGACCAAAAGACGAAAAGTCGGCCGCCAGACGCTCGGCCTTGTGCGCTGTGCGATTCGCGACCACCAGGCGTTTGGGGCGCTCGGATAAGAGCGGCAGCAATACCCCCCTTGCGACTCCACCGGCACCCAGCAGCAGGATGCGGGCATCACGCAACGGATAGGCATGGCGTTTGAGGTCGGATACCAGTCCCAGCCCGTCGGTGTTGTCTCCAAGCAGCCGCTCATCATCGTTCCAGATAAGGGTGTTAACTGCACCCGCCCGCCTCGCTCGCTCACTGAGTTCGTCACAGAGTGCCAACGCTTCCTCTTTAAATGGCAGAGTCACGTTCGCCCCCTTCCCCCCAGCTTGTCGAAACTGCTTCACGGCATCGGCAAAACCCGCCTTGGGTGCTAGGATGGCGTGGTATTCCAGCGGCTGTCCGGTCAAGCGGGCAAACTCGCTGTGGATCAAGGGTGATTTACTGTGTTCGATGGGATGGCCGATAACGGCATACTTATCCATATCGAGGCTCAATTGGAGAGAATATGCTGTCCCTTATACGCCGAGCCCTCAATGGGAAGCAAGCTGCTACGGCTTACGAACAACTCGGAGGCGAGGAACGGTTGCGTGCACTCTGTCATCGCTTCTACGCCTTGATGGATTCTGAGCCTGAGTATCGTGATTTGCGGGCGCTTCACCCCGCCAGCCTGGCGGGTAGCGAAGAGAAGCTGTTCGATTTTTTTAGCGGCTGGCTGGGCGGCCCCCCCCTGTTTGAACGGAAGCATGGTCATCCACGTCTGCGCGCCAGACACCTTCCCTTTCGCATCGATAAGCGGCAGCGCAATCTTTGGCTGCACTGCATGAAGCGTGCACTGGAGGAGGAGATTTCCCACCGCCCGTCACGCCAAGCGATGCTCAAAGCCCTTGTCGATTTGGCGGACCATATGCGCAATGTGGACGAGGGGTGCCCCGTCCATCATAACGGGTCTTAAAGCAACTGTTCGGTGGAGGGGGTGAACTCCGCCAACCAGTCCCTTGGGCGAAGGTAGGCTGAGAGTTCAGCCTCTGTGCTGCCGGGCTCCGGCTGATACTGATATTGCCAGCGAACCAGAGGAGGCATCGACATCAGAATCGACTCGGTCCGCCCCCCGGATTGCAGGCCAAACAGTGTGCCGCGATCGTAAACCAAATTGAATTCCACATAACGGCCACGACGATACAGCTGGAACTGGCGTTCTCGCTCACCAAAACTGAGGTTCTGTCGCCGCTCCACGATCGGTACGTAAGCAGGAAGGAAACCATTGCCTACCGCTTGCATGTAGGCAAAGCTGGTCTCGAAGTCCGGAGTGTTGAGATCGTCGAAGAAAAGCCCACCGATCCCTCGGGTCTCCCCTCGGTGCTTGAGGTAGAAATACTCATCACACCAGGCCTTGTGCTCCGCGTACCGCGCAGGGCCAAAGGGCTCACAGAGGTCCCGAGCCACCGAGTGCCAGTGAGCGATATCCTCATCAAAGGGATAATAAGGCGTAAGGTCAAACCCCCCACCAAACCACCACACCGGAGCTTCCCCCTCTTTCTCGGCGATAAAGAAGCGCACATTCGCATGGGTGGTGGGTATGTAGGGGTTACGGGGGTGGATCACCAAGGAGACGCCCATCGCCTCGAAGCGTCGGCCCGCCAGTTCTGGGCGATGCGCGGTGGCTGAAGCAGGCATCTGGGCACCAAAAACATGGGAGAAGTTAACCCCGGCCTGTTCAAATACCCGGCCATCGGTCAACACCCGGCTTTCGCCTCCCCCGCCCTCTTCACGTTCCCAGCGGTCCTGAACGAAGGTAGCGGCGCCATCCAACTGCGCCAACCGTTCGCAGATGCTCGCCTGCAGTTGAGTAAGGTAGTTTCGAACGTCCGCTTTGTTCACCGTCATGTGGGATCCTTTAGTTATCAATAAGTTTTAACGCAGGACTTGGCCACTGCGGGCATCCAGAATGGTCGAGGGGGAAGGGTTTCCCCCGACCTCACCCAAAACAACACCATCAACCAGCTGGCCCAGATCTCGCTCCACCTGCGCCATTGTCCTGGCCGGCTCCTCTCCAGACAGGTTGGCGCTGGTCGAGACCAGTGGCCCCCCGAACGCACTGCAGAGTGACTTCACAATAGTATGGTCACTCACCCTGACGGCAATGGAGTCGAACTGCCCGGTCAACCAATCGGGAACACTCTCCTTCGCCGGCATCACCCAGGTGACCGGGCCTGGCCAGCGAGCCAGCACACGCTGGCGCTGCGCTTCCGAAAGGGCCCCGTCATCCACGTAACGCAGCAGCTGCCCATAACAGGATGCCACCAAAATCAGTCCTTTCTCCCAAGATCGTTGCTTGATCGCCAGTAGTCGCCGCACGGCGGCTTCATTGAGCGGATCACAGCCGAGACCAAACACCGCCTCGGTGGGATATGCCAGGACACCGCCCTGCTCCAGAGCATGGGCGGCTTCCGCCACGGTAAAACGGCGTCCCATAGGGTTACTGAGCCAGCTTGGCTTGCAACGCAGCATCCTTGGCCTGAACGGCTTCGGCACTGCTCTGGCGCTCAGCTTTTACCGCCGCAGCCAAGGCATCATCCCCAACCGCCAGCATCTGGGCTGCCAGATACCCGGCATTCTTGGCACCGGCCTTGCCGATGGCAACCGTTGCAACCGGCACACCGCCGGGCATCATTACGGTGGATAGCAGAGCGTCATGCCCCTGCAGCGGGCCGTTATCGATGGGTACCCCAATCACCGGTCGGGTGGTGATCCCTGCAACCGCACCCGCAAGGTGAGCGGCTAGTCCAGCTGCGCAAATGAACACCTTACATCCCCGCTCTTCCGCATCTTTCACGTATGCATGAGTAGCCGCAGGGGTGCGGTGGGCCGAGGTAACTTTAGCCTCGAAGGGAATATTGAAGGATTTCAGGGTATCCAGGGTGGTCTGCATGATCGGCAGATCAGAGTCTGAACCCATCAAGACGGCGACGAAGGGGGCACTCATGTTAACAACTTCCTTTTTAAATGATTACAAGGTGTTCTCTGGCGGCGATTATATAGGGTCTGACTGATATTTGCAGGCTCGTTGGGGGCACACCTGGCGCAGATGACCGCGCACTTTTTTTTCCACCAAGATAGACCATCCGCAATCGGGACAGGGTGACATTATCGGCTTGTCGTTGACGAGGTACTTGCACCTGGGATACGCGCTGCAAGCGAAGAACTTTTTGCCAAAACGATTGCTGCGGGCCACCAACTCCCCCGAGTGACACTCGGGACAGGGGACCTGGGTTTCCACGGTTTCCGGCTCCTCACGCACTACATAGTCACATTCTGGGAACCCACTGCAGCCGATGTAAAAACCATAGCGCCCAGATTTCAATGCCAGGGGACGACTGCACAGGGGGCACTGGGTATCCTCCAGCAGTTCCTCCGGTTTTGTTGCTTTCTCCACCAATGGGCGGTGGTACTCACAGGCCGGATAGCGCTCGCAGCCGAGGAAGGGGCCATGTTTGCCGTGTCGAATGGCCAGCGGAGCATTGCACTCTGGGCAATTGCCATGATCCCGCTCCAACGCATGCTCGTGGGCGGAAAACAACTGATTATCTATCTTGGCCATGCCGACTCCTCTATCGCGATGCCGACGCAATTCTAACAGCATCCCCGGTGGTAAGGCATGCGGCAGCGCCGAACAGGGTTGTGGCCCAAGAGACCAAGATGCCGACCGGGCCTTGCACAAAAAAGGCGCCCTTAAGGGCGCCTTTGAGCTTAGTGCAACAGCCCCTCAGGCTGCTCGAAGATCAGATCTTCCATCTGGTGGTAAGCCTGCTCGTTCCCTGGTGCATTGAACAGCACCATAAGGACAACCCACTTGAGGTCATCCAGCGTCAGAGGTTCCCCTTCAAGCTCCATGACCCTGTCAATCACCATCTCCCGAGTCGTCGCGCTGAGCACGTTGATCTGCTCCAGGAAGAGCATGAAGCCACGACACTCGGTGTCTATCTTCTGCAGCTCCGAATCGTCATAGAGTCGCATGCTGTTGGCTTGCGTCATGGCCAGGTAGGGATGACGGTCCGAGTTTTGTAACTCAGCGAGTTTCTCGATCCAAATTAACGCCTTACCTATCTCGTCCGAGCGAAAGCCAGCTCGACTCAACTCCTCGGTTAACTCCTCACGGTCAAACAGAAGCTCCACATCGCTCTGTACGTAGGTCTCAAACAGATACATCAAGATATCAAACATGAATCACCTCCCCCTAAGCCTCATGTAGCCACCGGGTACTGCTTGGACCCAACCATCCAGCTCTAGCTCGATCAGTCGCTCTAAAACCTCCGCCACGGGCAGTTGGCTACGCTGAACCACCAGATCCACGGGCGTGGTCTCATAGCCAACACTATCCAACAGCCCCGGATGTGGCAACTTCGATGTCACCTCCGGTTGTACCGATGGCGGTTCCGCCTGCCACTGTGGACACAGCTCCTCTACCAGATCGACCGGCGATGTGACCAGTTTGGCACCCTGCTGCACCAGGTAGTGGCAACCGGCAGCGTGGGGGTCCCGGACGCTGCCCGGTACCGCAAACACCTCTCTTCCCTGCTCCGCCGCGAGCCGAGCGGTGATCAAACTGCCGCTTCTTTTCGCCGCTGCGACCACCAACACACCGTAACTGAGGCCACTGACAATCCGGTTTCGCTGCGGGAAATGTTGCGCCCTGACCGTCTGCTGCGGCCAAAATTCGGAGACCAGTGCTCCCTGTTTACGGATCTGCGCCGCCAGTTGATCATGCCGCTTGGGATAGCAGTGTCGTAGCCCGCAGCCAAGCACCGCGACTGTCTGGCCGTGCTCCAAGGCGCCTCTATGGCTGGCCCCATCGATACCGATGGCCAAACCGGAGATCACCCCCAGTCCCATCTGTGCCAGTTGTGCCGCCCACTCCTGCGCTAAGTCGAGACTCGGCGGCGGCGCATTGCGACTCCCCACCATGGCGATGCTCGGTTGATTCAAGCTATCCAGGTTGCCCTGAACGAAGAGAACGAGAGGGGGATCCTCTATTGCGCGCAGGGCAAGTGGATAGCGGGGGTCGGCAAGAGTGAGGATATGATGGTCATCGGCCTCGGCATACCATGCCAAGGCCGATGTGATGTTTTCAGAAGGGGTAAGAAGTTGCTGGCATTGATAGGTGGACAGGCCAGGGACCCTCGCCTGTGCCGCCTGCTGCCATATCAGGTCCAGGGGCATCGCCTCCAGCAGCGCCAGCTTGCGGCGCAGGCCGATACCCCTTAGCCCTGCCAGGGCAAGATAACGACTCAGTTCATGGGTCACTACGCTCACCGAACACCATAGGCTCGGGTCGCAATACCTTATCTTCCATCCGAGCCGGACGACGGCCATTTAGGATCAAACCGTAGCTAACCTTGTCGTAGGTCCGAAACAGCATCATTTCACCACGGTACACCTCTGGCAGCACAATCACGCGACCATCAGATAGCAGCGACATCACCTTGTCATAGGCACGATGAGTCACCTCATCACGGTAAGTTTCCTTGTCTCCACGACCGGATTTGAGCACCTCAACGCCAGGCTGATGGATAGCGTAGACCTGCCCAGGAGCGGCGCCATCCTCACTGCCTTTGTTAATGATTGCAACCTGCAGAGGACCGATCTCACGAGCGTTGTCATCGGAGGCGATAATCTGACCCTCCAGTCCCTCTGGTGCCGGGTGGGGCGTAAAGTGCCCGGGCAACAGGGTTTCGTCGGAGATCGGTTTCAGCCGCTGCCCCGGAATGATCTCACTGCGTGAGCTGAGCACCTGCAGCTTGGAAATCGATCCACTTTCAATCACCTGGCCTGTTGCACTGAGTCGCGCTTCCCGTCCAAGCATTTCGCCAGTCTGGGGATCCTGGAGAGGACGTCCTGGGGCGTAGATCCCGTAACGGCTTCCGATAGGCAGAGAATCCTTGATGAACACCACATCGCCCTGGGCATACGCCACGGCATCCCGCTCACCACCAACCACAACAGGGTTATCTTTGAGCTCCTTAGGACTGAGGACAGTGTGGTAGTTGATGTAGGGTTCAATCACCGACAGGGGCAGAGCCGGGATAGCCCCCTTACCTGTGACCCGTGGCTCCGGGGACATCCGCACCGATGGCTTGTGCTCCAAGCGAGGCTCGCCGTCGAGGAAGACCAGGGTCAGGCGGTCACCCGGGTAGATCAGGTGGGGGTTGGCGATCTGCGGGTTGGCACCCCACAGCTTGGGCCATCGCCAGGGGTCATCGAGAAACAGGGCGGAGATATCCCAGAGGGTGTCGCCCTTTTTCACCACATAGCTTTGTGGATGGCCAGGCTTCAGAGTCAAAACGTCTGCCCAAGTGGAGAGGCTCAGACAGCACGCCAGAACAAAGACCAGTTTTTTCATGCCACTTCCTTGTCGCTCAAGGCCGTCGTCACCTTTCTATCAATGACGCAGGCAAAGGGTTAAAATTAGCAGTTACCGACTTCAACTTTAGCGCAGTTAAGGTCAATTCTTTTTACTTTTTAATGAGATTAGCAATGGCCATCAGAGAAGTACTTCGTTTCCCCGATGAGCGTCTACGCACCGTCGCTCAACCCGTAACCGACTTCGGCCCCGAGCTGCAACAGCTCATCGATGACATGTTTGAAACCATGTACGAAGAGCGCGGTATCGGGTTGGCCGCCACCCAGATCGACCAGCATCTGCAGCTGATCGTCATGGATCTCTCCGAAGACAAAACCGAGCCGCGGGTTTTCATTAACCCCAAGGTACTCGAACAACGCGGCCATTTCATCAATGAAGAGGGCTGTTTATCTGTGCCGGCCGTTTATGCCAAGGTCGAGCGTGCTGAGCATATACGATTAGAAGCCAAAGATCGCCATGGTGAGACCTTTGTTCTTGATGCAGAAGAGCTTTTAGCGATCTGCATTCAACATGAAATGGATCACCTGGCGGGCAAGCTGTTTATCGATTACCTGTCGCCTCTGAAGCGTCAACGGATCAAACAGAAGCTGGAAAAACAGGCTCGCCTCGACGCACGCCAGGCTTAGGAGAACGCCGTGTCCCCCTTAAAAATCGTTTTCGCCGGCACGCCTGAATTTGCTGCTGACCATCTACAGGCCCTGCTGGATGGGCCTCATGAGGTGGTGGCAGTCTACACCCAGCCGGATCGTCCCGCTGGGCGCGGCAAGAAGCTCACCTCCAGCCCGGTCAAGCTGCTGGCCCAGCAGCATCAGATCCCGGTCTACCAGCCCAAAAGCCTTCGTGATGAGGCGGCACAACAGGAGCTTGCTGACCTGACGTTCGATATCATGGTGGTGGTCGCCTACGGGGTTATCCTGCCCAAGGCGGTATTGGAGCTGCCACCCCTTGGCTGCATCAATGTCCACGGCAGCCTGCTTCCCCGTTGGCGTGGTGCTGCCCCCATCCAAAGATCCATCTGGGCCGGCGACCGGGAAACCGGCGTCACCATCATGCAGATGGATGAGGGACTGGACACCGGTGCCATGCTGCATAAGGTGACCTGTCCCATCGAGGATAGCGACACCTCCGCCAGCCTCTACCAGAAGCTGGCGCAACTCGGGCCAAAGGGACTTTCAGAGGCGCTGGCCCAGATCGCCAGCGGCAGTGTCGTTGCCGAACCGCAAAACGATGCCGAGGCCAACTACGCCAAAAAGCTGTCCAAAGAGGAAGCGGCCGTCGATTGGCACAAGAGTGCCACGGCGCTCTGGCGTGAGGTAAGGGCTTTTAATCCTTGGCCGGTCAGCCACTTCCTGTGTGGAGAGCACGGTATCAAGCTGTGGCAGTGCCAGGTACTGGACGAACATACGGACCAGGCTCCCGGAACCATTCTCCGTGCCGACAAGCAGGGGATCGCGGTGGCCTGTGACGGCGATGTGTTACTGCTTGAATCGATCCAGCTGCCGGGCAAAAAAGCGATGACCGCCGGCGACGTGCTCAACGCCCGGAAAGAGTGGTTTCTCCCTGGGACCCGGCTGGCATGAACCAATCTTCCAAGCGTCAAATGCAAACCCCGCGTAACCTTCGCGCCGACGCAGCCCGGGTGATCATTGCGGTTATCGACCAGGGGCAGTCCATGGGCCAGGCACTGCCAAAAGCTCAATCCGCCTACCATGATGGTCGCGACAAGGGGCTGTTGGCGGAGATCTGCTACGGTGTCATGCGCCAGCTCCCTCAACTGGACACCCAGATCCGCCGCCAGCTCAGTCAGCCGCTTAATGGTAAGAAGCGGCTGTTACACGGCCTTTTGCTGGCCGGCCTCTACCAGTTGAAGCATACCCGGGTGCCACCCCACGCCGTGGTGGCCGAGTCGGTCAACGCCTGCGTCGCCCTTCGCGCTCCGGGCCTGAAGGGTCTGGTCAATGGAGTACTACGTAGCTTGGAGCGGGATCTGGACCAGCTGAAAAGCGAGCAGTTCGATGCCGAGCCGGTGCAAACCCTGCATCCGGGCTGGTTACTCAAGCGACTCAAGTCGGCCTACCCCGACCAGTGGACGCAGATCGTCTCCGCCAATAACGCCCAGCCCCCGCTGTGGCTGCGCAACAATGCCAGCCAGCAAAGTCGTGAACAGGCTCTGCAACGCCTGGCGGAAGCCGGAGTCGAGGCCCGTGCAGAAGGGAATGGTGATGCCATTCTGCTGCCGGTTCCCTGCGATGTCACCAGCCTCCCCGGGTTCAATGAAGGGGCTCTGTCGGTACAGGATCTCTCTGCCCAGCACAGTGCCCACCTGCTGCAAGCCCAGCCGCAAGAACGGGTGCTGGATGTGTGCGCCGCCCCCGGCGGAAAAACCTGCCATATCCTTGAACGACAGCCTGAATTGGCGGAGATGGTTGCGGTAGACCTGGAGCCACGCCGCCTCGAACGGGTACAGCAAAACCTGGATAGGATCGGTTTGCGCGCCACCTTGCATGCCGGTGATGCCAGTCGGCCAGAGGCGTGGTGGGACGGGCAACGCTTCGATCGTATCCTGCTTGATGCGCCCTGCTCTGCCACCGGGGTGATCCGCCGGAACCCGGACAGCAAGTGGTTGCGACGGGATGCGGACATCGCCCAACTGGCCAAGCTGCAAAGCGCCATATTGGCGGCGATCTGGCCGCTGCTGAAACCCGGCGGGACACTTCTTTATGCCACCTGTTCCGTACTCCCGGAGGAAAACGTCGGGCAGATCAAGGCGTTTCTTAAGGATACCCCCGATGCTATGCTCTCTCCCATAGATCAACAGGACACGGTCGCAAAGCCTGGATGGCAGTTGCTGCCCGATGCCCAAGCAGGGGACGGTTTTTATTACGCCCGGCTGGTAAAGCAGGCGTAATCACACGGTATGAAGATCATCATCCTTGGTGCAGGCCAGGTTGGCGGCACGTTGGCCGAGAACCTGGTCGGAGAGAACAACGACATCACCATCGTCGACAGCGACATGCTGGCGCTGCGAACGCTGCAGGATAAGTTGGATCTCAGGGTGGTGCATGGTCATGCCGCCCACCCTCACGTATTGCGCGATTCCGGCGCCGAAGACGCCGACATGCTGATCGCCGTCACCAACTCTGACGACACCAACATGGTCGCCTGTCACTTGGCTTATACCCTGTTCGGTACCCCGACCAAGATCGCCCGGATCCGCTCAGCCGCCTACCTCAACCGTAAAGAACAGCTGTTCCAAACCGGCGGTGCCGACCCGGAAGCCCGCGGGCGTTTCTTCATCGATGAACTGATCGCACCTGAACAGTTAGTGACCGATTACATACGCCGGTTAGTAGAATACCCGGGGGCCTTGCAGGTATTGGAGTTTGCCGGGGGCAAGGCCAGCCTGGTGGCGGTCAAGGCGTACTACGGCGGCTCTCTGGTGGGCAGTGCCCTCTCGGCACTGAAAGAGCACATGCCCAATATCGATACCCGGGTAGCGGCCATCTTCCGCCAGGGGCGCCCGATCATGCCAAGGGGCACCACGGTGATCGAAGCGGACGATGAGGTATTTTTCGTCGCGGACTCCAAGCATATTCGCGCAGTCATGAGCGAGATGCAGAAACTGGAGTCGAGCTACCGCAACATCATGATCGCCGGCGGCGGTAATATCGGTCTCGGCCTGGCACGGGCCCTGGAGTCTTTCCACGACGTCAAATTGATTGAGCGCAACCGCGAACGAGCGGCCCGCCTGTCGGAATACCTCGAAGACACCACAGTGTTCCACGGTGATGCATCGGATCATGAGTTGCTCGGAGAGGAGCAGATCGATCAGGTGGACGTCTTTATCGCGGTGACCAACGACGATGAAGCCAACATCATGTCTGCGCTGCTGGCCAAGCGGATGGGAGCCAAGAAGGTGATGGTGCTGATCCAGCGCGAAGCCTACGTCGACCTGGTACAGGATGCCAATATCGACATTGCCATCTCGCCGCAGCAGGCCACCATCTCGGCGCTGCTCACTCATGTACGCCAAGGTGACATCAACAACGTTTACTCCCTGCGCCGGGGGGCTGCCGAAGCGATTGAGGCGGTGGCCCACGGTGACCCCAACACCTCCAAGGTGGTGGGTCGTCAGATCCAGGAGATCAAACTGCCTCCGGGAACCACCATTGGTGCCATCGTTCGTAAAGACGAAGTAATGATGGCCCACGATTCAACGGTGATAGAGCAGGATGACCACGTCATCCTGTTCCTAGTTGATAAGAAACACATTCGCGAAGTGGAGAAGCTGTTCCAGCCTTCAGCCCTGTTTTTCTGATCTTCATGGCTCACCAAGGAGACCGGGATGATCAACGTTCGCCCACTACTGTTGCTACTCGGTCTGTTCCTCGCCCTGTTGGCTGGACTGATGCTGGTACCCGTGGGTTTCTCCCTCTATCACAACGAGGGACTGGTACAGGACTTCCTGCTCTCCTCGGCCCTGACCGGCACGGTGGCGTTCATCGCCCTGGGCAGCAGCTGGGGCTGCAAATTCACCCTTCACACCCGTGACTTCTATCTTTTCACCAGCCTGACCTGGTTCGTGGTGGCGCTGTTCGCTGCCCTCCCCTTTACTTTTTTTCATGCCATCAGCTACACAGACGCCTTCTTCGAAACCATGTCGGGTATCACCACAACCGGTTCCACGGTGATGTCCGGGCTAGACTCCGCCCCCTGGTCAATCCTGATCTGGCGCTCGCTGCTGCAGTGGGTGGGGGGGATCGGTTTTATCGCGGTCGGTGTGGCCATTCTGCCCCTGCTGAACGTGGGGGGAATGCGGCTGTTTCGTACTGAGTCCTCAGACTGGTCGGATAAATCCCTACCCAGGACCAAGGAGATCGGGCGGTCACTGGTGAAGGTCTACCTGATGCTGACTCTGCTGTGCAGCGTCGGATACCTCCTCGCCGGCATGACGGTGTTTGAGTCCATCAACCATGCAATGGCGACCGTCTCCACCGGCGGCTACTCCACCAGCGACAGCTCAATGACCCACTTCAGCACGGCGGCCCACTGGAACGGCACCCTGTTCATGTTTCTCAGCGGCTTACCTATGCTGCTCTATGTGCAGAGCCTATACCGCCGCTCCTTCTCACCCTGGCGTGACCAACAGGTGATAGGTTACACCCGCTTCGTCATCATCGCCTCGCTGCTGCTCGCCTGCTGGCTGGCCCAGTCTCAGGATTTGGACTTCCTCTCGGCCCTGACCCTGGCGGCCTTTAACCTGGTGTCTGTGGTCACCACCACCGGCTTCGCCTCCACTGATTTCAGCCAGTGGGGCCCGGCGGCAAACATCATCTTTTTCCTGCTGATGTTTGTCGGTGCCTGCTCCGGCTCCACCTCCGGGGCGATCAAGATCTTTCGCTTCCAGCTTGCCGGCGCCGTGGTATTGAAGGCACTGCGCCAGCACATTCATCCCAGCGCCGTATTGCCACAGAGCTACAATCGCCGACCAATCAACGAGGATATTCTGCGTTCGCTGGTGGCCTTTACCATGCTGTTCATGGCCACCATCGCCGCCCTAGCTCTGTTTTTGGTTCTGGTGGGGGTAGACCCGATATCCAGCCTGACCGGTTCGGTCACCGCGGTCACCAACGTTGGTCCGGGCCTGGGTGAAGTCATCGGGCCCGCTGGCAACTTTGCCTCCCTGCCGGACGCGGCCAAGTGGGCCCTCAGCCTGGGGATGCTGCTGGGACGGCTGGAGATTGTGACCGTTGCAGTCCTCTTCCTGAAGGGGTTTTGGCGTTACTGAAGTCGCTGGAACTCAGCCCGTACTTCCTATGCCAATCCGGTTCCATCCTGGGTTATCCCACTCAGACCCGCCTTATTGACCCTGCTGAGAGAGTCGCCGAATCTGCGCGGCAAAGGCTTCCACCTCGTTGTAGTCGGTGTAATCGATCACCGTATTGGGGTCGGTCGGCCCCTTAGTCATCTTCATGATGAACTTGATTGAGAGGCTGTCCCAGAATCCCCAATTGGGGTAATCCACCTTGCCAGCCACCACCTTGAGCAGCTGCGGTCGCCAGGGTGATTGGGCGAGGAACTTCTGCATGTAGCGATTTCCCTCCACCGTGGCTTTGGCGGGGTTACGAGCCACAACAGAGAGGCAATAGAAAGCGTTGTTTCGAGCCTCGAGCTGGGCCTGGTGCGTCTTGATGAACTCCCAGACGCTGTCATCAAACTTGCCATACAGCACTGGCGCGCCCACCACCACGGTGTGGTAACGATCCCACTCTATCCCTTCGTGCTTGGCTTCCACCACATCCATCATGTCGCAGTCGCAACCACTGGCGTTGAGATGCCCCATGAGGGTGCGGGCAACTCGGGCCGTATGGCCACGACGACTCATATAAACGATCAAAACCCCGGACATAATCATTTCTCGCAAGACATTAACTTAAAAGCAATATGCGCTGCTTTTGCGTCACTTTCCAGCATGGAGATCACAGTGCGGGCACAAAGGCAGGATCGCAATTCCCCCCTAGGCTTAGCGCTTTTTGTCCGGGGGTGTTAATATAAGATCAAACTAATTTAGCTATTCACCGAGATGAATTCATGACCGAGGCTTCCGCACTGAATATCGACGATATGGCCCGCAACGCCAACGAGGCATCACGGCTGCTAAAGAGTATCGCCAACCCCCATCGACTGATGATCCTCTGCCTGTTACTCCAGCAGGAGATGACGGTGACCGAGCTCAATGCCCAGGTACCGCTGAGCCAGTCAGCCCTGTCGCAGCACCTCGCGGTGCTGCGCAAAGAGGGTCTGGTGCAGACCCGAAAAGAGTCTCTGCAGGTCTGGTATCGCCTCGCCAGCACCGAGGTCGAAGCGATCCTCGCTACCCTGTACCAACTCTACTGTGCCCCTTCAGACAGCTGTGCGGCGATTTGATCGGCAAACTCAGTCACCCGATCCCAACGGGTAAACTCCTGTACGCTGTCTGGCGCCGTCGGCCCCTTGGTCAGCCACATGATGAACCTGATGATATTGCGATCCCAAAAGCCATAACTGGGGTAATCGAGCCGGCCGGCAAAGACCCCCAGTAGGGGCGGATTCCAGACGCTTTTGCTTTGAAACAGACGGATGTAAGGATTGCCTTCGGCGCTGTCTTTGCCCGGCTTGCGCGCCACCAGGTTCACACTAAAAAACGCCGCACCCTTCTCGGCCAACTCCGCCTGATGGCGCTCGATGAACGTAAAGAGTGCAGGGCGATACTTGCCGTAACGGATAGATGCGCCAATGACGACGTGATCAAACCCTGCCAAAGATGAGATTGTCTCCAGCGCCGCCAGCTCAACCGCATTACCCTGCTTCTCCAGCCTCTCCGCCAGCCGCTGTGCAATCCGTCTTGTCTGCCCATCGACGGTGGAGTAAAGCACCAGAATCCGTAGCATCGGTTATCCCTCGTTAGCTTTTCCAGAAAGTGGGAGTAAAGAGCACCAGCAGGGTGAAGATCTCCAGCCGGCCAAACAACATCCCCATCACCAGAACCCACTTGGCCACATCGTTGATATCGCCATAGTGACTGGCGACATCCCCCAGTCCAGGCCCGAGGTTGTTGAGGGAGGCTGCGGTGGCGGAGAAAGCGGTCACATCATCCAGGCCTGTCGCCAACAGTGTCACCATGATGACAACGAACAATAGGGCATAGGCGGCAAAGAACCCCCAAACGGCATCAATGACCCGGTCCGATACAGGAAGGTTATTGAGACGAATGGAAAACATTGCCCGAGGATGGATCAAGCGCTTGATCTCCCGCATCCCCTGCAGAGAGAGCAGCGTCATCCTCACTACCTTGATGCCGCCACCAGTGGAGCCCGCACAGCCACCAATGAAACTGGCAAAGATCAACAGGTTAGGCAAAAACAGCGGCCAGGTCGCAAACCCCTCGGTGGTAAAGCCGGCGGTAGTCGACATGGAGACCGCCTGGAACAACGCCTTGTCCAGCGCCACCTCCGGCGACTGGTAAAGCTTCTGGCCCAGAAGCACCAGGAAAACCAGCATCACCAACACCAGCTGGATCAGCAGGAACATCCGGACTTCCGCATCCCGCCAGTAGGTAGCGAGGCGGATGCCGCGTTTACTGAACGCGGCAAAGTGAAGGGCAAAGTTCATCGCCGACATCAGCAGGAACACGACGCAGATCATGTTGATGGCCGGGCTATTGAAGTGGCCCATGCTGGCGTCATAGCTGGAGAAGCCACCGATGGCAATAGTGGAGAAAGCGTGGCCCACGGCATCAAACAGGTTCATTCCCGCCAGGTAATAGGCCAGCGCGCAGACCACTGTCATGGTCAGGTAGATGTACCAAAGCGCCTTGGCGGTTTCCGCAATCCTCGGCGTCATTTTGCTGTCTTTTACCGGCCCCGGGATCTCACAGCGATAGAGCTGCATCCCCCCGATGCCCAGCATCGGTAATACCGCTACCGCCAGGACGATGATCCCCATGCCACCAAGCCACTGCAGCAGGTGGCGGTAGAACAGGATCGCCTTAGGCAGCGTCTCAAGACCGGTGATCACCGTTGCCCCTGTGGTGGTCAGGGCGGAGAAAGATTCAAAGATGGCGTCGGTCAGGCTGAGATCCGGCAGTTCTGACATCACGAACGGCAGGGCTCCTATGGTACCGAGTACCGTCCAAAACAGTACCACCACCAGAAACCCCTCGCGGGTTCGCAGATCCGCCTTGGCACGGCGGTTGGGATACCAGAGGATCAGCCCCAGCAGCAGGCTCATGACAAAGGCCTGCATAAAGGCGGTACCGCCGCCATCTTTATAGATCACGGCGATCACCGCCGGAGGCAGCATGGTGGCACTGAAGAGCGCCACGAGGAGTCCGATGATCCGGATAATCGAGCGGTATTCCATGGGATCAAACTTGTTCACTTTGCCGTTAGCATACGCCAACGACATCAGAGTGTTAACGAATAAGGGGTGTTCCGTCTGACGACATCAGCATCAGGCGGCCGCGACTGCCATCGGACAGCGCTTGACTGAACGCAGCCAACGTCCGCTGAGGCAGGTTTAGAGTCAGGTGGATGCGATCCCGATAATCCTTTGCCAGGACAGCGCCACCCGCCCTTTCCAGCTGATGAGTAATCAAGGCAAGATCACTGTAATCACAGCTTAGGCTCAACGAAACCATGGGCACAAAAGGTTCGGTGACAAGCTGCGCCAACGCCAGCTTGACGCCGCCACCGTAGGCCCTGACCAGCCCCCCCACACCCAACTTGATGCCACCGGAGTAGCGGATCACCACGGCAGCCAGTTGGCCGACTCCACTGCCGAGCAGTACGTTGAGCATCGGTCGGCCTGCAGATCCCGCCGGCTCACCATCGTCGGAAGCGCCGATATCCCGGGTACACCCGGGCCGGCCCGCTGCAAACGCCAGACAGTGATGACGGGCGGCCGGGTGAGCCTCCCGCAGTCGCGTCAGCATCGCACGCGCCTGTTCACCACGCTCGACCCGTTCGATGCGGGTGATGAAGCGGCTGCGCTTGATCGTCTCTTCGACCTCGACGGGCTCCGCAGGAACGGGAAAGGGCTCCACCTTCATCGGCGGCTCAGTCCAGGCCGTGACACCGGGTCAGGTTTTCAATCCCGTCGGACAGGACCAGAACATTATCCTCGATCCGGATCCCCCCGAAGGGACGCAGGCGGTCAATCTCATCCTGACACAGCATCTCCTTGGCCGATGCCGACAAATCATTGAGCAAGGTATCAATCACATAGAGGCCCGGCTCTATGGTCACCACCATCCCCGGCTCCATCACCCGGGTACAACGCAAAGTGATCCCCGCTGGCGGTGCCAGTTGGGTGCCCTGTTCATCCTGCATGAAACCGGCAACATCGTGGACCTGAAGTCCAATCGGATGGCCGAGACCGTGAGGGAAAAACGCCTTGGTAACCCCCTGTTCGATCAGTGCCTCTGCAGACCCCCTGGCCAGGCCAAACTCGTTCAGCATCTGAGCCACGTTACTGTGCATCTGGCTGTGTAGATCCGTGTAGCGGACGCCAGGTTTGATCGCCTCGATGATGCGATGCTGGTATTGATCCATCGCCACGATAAGCTCGGCGAAGCGGCTGCCGGGATCCCGCGCGTAAGTTCGCGTGATATCGGCGGCATAGCCGTTGCAGTTGGCCCCGGCATCGATCAGGAAGCTGCGGGGATCCGTCGGAACATCCCGGCTCCAAGTGGTGTAGTGCAGCACCGCGCAATGTTCGTTGAGCGCCACGATATTGCCATAGGGCATCTCATTTTCACCCTGACCGCTAGCGGACAGATAGGCCTGTTGAATCTCAAACTCACTGGCACCGGACAGGAAGGCCTGTTTGGCAGCCTCATGACCCCGCACCGCGATACGGTTGGCCTCGCGGATACAGGCCACCTCGTAGTCGCTCTTAATGCTGCGGCCAAAATGGAGAGCATCAAGCAGCCCTTTCGGGTTCACCAGGGTCAGGTTTAGCTGGGCCGCTCGCTCCGGGTGGGCACCGATATAGGCATAACCCGCGCCCGACGGCAGCAGGTCCGGCAGCTGATCGAGTTTCTCAAACACCACCAGTTCGAACTCATCGACCCACTGGGCCTGTGGCACCGGCGGTACTGTGTGCCAGAAGTCCACCGGACGGTAAAACAGCAGCTGAGGTTTCCGGCCTGGACGGACCACAACAAAGCAGTGGGGATGATTAAAAAGCGGCACCCAGTGCTTGAAATGGGGATTGGCCTTGAAGGGATACTCCATATCATCCAGAAACACCGGCAAGGGCGCCCCGGCATCGATCACCATGCCATCCAACTGCTGCTGAACCAGCAAGCGGTCAGCACGCTGTTTCAGAGTGTGCAGGTGGTCAGAATAGAGAGGGGCAAAAGCTTCCATGATTTCCTCAAGGGTCGATTAGGCGGAGGACGAAGTGTATCACCGCACCCGCAAGCCCGAAAAGCGAGGCAATCAAACAGTCGTTTAAAAAGCGGTTGCAATTCAACGTGCGCCAAATCACACTTGGTCACAATGCCATCACCGGATGTGGAAACACGGACGTGGTAAACGAAGGAAGCCAACATGATCTATCAAAGTGATTCTTTGCAAGTGAATTGGCTGGAGCCCGGTATCGCCGAACTGAAGTTCGACGCTGCGGGTTCCGTCAATAAACTGGACCAAGCCACCCTGACCCAGTTGGGCCAGGCACTGGACACCCTGGCCGAACAGTCCGACCTCAAGGGCCTGGTTGTTACCAGCGGCAAGCCCGTCTTTATCGTCGGCGCCGACATCACCGAATTCACCAAACTGTTTGCCCAGCCCGATGAGGTACTGCAGCAGTGGCTGAAAGACGCCAACTCCGTCTTCAATAAACTCGAAGATCTGCCGGTTCCCACGGTGGCTGCGGTGAACGGCTTCGCCCTTGGCGGCGGCTGCGAAACCATGCTGGCCTGTGACCTGCGTATCGCAGATCAAAGCGCCCGTATCGGTTTGCCGGAAGTCCAACTCGGCATCATGCCGGGCTTCGGCGGTACCGTTCGCCTGCCAAGGCTGATCGGTGCCGACAACGCCCTGGAGTGGATGACCACCGGCAAGCCCCACCGTCCGGATGCGGCCCTGGCGGTCGGTGCCATTGATGCGATCGTACAGGACGATCTTCATGGTCAGGCCGTGAGCCTGCTCAAGCGTGCCATCGCCGGCGAAATCGACTGGCAGGCCCGTCGCAACAAGAAACAATCGCCGCTGGCCCTTTCCAAGATTGAAGCCAAGATGTCCTTTAGCACCGCCAAGGGCATGGTCGCGATGAAAGCGGGCCCCCACTATCCGGCACCCCATGCCATGGTGGCCCTGGTAGAAGCCGTTGCCGGCTGCCGTCGTGACGAAGCGGTTCAGGCCGAGAGCGACGCGTTTCTGAAACTGTCTCGCACCGAGCAGGCCCACGCCATGGTCGGTAACTTCCTCAACGACCAGTACGTGAAAGGCCTGGCCAAGAAGGCTGCCAAGGCCGGTGACCCGGTCAAACAGGCCGCCGTGCTGGGTGCCGGAATCATGGGCGGTGGCATCGCCTATCAGTCTGCCAGCAAGGGCGTTCCCGTCGTCATGAAGGATATCGCTCAGCCCGCCCTTGAGCTGGGCCTGAACGAAGCGGCCAAACTGCTGGGCAAGCAGGTGGAGCGCGGTCGCCTCAAGCCGGCAGGCATGGCCAAGGTGCTCAACCACATCACTCCGACCCTGGATAACGTCGCCGTCTCCCATGCCGAAGTGGTCGTGGAAGCGGTGGTAGAGAACCCCAAGGTGAAAGCGGCGGTTCTGGCAGAGATTGAGACCGTAATTGGCGACAAAGCCATCCTCACCTCCAACACCTCGACCATCTCCATCAACACCCTGGCGAAAAACCTCAAGCGTCCTGAGCAGTTCTGTGGCATGCACTTCTTCAACCCGGTGCACCAGATGCCGCTGGTCGAAGTGATCCGTGGTGAACACACCTCCGATGAAACCGTTGCCCAGGTGGTGGCCTATGCCGCCCAGATCGGCAAGACTCCCATCGTGGTCAACGACTGCCCCGGTTTCTACGTCAACCGCGTGCTGTTTCCCTACTTGGCCGGCTTTGGCCTGATGGTGAAAGAGGGGATCGACTTCCAGCTGATCGACAAAGTGATGAGCAAGCAGTTCGGCTGGCCCATGGGCCCCGCTTACCTGCTGGACGTGGTCGGCATCGACACCGCCCACCATGCCCTCGATGTGATGGCGGAAGGCTTCCCCGAGCGCATGGCAAAAGTGGAGAAGGATCCGGTAGACCTTATGTTCCAGGCTGGCCGCTATGGCCAGAAGAACGCCAAGGGCTTCTACCAGTACGCCCCGGACCGCAAAGGCAAACCGAAGAAGGCCGTTTGCCCCGAAGCCCTGGCGATGCTGCAGGATGCCTATGGCGAGCCTAAGAGCCTGGATGCCGAGGCGATCATCGCCCGCACCATGGTGCCGATGATCAACGAAGCGGTACGCTGCCTCGAAGAGGGGATCATCGCGACCCCGGCAGAGGGAGATATGGCCCTACTTTACGGCCTTGGCTTCCCGCCGTTCCGCGGTGGGGTGTTCCGCTACCTCGACACCATCGGTCTGGATCGCTTCATTGCGATGGCCGACAGCTATGCCCACCTGGGAGCCATCTACCAGGTGACCGACAAACTGCGCGCCATGGCCGAAAATGGCGAGCGCTTCTACCAAGGACAGTGAGGAGGCGTCATGAACCAGGCCGTTATTGTCGATTGTATTCGTACCCCTATGGGTCGCTCCAAGAATGGGGTATTTCGTAACGTTCGCGCAGAGTCACTCTCTGCCCACCTGATGCAGCAACTGCTGGTGCGTAACCCGCAGCTGGATCCCAACGAACTTGAGGATGTTATCTGGGGCTGTGTCCAACAGACCCTGGAGCAGGGCTTCAATATCGGGCGCAACGCCGCCCTGCTGGCAGGACTGCCCAAGTCCGTCGGTGCAGTCACCGTTAACCGTCTGTGTGGCTCCTCCATGCAGGCGATCCACGATGCGGCCCGCGCCATCATGGTGGGAGACGGTGACGCCTTCATCATCGGCGGTGTGGAGCACATGGGGCATGTTCCTATGAACCATGGCGTCGATTTCCACCCGGGCCTGGCCAATAACGTGGCCAAAGCCGCGGGCATGATGGGCCTGACCGCCGAGATGCTGGGCAAACTCCACGGGATCAGCCGTGAGCAACAGGATGCGTTCGCCGTACGCTCCCATCAGCGCGCCCACGCCGCCTCTATCGAGGGCCGCTTCGATGCCGAAGTGGCACCTCTGGAGGGCCACGACGCCGCGGGCAACCTGATCAAGGTGACCCATGACGAAGTGATCCGTCCCGAGACCTCCATGGAGAGCCTGGCGGGTCTGCGTCCGGTATTTGATCCGGTCAGTGGCACCGTGACTGCGGGCACCTCCTCCGCCTTGTCTGATGGGGCCTCCGCCATGCTGGTCATGAGCGAAGCCAAGGCCAAGGCGCTAGGCCTGCCGATCCGTGCCCGAATCAAGTCCATGGCCATTGCCGGCTGCGATCCCTCCATCATGGGCTATGGTCCTGTTCCCGCGACTCAGAAGGCGCTCAAGCGTGCCGGTCTGACCATGCAGGACATTGACCTGGTGGAGCTCAACGAGGCCTTCGCAGCGCAATCCCTGCCCTGCGCCAAGGACCTGGGACTGCTGGAGATGATGGACGAGAAGGTGAACCTCAACGGCGGCGCCATCGCCCTAGGTCACCCTCTGGGTTGCTCCGGCGCCCGGATCAGCACCACCCTGATCAACCTGATGGAAGCCAAGGACGCCACCCTGGGCCTGGCGACCATGTGCATCGGGCTGGGTCAGGGGATCGCAACCGTGTTTGAGCGGGCCTGATCTCCAACCATTACCTAAAGGCGCCGAGAGGCGCCTTTTTTGTTGCCCCGATCACTTTGCTATGCTCGAAAAATGCACAGCGGTTGATCCGATGCCGGAACCGCGTACCATGTGGCGCCATTGTATTTAACGGGGTTACTCACCATGTCCGATCTGTTCCAAACCGCTCACCACACCCTCGATGCCATGGGGTTGCGCTGCCCTGAGCCGGTGATGATGGTGCGCAAAACGGTACGACGGATGGCTGCCGGAGAGACTCTGCTGATCACCGCAGATGATCCCTCCACGACCCGGGATATCCCCAGTTTCTGCCGATTCATGGATCACACTCTGGTGGCCTGTGACACCGACGCCTCCCCCTACCGCTACCTGATCCGTAAAGGCGCCTGAGGGCGGTAAGTGGCCGTTACAGCCGCTAACAATTCTTCCGCCGGTCGCTGCTTTGAGGCCCGGATCCCGGTTGTTACACTCCGGTTGACTTCGAAATCAACTGATAACAACAGGGATCGTTATGTTCAAGCCCTCTGCCCTCACCCTGCTGCTGGCTGGCGCCGGCCTGCTCAGCACGCCACTGCTGGCGTCCGACACTGACACCAAGATCGAGGCCTCCCCCACCTGGCAGGTCAATGCCCCCGCTAATGCCCCGCTCGAAACCATCCGGATCGAGGTGCAACAAGGCACCTGGATGAACCTGGATATCAGTCCGGATGGGAATACACTGGTGTTCGATCTGCTCGGCGATCTCTACACCCTGCCCATCGAGGGGGGCCACGCCACCCCCCTGCGCCAGGGAATCGCCTGGCATATGCAGCCGCGCTTCAGCCCCGACGGCAAACGCATCGCTTTTACCTCCGATGAGGATGGCGGCGACAACCTCTGGATCATGAACGCCGATGGCAGCGAAGCCCATCCGGTCACCGAGGAGGAGTTCCGCCTGCTCAACAGTCCCGCTTGGAGTCCCGATGGGCAGTACCTGGTCGGTCGTAAGCACTACACAGCCCGTCGAAGCCTGGGCGCCGGTGAAGTCTGGCTTTACCACCTCAGCGGGGGCGACGGGATTCAGCTGACCGCCCGTCCCAACGACCAGAAAGACCTGGGTGAGCCCGCCTTCTCCCCTGACGGCCGCTACATCTATTTCTCCCAGGACGCCACCCCGGGCAAGACCTTTCACTACTCCAAGGACTCGGTAAAAGGGATCTACAAGATCAAGCGTTACGACCGGGAAACCGGGGAGATCGAAGTGCTGCTGGAGGGCAGCGGTGGTGCCATTCGCCCCACCCCAAGTCCAGATGGCAAGACCCTGGCCTACATCGCCCGCGATGGCTTCCAGAGCGCACTCTACCTGTACGATCTGGCCTCCGGAGAGAAGCGCAAGCTGTACGTTCAGCTCGACCGGGATATGCAGGAGACCTGGGCGATTCACGGCGTCTACCCCACCCTGGCCTGGACCCCGGACAGCGAAGAGCTGGTGTTCTGGGCCGGCGGCCAGATCCACAAGCTGAACGTCGACAGCGGCGACAGCGCCGTGATCCCGTTTAAGGTGGCCACCGAGAAGCAGGTCCAGCCGGCGGTGCGCTTCAGCCAGGACCTGGATCAGGACAGTTTCCAGGTCAAGATGCTACGCCAGATGCAGATCTCACCGGATGGTGAGCAGATCGCTTTCGAGGCATTGGGCAAGATCTGGATAAAAGCACGCGGCGATGCCAAGCCCGAGCGACTGACCCGCCAGGATAACGCCTTTGAACTCTTTCCCACCTGGTCCCGGGATGGCAAGCGCCTCGCTTACGTGACCTGGAACGATACCGACCAGGGGGCCGTCGTAGTGCGGGATCTGCGCCGCAAGCGCAACCGCATCGTGACGACGGAGCCAGGAAAATACGTTGAACCCGCCTTTTCCCCGGACGGAGAGACTCTGGTATTCCGTAAAACCAAGGGCTACTACATTACCCCCCGCAGCTGGAATCGCGAACCTGGGATCTATGCCGTCGAGTGGGAGAGCAAGCATCCTGAACCGGTCCGGATCAGCAAACGCGGCAGTGCCCCGCACTTCGGCGATCGCAGCGACCGGGTGTTCTTTACCACTTACGAAGAGGGTCAGCCGGCTTTGGCCAGTGTCAACCTGCAGGGTTTTGAGGAGCGGGTCCACTACACCTCTGAACACGCCACCGAGTTCCACGTCGCCCCCGACGGCCGCCATCTGGCCTTTGCCGAGCGCTTCAAGGTGTTTGTCACACCGATGGCGGAGCATGGTGAAACCCTGAAGATCGGCCCCAACGGCGGCGGACTGCCGGTGAAGCAGCTGTCCGAGCGGGCCGGTGAGCAGATCAGCTGGAGCGGCGACAGCCGAAGCCTCTACTGGAACCTGGGCCCGGAGCTGTTCACCGCCGAGCTGACCGGTCTCTTTACGCCGGGCAGCGAACTCACCGTAACGCCCGAAGTTGAGCCGATCGATCTCACGGCCAAGGCGGAAGTTCCACGTGGAACCATCGCCTTTGTTGGCGGCCGGGTGATCACCATGGAGCAGGACAAGGTACTGGAAAACGCCACCGTGGTAGTCGAGGGAAATAAGATCACCGCCGTCGGTGAAGCGATCGCCATTCCCGAGGGGGCGCAGGTGATCGACATCAGTGGCAAAACCCTGATGCCAGGCCTGTTCGACGCTCACGCTCACGGCGCCCAAGGGCAGGATGAGATTATCCCGCAGCAAAACTGGATCAACTACGCCGGTCTGGCCCTGGGGGTAACCAGCATCCATGACCCATCCAATGACACCACCGAGGTGTTTGCCGCCAGCGAGCTGCAAAAAGCCGGCGAAATCGTCGGGCCAAGGATCTTCTCCACCGGCACCATCCTCTACGGGGCCAACAGCCCTGGTGCCACCGCCCACATCGACAGCCTAGAGGACGCCAAGTTCCACCTCTCCCGCCTCAAGGCGGTGGGTGCCTTCAGCGTCAAGAGCTACAACCAGCCAAGACGAAACCAGCGCCAGCAGGTGATCGCCGCAGCCAGGGAGCTGGAGATGATGGTGGTGCCCGAGGGGGGCTCCCTGCTTCAGCACAACCTGACCATGGTGTCTGATGGCCACACTGGCCTGGAGCACAGCCTGCCCGCTGCCAAGCTCTACGACGACGTGAAGCAGTTCTGGTCCCAGACCGAGGTGGGCTACACACCGACCCTGGTAGTGGCCTACGGCGGCATCTGGGGGGAGAACTACTGGTATGACAAAACCGAGGTTTGGAACCACCCTCGCCTCTCACAGTACGTTCCCAAGGACATTCTACGCAGCCGCTCCATGCGCCGCCCAACCGCACCGGATGAGCACTACAACCACTTCAACGTGGCCCGGGAAGCCAAGGCGATGGCGGATCTTGGGGTGCACAGCAACATCGGTGCCCATGGCCAGCGAGAGGGATTAGGTGCCCACTGGGAGATCTGGATGTTCGCCCAAGGTGGCATGAGCAACCTGGAGGCGCTGAAAACCGCCACCCTGAACCCGGCGATCCACTTCGGCATGGATCATCAGCTTGGTAGCATTCGCGAGGGCAAGCTGGCGGATATCATCGTCATCGATGGCAACCCCCTTGAGGACATTCGCAGTAGCGACCGCGTCACCTACACCATGGTCAATGGCCGGCTCTATGATGCTGACACCATGAACCGTGTCGATGGTCAGGGCGAGGAGCGACAGGCGTTTTTCTTCGAGTCCGTTAGGCTCTAATCACCAAAATTAAAGAGGTGAGCCATCTGGCTCGCCTTTTTTATGCAAAGTGATAACTGAGTTTACGTCCGATCAGGGTACAAGTAATGCTACTCAACAGGAGCTTGCTGACACGCCTGATGTTGAGGGCACTGGAGCAGATGGTCGTTCACCATCCCCACCGCCTGCATAAAGGCGTAGCAGATGGTGCTCCCTACAAAGTTAAAGCCCCTTTTCTTCAGTGCCTTGCTCATCGCATCCGACTCCGGTGAGGTGGCCGGCAACTGACTTATCTCCGTCCAGCCATTCACCTTGCTCCTGCCTCCCACGAACTCCCAGAGGAACTGGGCAAAATCGATCCCCTCGGCCTCCATCGCCAGGTAGGCGCGGGCATTCTTGACGATCGAGTTCACCTTCAGGCGGTTACGGACGATACCCGGGTTTTGCAGCAGGGCCTCTATCTTTGCCTCGTCATAATGGGCAATCCTGGCCGGTTCGAAGCCATCGAAAGCCGCCCGATAGTTCTCCGTTTTTCTGAGGATAATCAGCCATGAGAGCCCTGCCTGCTGTCCATCCAGGCACAGCTTCTCAAACAGCGCCCTGCTGTCCCATACCGGCCTGCCCCACTCATTATCGTGATAGGCGACGTACTGCGGATCTGTCCCACACCAACCACATCGCTGTTGCTCTGTCATTCCCACGTCCCATGCTCGACGGCTGCCCAGAATGGCGCGCCGATGTGCCAAAAATTTAGCCTACATCTGACTGTAGTCACAGGGTATAATTGGCCCCATTTACCAAAATCCACACCGCATTCAGGTGAGATCCCATGCATAAGTATGACACCCAAACCTTCCAGGGCCTGATCCTGGCTCTGCAGGACTACTGGGCACAGCAAGGCTGCGCCGTGGTCCAGCCTCTGGATATGGAAGTCGGCGCCGGTACTTCCCACCCGCTGACCTGTCTGCGCGCCCTCGGCCCGGAGCCGTTTGCCGCCGCCTACGTTCAGCCCTCCCGCCGCCCTACCGATGGCCGCTATGGTGAGAACCCCAACCGCCTGCAACACTACTACCAGTTCCAGGTGATCATGAAGCCGTCGCCGGACAACATTCAGGAGCTCTACCTGGGCTCACTGAAGACCATCGGCATGGACCCGGAAGTGCACGATATCCGCTTCGTCGAAGACAACTGGGAAAACCCCACCCTAGGCGCCTGGGGGCTGGGCTGGGAAGTGTGGCTCGATGGCATGGAGGTCACCCAGTTTACCTACTTCCAGCAAGTCGGCGGCCTGGAGTGTAAGCCGGTGACCGGTGAGATCACCTACGGTCTGGAACGCCTGGCGATGTATGTTCAGGGCGTGGACAACGTCTATGACCTGGTCTGGGCGGACGGCCCCTTCGGCAGGATCACTTACGGGGATGTGTTCCACCAGAACGAAGTGGAGCAGTCCACCTACAACTTCGAACACGCCGATGTGGATTTCCTGTTCAGCTACTTCGACCAGTGTGAAAAGGAGTGCCAGCACCTGCTTGGGCTGGAACAGCCGCTGCCCCTGCCCGCCTATGAGCGGATCCTGGATGCTGGCCATGCCTTCAACCTGCTGGATGCCCGCAAGGCGATCTCTGTTACAGAGCGTCAGCGCTATATCTTGCGGATCCGCACCCTGACCAAGGCGGTAGCCGAAGCCTACTACGCCTCCCGCGAAGCCCTGGGCTTCCCCATGTGCAAGCCGAAGCAGTGAGAACACAATGACTGAGCAAGTATTCCTGGTTGAGATCGGCACCGAAGAGCTGCCGCCCAAAGCCCTGCGTACCCTGGCGGAGTCCTTTGCCGCCAACCTGACCGACGGCCTGGACAAGGCGGAACTGCCTCATGGTGACGTTCAGTGGTTCGCCTCTCCCCGCCGCCTGGCAGTAAAAGTGGCGGACCTGGCGGCAGCGCAGCCGGATAAGATCGTCGAAAAACGTGGCCCGGCCACCAAAGCCGCCTTCGATGCCGATGGCAACCCCACCAAAGCGGCCGAAGGCTGGGCCCGGGGCTGCGGCATTACCGTCGCCGAGGCGAGCCGACTGAGCACCGACAAGGGTGAGTGGCTACTGCACAAGGCGCAGGTCAAGGGACAGCCGGTGCAGACCCTGCTGCCCGAACTGGTCAGTCAGGCTCTGGCCAAGCTGCCGATCCCCAAGCCGATGCGCTGGGGCGATTACGATACCCAATTTATCCGTCCGGTTAAGACCGTCACCCTGCTGTTCGGAACCGAATCGATCGATGCCACGATTCTTGGGGTGAAAAGCGGTACCACCCTCCAGGGCCACCGCTTCATGGGTGAGCCGAAATTCACCATCGACTCTGCCGACAGCTACCCGCAGTGCCTGCTGGATGGCCACTACGTCATGGCCGACTATGAGGCTCGTAAGGCCAAGATCAAGGCAGACCTGGAAGCGGCCGCAGCCGAGATCGGTGGTATGGCCGATATGGACGACGACCTGCTGGAGGAGGTGACCTCCCTGGTTGAGTGGCCGGTGGTGCTGACCGCCTCCTTCGAGGCCGAGTTCCTGAACGTGCCAGCCGAGGCACTGGTCTACACCATGAAGGGCGACCAGAAGTACTTCCCGGTATACGACAAACAGGGCAAGCTGCTTCCCAAGTTCATCTTTGTCTCCAATATCGAGTCCAAAGATCCCCGTCAGGTGATCGAAGGCAATGAAAAAGTGGTCCGCCCCCGTCTGGCGGATGCGGAGTTCTTCTTCAACACCGACAAGAAACAGAAGCTGATCGAACAGCTGCCCCGGCTGGAGTCGGTGCTGTTCCAGAAACAGCTGGGCACACTCAAGGACAAGACCGACCGAATCGAGGGCATGGCCGCCCATGTGGCCAAGCTGATCGGCGCCAACGAGGCACATGCGGCCCGCGCCGGCCTGCTCTCCAAGTGTGACCTGATGACCAACATGGTATTCGAGTTCACCGACACCCAGGGTGTAATGGGGATGCACTACGCCCGCCACGACGGTGAAGCCGAAGAGGTCGCAGTGGCCCTTAACGAGCAGTACCAGCCGCGCTATGCCGGTGATGCCCTGCCCGGCAGTGGCGTTGCCCAGGCCCTGGCCATCGCCGACAAGATGGACTCACTGGTCGGGATCTTCGGTATCGGCCAACCGCCGAAAGCGGATCGTGATCCCTTCGCTTTGCGCCGTGCCGCCATCGGGGTACTGCGTATCGCCGTGGAAAAAGCGCTGCCGCTGGATCTCTTCAACCTGGCCGCTTACAGCTACAGCCTGTTTGCGGAACAGGGCAAGCTGGATAATGACCCTAAACATGCGGTCAAGGTGTGCGATCAGGTGGTCGACTTCATGCTGGCCCGCTTCCGCGCCTGGTACCAGGAGCAGGGTTTCCCCGTGGATGTGATTCAGGCGGTACTGGCACTGCGTCCCACCCGCCCCCTGGACTTCGATCAGCGCGTCAAGGCGATGCAGCACTTCCGCAGCCTCGATGCCGCCGAGGCCCTGGCTGCCGCCAACAAACGGGTCGGCAATATCCTCGCCAAGGTCGAGGGCGAGATCTCCGATGAGATCGACCCATCTCTCTTGCAGGAAAGCGCCGAGCAAGCCCTGGCCGCCAAGCTTAAGGAGGTGAGCAGCGCCGTTACCCCGCTGTACGCCCAGGGCAACTACCAACAGGGGCTGGTGAAGCTCGCGGAATTGCGCGAGTCGGTAGATAACTTCTTCGACAACGTTATGGTTAACGCCGATGAGCCCGCCCTCAGGGCCAATCGACAAGCGCTGTTGAAGCAGCTGCGTCGTCTGTTTATGCAGGTGGGTGACATCTCTTTGCTGCAACAGTAAGAGATTTTCAAGCCAGAGAAAGGCCGCCTTCGGGCGGCCTTTTTAATTGTCTATTAAGAAGAACAGACTGTTCCAAACAAAACGGTTGGCTGTTCAAGCGAGCTCCCTATAATGCCCAAAACCGGTGCGTACGCTTTTTTATGGCGGGTTTGTGCTGGTTTGAATCTCCTCTCCAGTCTCGATCCCGCTGCTTATTTTCCGCAAGTAGTATCCGGGATTTAGACCATGCATATCGAATCTGACATCAAACTGGGCTTCAAAGACGTCCTGTTCCGACCCAAGCGCTCCACTCTCCAAAGCCGCTCCGAAGTCGACATTCGTCGTAGCTTCACCTTCAAGCATGCCGAGGGCGAATGGACCGGGGTTCCCGTCATTGCCGCCAATATGGATACCGTCGGCACCTTCGAGATGGCGGCCGCGTTGGCCGAGCACGAGATGCTAACCGCCGTGCATAAGCACTACAGCATTGAGCAGTGGAGCGAGTTTCTGGGTGCCCAGGATGAGAAGATCTACCAGCACATCATGGTTTCCACCGGTACGTCCGAGCGTGAATTTGACAAGCTCTCTACCCTGATGAACGACTTTCCCTCCCTGCGTTTCATCTGTATCGATGTGGCCAACGGTTACCAGCAAAGCTTCGTGACATTCATCTCCAGGGTGCGAGCTGCCTTCCCCAGCAAGGTGATCGTGGCCGGCAACGTCGTGACCGGAGAGATGTCCGAGGAGCTGATCCTGGCCGGTGCTGACATCGTGAAAGTGGGTATTGGCCCGGGCTCAGTCTGCACCACACGGGTAAAAACCGGTGTGGGCTACCCCCAACTCTCCGCCATCATAGAGTGTGCTGACGCCGCTCACGGGCTGGGTGGCCAGATCGTCGGTGACGGTGGGTGCACCTGCGCTGGTGATGTCTCCAAGGCCTTTGGCGGCGGTGCCGATTTTGTCATGCTCGGTGGCATGCTGGCGGGCCACGACGAGTCCGGTGGCGAGCGGGTCGAGAAGGAGAGCAAAACCTTCGTCGCCTTCTACGGCATGAGCTCTGATACCGCTATGAATAAACACAACGGTGGCGTCGCCAAGTACCGGGCTTCCGAAGGTAAGACCGTCATGCTGCCCTACCGTGGTCCGGTTGAAAACACCGTTCAGGATATCCTCGGCGGTGTCCGCTCCACCTGCACCTATGTCGGTGCCCGCAAGCTCAAGGAGCTAACCAAACGCACCACCTTCATTCGGGTGAATGAGCAGGAAAACCGCGTCTATAACTGACGCGACTCCGAAAAGAAAAAGGCGCCCTGTGGGGGCGCCTTTTTGCTGCTCTCTGTCCTGAGGGTCGTCCAAATCAGAGTACCGCGTGTCGGATGTTTCACGTGGAACAAAAAAGGCAGCCAACCGGCTGCCTTTTCACACGTAGCTTGGGTTTAAACGTCCAGGTTGGCCACCGCCAGAGCGTTGCGCTCAATGAACTCCCGACGCGGCTCCACCTGATCCCCCATCAAGGTATTGAACAGTTGGTCAGCGCCGATGGCGTCCTCGATAGTCACTTGCAGCATGCGACGGGTTTCCGGATCCATGGTGGTTTCCCACAGCTGATCCGGGTTCATCTCGCCCAGCCCTTTGTAGCGCTGAATATAGAGACCACGCTTGGACTCCTTGATCAGCCAGTCCAGGCCCTGCTCAAAGCTGCTGATAGGGAAGCGACGCTCACCACGGCGCATGTAGGCCCCCTCCTCTACCAGGTCGGCCAGGGCATCATACAGGGCCACTATCTTGCGGTAGTCACTGGAGTGGAAGAAATCGAACGTTAGAAGGTAATCGGATTCAACCCCATGCTGGCGCAGGATAAGCTTCGGCAGCCAGACCTCACGCTCACCCTCCTCCTCCAGCTCGAAGCGATAGCTGGCACCCTCGAGATCCAACTCATTCAGAGTGCTGACCAGGCCATCTGTCCACTGGGTAATGGCAGCCTTATCCTTCAGTTCAGCCTCGGATATCGGTGCTGTATAGATCAACTGCTTGAGCAGAGAGATCGGGTAACGGCGGCTCTGACGCTCCACCACGGCCTCTACATCACGGAACTGGTACACCAGTTTTTCCAGTGCCTCACCGCTGATCCCTGGCGCTTCGCTGTTCACGTGCAGAGCCGCGCTATCCAGTGCCAGGGTAGTCAGGTACTCGATCAGGGCCGGCTCATCCTTGATGTAGCGCTCCTGCTTGCCCTTCTTCACCTTATACAGCGGTGGCTGGGCAATGTAGATGTAGCCCCGCTCGATCAACTCCGGCATCTGCCGGTAGAAGAAGGTCAGCAGCAAGGTACGGATGTGGGAGCCGTCGACATCCGCATCCGTCATGATGATGATGTTGTGGTACCGGGTTTTCTCCGGATCGTACTCATCCCGGCCGATACCGCAGCCCAGGGCGGTGATCAGGGTTGCGACCTCCTGGGAAGACAGCATCTTGTCGAAGCGTGCCTTCTCCACGTTGAGGATTTTCCCCTTGAGCGGCAGGATCGCCTGATTCTTCCGGTTGCGGCCTTGCTTGGCAGAACCGCCAGCGGAGTCACCCTCCACAATGTAGAGTTCGGATTTACCCGGGTCTTTCTCCTGACAATCCGCCAGCTTGCCTGGCAGACCTGCCAGATCCAGAGCCCCTTTGCGACGGGTCATCTCACGGGCCTTACGGGCCGCTTCCCGAGCGCGGGCGGCATCGATGATCTTGTTCACGACCACCTTGGCTTCACCGGGGTTCTCCAACAGGTACTCAGCCAGCTTCTCGCCCATCGCCTGCTCAACCGCTGTTTTCACCTCCGAGGAGACCAGTTTGTCTTTGGTCTGGGAGGAGAACTTGGGATCCGGCACCTTCACGGAGATCACGGCAGTCAGACCTTCACGGGCGTCATCACCGGACGCGGAGGTTTTCGCTTTCTTGCTGTACCCCTCCCTGTCCATGTAGGTGTTCAGGGTCCGGGTGAGCGAGGCACGAAAACCGGCCAGGTGTGTTCCCCCATCACGCTGGGGAATGTTATTAGTGAAGCAGTAGATGTTTTCCTGGAAACCATCGTTCCACTGCATCGCGATCTCAACCGCGGTGCCATCTTCCCGTTCAGTATTGAAGTAAAAGATGTTCTGGTTGATCGGGGTCTTGTTGGTATTGAGGAACTCAACGAACGCCTGTATCCCGCCTTCGTAGCAGAAGTGCTCCTCCTTGCCGTCTCGCTCGTCCAGCAAACGGATGGAGACCCCGGAGTTGAGGAAGGAGAGTTCACGCACCCGCTTGGCCAGGATGTCCCAGTGGAAGGTCACATCGGAGAATATGGTGGGGCTCGGCCAGAAACGGATAGTGGTACCGGTCTTATCGGTATCTCCAACCGCCTTAAGCGGCGATTCGGGCTCACCGAGATGGTAGGTCTGTTCGTGTACATGACCCTGACGACGTACGGTCAGTTCCAGTTTATCGGACAGGGCGTTGACCACCGACACCCCAACGCCGTGCAGGCCACCGGATACCTTGTAGGAGTTGTCATCGAACTTACCCCCGGCGTGCAGCACCGTCATGATCACCTCGGCGGCGGACACGCCCTCCTCTGCGTGCATGTCCACGGGGATCCCCCGGCCATCATCACGCACCGAAAGGGAACCATCGGCATGGATGGTGATCACGATGTCATTACAGTGACCAGCCAAGGCTTCGTCGATGGAGTTATCCACCACCTCGAACACCATGTGGTGCAGGCCGGTACCATCATCGGTATCACCGATGTACATCCCGGGACGCTTACGCACCGCGTCCAGGCCTTTGAGGACCTTAATACTCGAGGAATCGTAGCTGTTTTCTGCCATTCGCCTGTCTCTGATTAGTCTGTCTGTTCCGTGATCCGGCCATGTTCCACGTGGAACTTTCGGCCCCATGGGACCATAGCCAGCTGTTCCGGCTCGATGGCCGTAACGAATACCTGGCTGCCGGTGTGTTGCAATTGCTCCAACAGCAGGGTGCGACGTCCGTGATCCAACTCGGACGCCAGGTCATCCACCAAATAGAGGCAACCACGCTGTTGCTGCTGACTCAAAACCCGACCCTGTGCGATCTTCAATGCGCAAACCAGCAGTTTAAGCTGACCGCGGGATAGAGCATCCTGAGCCGGCAGTTTATTCACGCGCAAACGCAGGTCCGCCTTATGGGGGCCGGAAACCGTGTAGCCGAGTTGAATATCGCGCTCCAAGTTATGACTCAGAAGCTGTTCCAACGGCGTTTTTACATCCCATCCCTGGCTGAAGCTGACCCGGATCGGTACGTCAGGTAAAAACGGCTCCATTATACCCTTCAGCGCACCATTTAACGAATTTACCCAGTTACTTCTCAGCCGGGTAAGCCACTCTCCATAATGCGCCGTCTGGGTGTCCCAAACGCTTATCTGGCGGGCGGCGCCGGGCTGACGTAACAACTGGTTTCGCTGTTTCAACAGGCGCCGATAGCGGCTCCACACGCCGAGAAACTGCGGGTCGGTATGGAAAGCTCCCCAATCGATAAACTCCCGCCGCGCCTTGGGCCCATCCAGCAACAGGGAGAAACTCTCCGGACTGATCAATTGCAGCGGCATGCGCGCCGCCAGCTCAGCCAGTCGCCTGGGACGCTCTCCGTTGATGCGAACGTCATTGTCACCCTCGCGAGGGCGCTGGATCCCGAGCCGATCCCCCTGTTCAAGGCGGCCAAAGAGGGTGAACTGGGGTTGTTCATGCTGAATCACCCGGGGTGCCAAGTGGGTACGAAATGAACGCCCCAGGCTCAGGTACCAGATCGCCTCCAGGACACTGGTTTTACCGCTACCATTGGCGCCATAAATAAGATTAAGACCGCCGGCCGGGGTAAGGCTGGCGGTCTCAATGTTGCGAAAATGGCGGATCTGAAGTTGCGACAGGGCCATCAGAGTCGCATCGGCATCACCACGTAAAGCGACTCGCCGCTCTCGCCCCCTTCAAAAAGGGCACTGCTGTTGGGCCCACCCAGGGTCACTTTGACCGTGGGTTCTTTCAAGGCATTAAGCACGTCCAGAACGTAGGAAACGTTAAAGCCAATCTCCAGGTTGGGATAGCCATACTCGATGTCCAGGACCTCCTCCGCCTCCTCCTGCTCAGGGTTGTTGGCAGTAATGGTGAGCTTGTCATTTTCCAGCAGCAGGCGGACGCCACGAAACTTTTCATTGGAGAGAATCGAGGCTCGGGCAAACGCCTGCTTCAGCAGGTCCCGATCTGCCAACACGACCTTATCGCCATCCTTCGGCAGCACCCGTCTGTAATCGGGGAAGCGGCCATCCACCAGTTTGGAGGTGAAGATGGCATCCCGGGTAACCGCGCGAATGCTGGAATCTCCGATGCACAGAGTGATCTCGGCCGATTCATCCTCGAACAAGCGGGCCAGTTCCACCACCCCTTTGCGAGGCACGATCACCTGTTTCTGCGGCAGGTCCGCATCGATGCTGCGCTGGCTCACCGCCAGACGATGGCCATCGGTGGACACGGTTCTCAGTACCTTACCTTCGGTCTCGAAGAGCATCCCATTGAGGTAGTAACGAACATCCTGGTGTGCCATCGAGAACTGGGTTGACTCGATTAATGACTTCAAGACGCCCTGCGGCAGGGTAAACTGCAGTTCCCCCTGCCAGTCCCCCAGGTCCGGGAACTCCTCCGCCGGCAGCGTTGCCAAAGAGAAGCGGCTGCGACCACAGCGGATCAACAGGCGGTTCTCCTGCTGAGCAATGGCGATCTCGGCATCGTCGGGAAGGCTCTTACAGATATCCAGGAACTTGCGGGCCGGAACCGTGATACGACCGGGCTGAACCTCGCCCTGCAGCGGAACCTGGCCGACCAGTTCAACCTCCAGATCGGTACCAGTGATCTTGAGCAGGTCGCCAGAGACCTCCAGCAGCACATTGGCGAGGATCGGCAGATTATGGCGCCGTTCAACGGCACCGGAAACCAGTTGTAAGGGCTTATACAGCGCATCCCGGGTAATGGAAAATTGCATCGGTGCTCGTCCCTATCAGGAAGACAATGTTCGGATCAGGTTGGCGTAATCTTCTTTAATGTCGTGGCTCTCTTCCCGCAACTCCCCAATCTTACGGCAAGCATGCAGTACTGTGGTGTGGTCACGCCCACCAAAGGCATCACCGATCTCGGGCAGGCTGTGGTTGGTCAACTCCTTGGCCAGGGCCATCGCCACCTGTCGGGGTCGGGCCACGGATCGGGAACGTCGCTTCGAGAGTAGGTCGGCCACCTTGATTTTGTAATACTCTGCCACCGTTTTCTGAATATTATCAATCGTTACCAACTTTTCTTGCAGAGCCAGAAGATCCCTCAGGGCTTCACGAACAAAATCGATGGTTATGGGGCGGCCGGTAAAATTGGCGTTGGCTATCACCCGGTTCAGCGCCCCCTCGAGCTCCCGCACATTGGAACGCAACCGCTTGGCGATGAAGAACGCCACCTCGTCGGGCAGGTGGATCTTGCTCTCCTCGGCCTTGCGCATCAGGATCGCCACCCGGGTCTCCAGCTCAGGCGGCTCGATCGCCACCGTCAGACCCCAGCCAAAGCGGGACTTGAGTCGATCCTCCACCCCATCGATCTCCTTGGGATAACGATCCGAAGTCAGGATGATCTGGTGATTGCCCTCAAGCAGAGCATTGAAGGTGTGAAAAAACTCCTCCTGAGAGCGATCCTTGTTGGCAAAGAACTGAATGTCATCGATCAACAACGCATCGACGCTGCGGTAATACCGCTTAAACTCGGCAATGGCGTTATTTTGCAGCGCCTTCACCATGTCCTGAACAAACCGCTCGGAGTGCATATACACCACCTTGGCGTTGGGCTTGTTCTTCATGATGCCATTCCCTACCGCGTGCAGCAGGTGGGTTTTACCCAGTCCGGTACCGCCATAAAGGAACAGAGGGTTATAAGCGCCACCAGGGTTATCCGCCACCTGGGTGGCCGCCGCGCGGGCCAACTGGTTCGACTTACCCTCAACGAAGTTGTCGAACTGATAGTTCAGGTTGATGTTGCTGCGAGGGCCGCTGGCGGAAGCAGGCTGCACCGGTGCCGGTTCTGGTCGGGAGACCGGTTGCTGGGCAGTGACAGTGCGCGGTGACTGTCCCACAGAGACTTTCGGCCGGGCCTCCGGGCGGGACCCAATATCGAATTGCAGGGTCGGAGCCTGGTCACCTAGTTCCTGATGAAGAAAAGCAGTGATCTTATCCAGGTACTTGTCCCGAACCCAGTCCAGCACGAAGCGATTTGGCGCGTACAGAACCAGGGTGTTGCCCATCAATTCCGATTGCAACGGTCGGATCCACATGCTGAATTGCTGTGCCGGCAACTCCTCCTGGAGTGACGCCACACAACCTTGCCAAATCGGTACACTCACCGCGATCTTCCCCGAAAACTAGAACACCAAAGAGAAGCAATTTTACCCATGTTGCTCAGTGATCACCATAGCTTAGAGAAGGTTATCAACAGATCCGATCCAAGATCTTTTGGTCAGATCGGATCCCGGGATCGCCAGGATCCCCGCAGCGAAACGCTGATTAAATAAGGGCTAGAAAGGGATCAGTGCGATCTATATAATGCCGCCGGTCGGATCCGATCCGCGATCCGGCTGTCTATATCTAGTGGTGGATACACAGTTTTATCCACAACAACTGGGGGTAGACCCGAGTGAAAAGAAAACACCGCAATTTCATTTGACGGTGGTGGTCGTTTTTTATTAGAATTCGGCCTCTTTTTGAACCGCCCGATCACCAAGCTAAGCTTGGGGTGGGCGTTTAAAGTTAATCTGTACAGTTAACTGAATACGGTAAAAAGCTATGAAACGTACTTTTCAACCGAGCGTTCTGAAGCGTAAGCGTAACCACGGTTTCCGTGCCCGCATGGCCACTAAAAACGGTCGTCAGGTACTGGCTCGTCGTCGCGCCAAAGGCCGCGCTCGCCTGTCCGCATAATTCATTATGCAAAGCGCCTCTCCGGTGCGATACACCTTCGGCCGGGAGTTACGTCTGTTAACTCCCGGCGATTTCAAACCCGTCTTCGCTAACCCTGTTCGGTCAGCCTCTCCCCAGTTAACCCTCCTAGCCCTGCCCAATGGTCTGGAGCATCCCCGTCTCGGCCTCACCATCGCCAAAAAACACGTCAAAAAAGCCTGCCAGCGAAACCGCATCAAGCGCGTTGTGCGAGACAGCTTTCGCCTTCAGCAGCATGCCTTGCCGCCGGTGGACATCGTGGTGATTGCCAAGAAAGGGGTAGACGAGCTGGATAACGCTGCCCTGCATAAACTGGTCAACAAGTTATGGCGCAAGCTCATTCGCCGTTGCAACGAGTCCTGATAGGATTGGTACGCGGCTACCAAAAGTGGATCAGCCCCATGCTGGGCCCCCGCTGTCGGTTCACGCCCACTTGTTCCCACTATACCGTGGATGCCATCGCACACCATGGAGCGATATACGGGTGTTGGTTAGCCATCGCACGCATATTAAAATGTCACCCTTTGCACCCGGGTGGCCATGATCCGGTTCCCAAAGCCAAACAAGGCAGAGACTGATAACTTATGGAATCACAACGTAATTTAATCCTGATCGGATTGCTGTTCGTCAGCTTCTTGCTGTGGCAACAGTGGAACATCGATCAGAACCCTCCGGCCCCTACCGAACAGGCCAGCACCCTGGCAGCCCCTTCGGCAGACGTGCCTCAGGCCAGCCAAACCAGTGATGCGCCCATTGGTGCCCAGCGCTCCTCGGCAGACCTGATATCGGTGACCACCGACACCCTGCAGTTGAAAATCGATCCGGTAGGCGGCGATGTCGTCTTTGCCGCACTGCCCAAGCACAAGCTGGAACAGGGAGGTGACGAGCCGTTAACCATCCTGGAGAATGACAGCCAGTTCACCTACGTGGCACAGAGTGGTCTGATCGGGGCCCAAGGCCCGGATAGCCAGCAGCGTCCCACCTACTCGGTTGAAGGCCAGTCCTTCACTCTGTCCGAAGGTCAGGACACCCTGGTGGTGCCCATGGTATTTACCGACGCCAACGGTATCACCTTCGAAAAGCGCTTTACCTTCGTCCGTGGCCAGTACGATGTCCGAGTCGATTACGTGGTTCGCAACGGCAGTGAGCAGAATGCTCAGGTTCAGATGTACACCCAGCTCAAGCAGAGCACCGGTAAAAAAGAGGGCAGCATGTTCATGCCCACTTACCGTGGCGCCGCCTACAGCACAGCCGATACCCGTTACGAAAAGTACAGCTTCGATAAGATTGCCAAGAACAACCTGGCTGAGCTGACCGAGGGTGGCTGGGTTGCCATGTTGCAGCACTATTTCGTGTCCGCCTGGGTACCTCAGCCCCAGGAGCGCAACGAGCTGTACAGCCGCAGCCTCAATGGTGAAGCCATCATCGGCGTTAAGCAGCCCTCCCAGGTGATCGCCCCCGGCAGTGAACTGACCACCGGCGCGTCCCTCTATGTGGGACCAAAAGACCAGGCAGCCCTGTCTGAGCTGTCTCCGACCCTGAACCTGGTTGTCGATTACGGTTGGCTCTGGTTTATCGCCCTGCCGCTGTACAAGCTACTGATGTTCCTGCACTCGTTGGTCGGCAACTGGGGCTTTGCCATCATCGTGATGACCCTGATCATCCGTGGCTTTATGTACCCGCTGACCAAGGCGCAGTACACCTCCATGGCCAAGATGCGCAAACTGCAGCCGAAACTGCAGGACCTCAAGGAGCGCTTTGGCGACGACCGTCAGCGCATGAGCCAGGCGATGATGGAGCTGTACAAGAAAGAGAAGGTCAACCCCATGGGTGGCTGTCTGCCGCTATTGCTGCAATTCCCCATCTTCATCGCCTTCTACTGGGTACTGCTGGAAGGGGTAGAACTTCGCCATGCAGACTTCATGTTCTGGATCACCGACCTGTCCCAGAAGGATCCCTACTACATCCTGCCTATCCTGATGGGCCTCTCCATGTTCGCAATGCAGAAGATGCAGCCGACCATGGCGACCATGGATCCGATGCAGCAGAAGATCATGCAGTACATGCCGGTGATGTTCACCTTCTTCTTCCTGTGGTTCCCTGCCGGTCTGGTACTGTACTGGCTGGTGGGTAACCTGGTGTCCATCACCCAGCAAGTGGTCATCTATCGTCAACTGGATGCCCAGGGGCTTAAGTAAGCTAAAGCCCTTTCAACGAGGCGGCCGGAAGGCCGCCTTTTTCATACCTCCCTTTCCCCCAAAACCGCCAGAGCGGTTACACTTGGCAAAAATTTTCTCGGAAGTAGCATGACCGATCACAACGACACCATAGTGGCGCAGGCCACCGCCCCCGGTCGCGGCGGCGTCGGCATCGTGCGGGTCTCAGGCAAGCGGGCCGAACAGGTTGCCCACGCCCTGCTTGGCCGTGTCCCCAAAACCCGCTATGCCGAATACCTGGCCTTCAAAGATCACCAAGGCCAGGTGCTGGATCAGGGCATTGCCCTGATGTTCAAAGCCCCAAACTCCTTCACCGGCGAAGACATACTGGAACTGCAGGGTCATGGCGGCCCCGTGGTAATGGATCTGCTGATCCGCGAGATCCTACGTCAGCCCGGGATCCGGACGGCTCGTCCCGGCGAATTCTCTGAACGTGCCTTTCTCAACGACAAGTTGGATCTGGCCCAGGCGGAGGCGATCGCCGATCTGATCGAAGCCAGCTCGGAGCAGGCGGTGCGCAGCGCCATGCACTCGCTTCAGGGGGAGTTTTCCGCCAAGGTCGACGACCTGGTGGAGCAACTGACCCGGTTGCGGATCTACGTCGAAGCCGCCATCGACTTCCCGGAAGAGGAGGTCGATTTCCTGGCCGATGGCCGCATTGCCGAGGAGCTTCAAACGGTTCGGACCCAGTTAACTCAGGTTCAGGACAGCGCCCGTCAGGGGGCTCTGATGCGGGAGGGGATGAAGGTAGTGATCGCCGGACGTCCCAACGCCGGAAAATCCAGCCTGCTTAACGCCCTGGCAGGGCGAGAGTCCGCCATTGTCACCGACATCGCCGGCACCACCCGGGACGTGCTCAGAGAACATATCCATATCGATGGTATGCCCCTGCACATCATTGATACCGCGGGGCTTCGAGAAGCCTCGGACGAAGTGGAACGGATAGGTATCGAAAGGGCCTGGAGCGAGATCGAGCAGGCGGACCGAGTTCTGCTCATGGTGGACGGTACCGACACCCCAGCAACGGATCCGGAAGAGATATGGCCGGAGTTCCTTCACCGCCTTCCCGAAGGGATGGGGATCTCCATCATCCGCAACAAAGCCGACCTGACCGGAGAATCACTGGGGCAAAGCGAAGCCGGGGAGCATCCGCTGTTTCGCTTGTCCGCGAAGAGCGGTGATGGCGTGAACCTGCTGAAAGAGCACCTCAAGGCCTGTATGGGTTATCAGGGTACCTCGGAGGGGGGATTCATGGCGCGCCAACGCCATTTGGAAGCCCTGGCATTGGCCAGACAACACCTGGATAACGGCGAAGAGCAGCTCAGGGTGTTCCATGCCGGCGAGCTGCTGGCGGAGGAGCTTCGACTGGCCCAGCATGCCCTCTCGGAGATCACCGGTGCATTCAGTTCCGATGATCTTCTTGGTCGCATCTTCTCGTCGTTCTGTATCGGTAAATAACTGTCCCGGACATCAAAAATGCCCTCGTCATCGAGGGCATTTTTGTCATTATCGGGCTCCGAGTTATGGCCACTACTCTCCCTACCAAGATGATCGCATCCACTCTGCCAGCTCAATCCCTTGCCGTATACTCCGCAACAGCCTTAAACAATCCAGAGAGGAACCCCCATGAAGATCGCACTGATCATAGGTACCACCCTCGGCGGTGCGGAAGCGGTCGCCGACGAGCTGCAGCCAGTATTGGAATCGGCCGGACATGAGATCCACTACGGCCTAGACTTCGATCCACAAGCGCTGCTTGAAGCCCCCTTTTGGCTGCTGGTCACCTCGACCCATGGTGCCGGAGAGCTGCCAGAGAACCTTCTGCCCTTCGCCCATTGGCTCGAAACTCAACCGGATCTAAGCCAGCACAGGTATGCCCTTTGTGGGATCGGTGATTCCAGCTATGACACCTTTTGTGGCGCCCTTGATCTGCTGGATCCCGCACTACGATCCAGCGGTGCAACCCCGCTTGTGGACAAGATCAGAATCGATGTTCAACAGATAGATCTGCCAGAAGATCAAGCACTAAGCTGGCTTACTGGTTGGCTGGACAGGATCTAGATCCCCCGTATGGATCCCATTTGATCACAGGCTCAGGAGAGTTATTCATAGATCAAAGATCTAACCACAGCCATGTGTGAATAAGTGCATTTATTTCTGTGGTAAACCTGACAACTAATCACAAGTAAGGATCCGGAAGGATCGCCCCTGTGCATAAGATCGCGATCTATCCAGAGGCTCCGATCCTTTAGATCCCGATCAGATCACAGCTTGCGATCCTCTCTAAACGCCCGCACAGCAATGGGATCCGGGAGTTGTCCACAAAGATCGCGTGAACTAATAAGAGTAAACATAAAAGATCTTTAAATAGATCTTTTAATATTTAAGGATCGAGCCCGATCGAACTGGTCAATTTATAATCTTTCTAACCAGGCTTCCCAGTGGTAGAATGCAGCGCTTTTTTCACCCCAATGATTGGTCAGGTAGGTAGTGGTTCATGCAGGTACAAGAACATTTTGATGTCATCGTTGTTGGCGGCGGTCATGCGGGTACTGAAGCCGCTCTCGCTAGCGCCCGCACCGGCAGCAAAACTCTGCTGCTGACCCATAACCTCGATACTCTGGGACAGATGTCCTGTAACCCCGCCATTGGCGGAATCGGCAAAGGGCACCTGGTTAAAGAGATCGATGCTCTGGGTGGTGCCATGGCTCTGGCAACGGATCGTGCCGGGATCCAGTTCCGTACGCTCAATGCCTCTAAGGGGCCGGCTGTCCGCGCGACACGCGCTCAAGCGGATCGCGCGCTCTACCGGCAGGCGATCCAGGAGATCCTGTTTCGCCAGGAGAACCTGCAGATCTTCCAGCAAGGGGTGAATGATCTGATCCTGGAGCAGGATCGGGTCACCGGTGTGATCACCGATGCGGGTATCCATTTTTCAGCCAGCACTGTAGTACTCACCGTTGGTACTTTCCTGGACGGCAAGATTCATATCGGTCTCGATAACTACGGTGGAGGCCGGATCGGGGATACCAACGCGGTTGCCCTCGCCCACCGTCTTCGGGAGTTGCCCTTCCGTATGGATCGGCTGAAAACCGGTACTCCGGCGCGACTGGATGCACGCAGCCTCGATTTTTCCGTGATGCAGGAACAACCGGGCGATAACCCGACGCCACTGATGTCCTACATCGGTGATCGCAGTATGCAGCCCCGGCAAATCTCCTGTTTCATCACCCACACCAATGAAAAAACGCACGAGATCATTCGTCGTGGACTGGATCGCAGTCCCATGTATACCGGGGTAATCGATGGGATCGGGCCGCGCTACTGCCCTTCGGTAGAGGACAAGATCATGCGCTTTGCGGACAAGACTTCGCACCAGATCTTTGTCGAACCGGAAGGGCTGAACAGCATTGAGATCTATCCCAACGGGATCTCCACTTCACTGCCCTACGATGTCCAGTTGGATCTGATCCACTCCATCAAGGGCTTCGAGCAGGCACGGATCCTGCGCCCAGGCTATGCCATTGAGTACGACTACTTCGATCCGCGAGATCTCAAAGCGTCGCTGGAGAGCAAGTTTATTGAGGGGCTGTTCTTTGCCGGCCAGATTAATGGCACCACGGGTTACGAAGAAGCGGGTGCCCAAGGACTGCTTGCGGGTCTCAACGCCGCCCGTCAATGTCGTGGTGAATCCCCTTGGGCTCCGCGTCGGGACGAAGCTTACCTTGGCGTCCTGGTGGATGATCTCTCCACCCTGGGCACCCAAGAACCCTATCGGATGTTTACTTCGCGGGCGGAGTATCGCCTCCTGTTGCGCGAGGACAACGCGGATCTGCGCCTGACCGAGGTCGGCCGCAACATGGGGCTGGTGGATGATGAGCGCTGGGCCAGCTTTAATGCCAAGCTGGAAGCTATTGAACAGGAGCGGCAGCGTCTTCGAAGCACCTGGGTTCAGAAAGAGAGCGATGAAGCACTGGTGCTGAATCCGCAACTTAAATCGCCGCTGACCCGGGAAGCCAACCTGGAAGATCTTATCCGCCGTCCAGAGATGACCTACGCACAGTTGATGGCAATCGACACCCTGGGGCCAGCGCTGAGCGACCCCCGTGCCGCCGAGCAGGTGGAGATTCAGATCAAGTACGCCGGCTACATCGATCGCCAGAAGGAGGAGATCGAAAAAGCCCGTCGGCACGAATCAACGGTGTTACCGCTGGACCTGGATTACCAGGAGGTCAAAGGGCTCTCGAACGAGGTGATCGCCAAGCTCAACGAGCACAAACCGGAAACCATTGGCAGCGCCTCGCGGATCTCCGGTATTACGCCAGCCGCTATCTCACTGTTGCTGGTCTACCTGAAGAAACACGGACTGCTGCGCAAAACCGCGTAAAATCCCATCCAGTGATAATGCAGCGGGGCTTTTCATGCCCCGCTGTTCCTTTCATAATGCCTAATTAACCCTGTGGGAGGATGCCAACGTGTTGGCTCAACGCCTGAAATCCTTGATTGATGACACTGATCTTACCGTTACCGCCGAACAACAGGCGCAACTGGTGACCTTGGTCACTCTGCTGGATAAGTGGAACAAGGCTTACAACCTCACTTCAGTGCGGGATCCCAATGAGATGCTGGTTAAGCACATGCTCGACAGCATGGTGGTCGGCCCCTACCTCGACGGGAAACGTTTTATCGACGTCGGGACGGGACCGGGGCTGCCGGGATTGCCGCTGGCGATCTGCAATCCGGACAAGGAGTTTGTCCTGCTGGACAGCCTCGGCAAACGGATCCGCTTTATCCGCACGGTGATCCACCAGTTGGGATTGACCAATGTGGTGGCGGTGGAGAGCCGGGTCGAGGCTTACCAGCCAGAACAGGGATTTGATGGTGTGCTCAGTCGTGCATTTGCCTCATTGCAGGATATGCTGAGCTGGTGTCATCATCTGCCTACCCCTCAGGGACGTTTCTACGCCCTCAAAGGGCAACTGAATGAGGATGAACTGGCACAGCTCCCAGAGGGGCTGTCCATCGCCGATACCATAGCGCTGAAGGTGCCTGAGCTGGATGGGCAGCGCCACCTGGTGATCGTTACCGCCCAATAACTCAATCTGGAGTCTCCGTCGTGGCCAAGATCATAGCTGTCGCCAACCAGAAAGGCGGCGTTGGAAAAACTACTACCAGCATCAATCTGGCCGCTTCCATGGCGGCTACCCGTCGCCGGGTGCTGCTGATTGACCTCGATCCTCAGGGCAATAGCACCATGGGCAGTGGCGTGGATAAGTATCAGGTGTCCCATACCGCCTACGATCTGCTGGTGGATGAGGTCCCCGCCAGTGAGGTGATCCAGACCGAAACCAGCGGGAAATACCACCTGATAGCCGCCAATGGTGATGTGACGGCGGCGGAGATCAAGCTGATGGAGGTGTTTGCCCGGGAGATCCGCCTGAGAACGGCCCTGGAAGCGGTGCGAGATCAATACGACTATATCTTCATCGACTGCCCCCCCTCGCTCAACCTGCTCACCGTGAATGCGCTGGCGGCTGCCGATGCGGTCGTTATCCCGATGCAGTGCGAGTACTATGCGCTGGAGGGGCTGACCGCACTGATGGACACCATTGAAAAGCTGGCCCGGTTGGTGAATCCAAAACTCGCCATCGAAGGGATCCTCCGCACCATGTATGACCCGCGGAACCGTCTTGCCAATGACGTGTCGGATCAGCTGAAAAACCACTTCGGGGACAAGGTCTACCGAACCGTGATCCCCCGCAACGTTCGCCTGGCCGAGGCACCCAGTTTTGGGGCGCCCGCCATGTACTACGACAAGAGCAGCGCCGGCGCCAAAGCCTACCTGGCATTGGCCGGCGAGATGCTGCGGCGCAGTGAATCGGCCCAGATCACTGCGCTGGAAACCGAATAACGTCAAAGAGGAAGCCGATGTCGTTGAGAAAACGTGGATTGGGCAAAGGGCTGGATGCCTTGTTGGGCAGCAGCCAGTCGATGGCGCTGAGCGATCAGAAAGAATCACTTCGCCCTGAACTGCCACCATCGGAGTTGACCCGTCTGTCGGTCACCGCACTGCGCGCCGGACAGTACCAGCCCCGTCGTGACATGTCGGCGGAGGCACTGGAGGAACTCGCGGCCTCCATCCGGTCACAGGGCGTGATCCAACCTGTCGTGGTCCGTCAACTCAGCGGCGATCGTTACGAGATCATTGCCGGCGAGCGACGTTGGCGCGCCGCACAGATGGCGGGTCTGGAGACAGTTCCCTGCCTGCTCAAGCAGGTTGATGATAACGCCGCTATCGCCATCGCCCTGATTGAGAACATCCAGCGGGAAGATCTCAACGCCATGGAGGAAGCGATCGCGCTTAAGCGCCTGGCGGATGAGTTTGATCTCACTCATGCCCAGGTGGCCGAAGCGGTGGGAAAGTCCCGCACCACAGTCACCAACCTGCTGCGCCTGAATCACCTCAATGATGAGGTGAAAACCCTGTTGGAGCACGGGGACCTTGAGATGGGCCACGCCAGGGCGCTGTTGGCCTTGAGCGGCGATGAGCAGAACCTGGTGGCCCGCCAGGTGGTGGCCAAAGGCCTGAACGTGAGGGAAACCGAACGGCTGGTACAGAAGGTACAGACACCGACGCCGGCGAAGCCGGAAAAGCGGGTGGATCCGGACATTCAGGCCCTGGCGCAACGCCTGACCGAAAATCTCGGGGCCGAAGTTGCCATCAATCACGGCAACAAGGGAAAAGGGAAGCTGGTGATCAGCTACCGGGACCTGGATCAGCTGGATGGGATCCTCAGCAAAATTGCCCCCTCCCGGGAGGAGTAACGGAGCAAATTTACTAGCCACCACAATGAAACGAGCCGAAAGGCTCGTTTTTCATTTGCCGATTCCAAATCTGTACTGAATTTTAACGTTTTGCAATTCGAAGTGCTGGCGTCCTGGCTGGATCACAAATCATGATGCAAACGTGACGTGAGATACCGTCAATCCGCCGTGTTTTGTTGCATCGGGGGCATAAGCCGGTATACTTTCGCATGATTTTTCAGTCCCGCCCTGCTGTTGCTTTGCGGGATTGTTAAAAACGCAGGAAGCGGGCTCGTTTCAAGCGAAATCCAGTCTCTGCGAGGGAGCGCGGTTGTACCTCAACCTCTGCTTTTGTCGTGGCTTGGTTCGTTGATGATGAGCTGGTGCTGCGTATTTCGGGTACCTGGGTAAAGCTAAGCGTCGTTTTTCGATGTTTTAACGTCTAGGCGCTCGATCTGTATCGCATTCCTTAGCGGTCGCTGATCTCCAGTGGCGGCGAATCGGCCTTCGGGTCTGTTCGGATAGGATTCGATAAAAGCTGATGCTAACCAGGGTGCGTCCGGACGACGCTATAGCGTCTCGGGACACACTATGGGCAGCAACTTTGTTTTTTCAACAAAAACAAATGAGATGAATAATGGCTGCTACTCCTCAGGAATACATCCAGCACCACTTGACCAATTTGCAGGTCTGCTCCACCGACTCCGGTCTTGGGTGGAACTATGCCTGTAAAGAGGCGGGGTTCTGGGTATGGCACGTCGATTCATTGCTGTTCGCGGTTGGCTTAGGTCTCCTCTTCCTGTGGCTGTTTCGCTCCGTAGCGAAAAAAGCGACCACTGGCGTTCCCGGTAAGCTGCAATGCTTTATCGAGATCCTGGTGGAGTTTGTGAACAACTCCGTGAAGGATGTGTTCCACGGCCGCAACCCCGTTGTAGCTCCCATGGCTTTGACCATCTTCGTCTGGGTTTTCCTGATGAACCTGATGGATCTTATCCCTGTGGACTTCATCCCCAACGCCATCATGTGGGCGACTGGTGTTGAGTACTTCAAGATCGTTCCAACGACCGACTTGAACATCACCGCAGCATTGGCGCTTGGTGTCTTTTTGACGGTGATCTTCACCAGTATCAAAGTGAAAGGCGTCAAGGGGTTTGCGAAGGAGTTGACCCTCCAACCGTTCAACCACCCAGTAATGATCCCGTTCAATTTCGTCCTCGAATCGGTCACCCTGCTGGCGAAACCCATCTCATTGGCGCTTCGTCTGTTCGGTAACCTGTACGCGGGTGAATTGATCTTCGTCCTCATCGCGCTGGTTTACAGCGGCGGTGTGGTGCTCGGTTCTCTGGGCGTGGCGTTGCACATACTTTGGGCAATTTTCCACATTCTGGTAATCGTGCTTCAGGCCTTCATCTTCATGATGCTGACGATTGTGTATCTCAGCATGGCAAGTGAAGACCATTAATCAATAACATCAATAAGTTAGTTTAAGCTTAACTATCTGGAGAGACTCATGGAATCCTATTTCGCTGTTGCTTTTCTGATCGGTATCTGTGCCATGGCCACTGCCATCGGTTTCGGTCTGTTGGGTGGTAAGTTCCTGGAAGCCTGTGCCCGTCAGCCGGAAATGGCCCCGACCCTGCAAACCAAGATGTTCATCATCGCCGGTCTGCTGGATGCCGTACCGATGATCGGTGTGGGTATCGGCATGTACATGCTGTTCGCATAACGCATCCCATCCTGATGACCGGGCCTTGCGCTGTACGCAAGGCTTGAATTGGATTTAAGAGGAGATGCCGTTTTGACTATCAACGCGACCTTACTGGGTCAGCTGATCGCTTTTATCCTCTTCGTCTGGTTCTGCATGAAGTACGTATGGCCGCCCTTGCTGGCAGCCATCGAAGAACGACAGAAGACGATTGCTGATGGCCTCGCCAGCGCGGAACGCGCGGGCAAGAATCTGGAGTTGGCGCAACAAAAAGCGTCAGACCAGATCAAAGATGCCAAAGGACAAGCGGCTGAGATCGTTGAGCAGGCCAACAAACGAGGCAATGCCATTGTCGAGGAAGCCAAGGCGGAAGCCGAGGTGGTTCGCGCCAAGATCATTGCCCAAGGCGAAGCCGAGATCGAAGCTGAACGTAACCGCGCACGGGATGAACTGCGCGCCCAAGTGGCTGCCCTGGCAGTCGCGGGTGCTGAGAAGATCCTGGAGCGTTCCATTGATGCCAACGCGCACCGCGACATTGTCGACAAGCTGGCTAACGAACTGTAAGCAAAGGGAGAGGGCTAAATGTCTGAATTGACCACTGTTGCTCGCCCTTATGCCAAAGCCGCTTTCGATTTTGCCGTCGAGAAGCAGGCGGTGGACGACTGGGGACAGATGCTGGGTTTCCTGGCAGAAATTGCGGCCAATGAGACCGTGATGGAACTGATGTCCAGTCAGACCAACGCCGAGCAGCTGGCCGATATCTTTATCAAGATCGGTGGCGAGCAACTCGATGAGCATGGCCAGAACCTGGTAAAGGTGATGGCAGAAAATGGACGCCTGGTGACGCTGCCGGCGGTTGCCCGCCAGTTCGCGCTGTTGCGCGACGAGTGGATGAAGGAGCTGACTGCGGAGGTTCAATCCGCCGAGGTCCTGTCCGAAGAGCAACTGACCAAAATCGCAGCGTCGTTGGAACAACGTTTGGCACGCAAAGTGAAGCTGAACTGCAGCGTCAACCCGGATCTGATCGCCGGTGTCATCATCACTTGTGGTGACACCGTGATCGACGGGTCGGTACGCGGCAAGCTCAGCCGCCTTGCCGACAAGCTGCAATCCTAATTGGGGATGTGAGCATGCAACTGAATTCCACTGAAATCAGTGAACTGATCAAGAGCCGTATTGAACAGTTCAATGTTGTCAGCGAAGCTCGTAATGAAGGCACCATCGTTTCCGTAAGCGATGGCATCATCCGTATCCACGGCCTGGCCGATGTGATGCAGGGTGAGATGATCGAGCTGCCTGGCAACCGTTTTGCCATCGCACTGAACCTGGAGCGTGACTCCGTTGGTGCTGTTGTGATGGGTCCTTACGCCGATCTGGCGGAAGGGGAAAAAGTTAAATCCACTGGCCGTATTCTGGAAGTGCCAGTGGGCCGTGGCCTGTTGGGCCGCGTGGTCAACACCTTGGGCGAGCCGATCGACGGTAAGGGAGCTATCGAAAACGATGGGTTCTCCCCCGTTGAGGTGATTGCACCGGGTGTTATTGAGCGTGAAGGCGTAGCCCAGCCTGTTCAGACCGGCTACAAGTCCGTTGACGCCATGATCCCGATTGGCCGTGGTCAGCGTGAGCTGATCATTGGTGACCGTCAGACCGGTAAAACCGCGATGGCCATCGACGCCATCATCAACCAGCGTGATTCCGGCATTAAGTGTGTCTACGTAGCGATAGGCCAGAAGGCCTCCACCATCGCCAACGTGGTGCGCAAGCTGGAAGAGCACGGTGCCCTGCAAAACACCATCGTTGTCGTGGCGTCCGCGTCCGAAGCGGCGGCTCTGCAGTACCTGGCGCCCTACTCCGGTTGCTCCATGGGTGAGTACTTCCGTGACCGCGGTGAAGATGCGCTGATCGTATACGATGACCTGTCCAAGCAGGCTGTTGCTTACCGTCAGATCTCCCTGCTGCTGCGCCGCCCGCCAGGCCGTGAAGCTTTCCCGGGTGACGTATTCTACCTCCACTCCCGCCTGCTGGAGCGTGCCTCCCGTGTGAATGCGGATTACGTGGAGAAGTTCACCAACGGCGAAGTGAAAGGCAAAACCGGTTCTCTGACCGCTCTGCCGATCATCGAAACCCAGGCTGGCGACGTTTCCGCATTCGTTCCGACCAACGTGATCTCCATCACCGACGGCCAGATCTTCCTGGAAACCGACCTGTTTAACGCCGGTCTGCGCCCTGCTGTTAACCCGGGGATCTCCGTATCCCGTGTGGGTGGCGCCGCTCAGACGAAGATCATCAAGAAGCTGTCCGGTGGTATCCGTACCGCCCTGGCTCAGTACCGCGAACTCGCGGCCTTCGCCCAGTTCTCTTCTGACCTGGATGAGGCGACCCGTGCCCAGCTGGAGCATGGTGAGCGCGTTACCGAGCTGATGAAGCAGAAGCAGTACTCTCCGATGAGCGTAGCCGAACAGGGTGTCGTGATTTTCGCAGCCGAGAAGGGCTTCCTGAAGTCCGTCGAAGTGGCCAAGATCGGTGACTTCGAAACCTCTCTGCTTTCCTACATGAACAGTCAGCACGCGGACTTGATTGCCCTGATCAACGAGAAAGGAGACTACAACTCCGACATCGAAGCTCAGCTGCAGTCCGCACTGGATCAGTTCATTGCCACTCAAACCTGGTAACAGGTCAAGGAGAGTAAGAGATGTCCGGCGCTAAAGAGATCCGTACCAAGATCGCGAGTGTGAAAAGCACTCAGAAGATCACGTCTGCAATGCAGATGGTGGCCGCATCCAAGATGCGTCATGCGCAGGAGCGCATGAATGCCAGCCGTCCCTATGCAGACAGCATGCGTAAGGTGATCGGTCACATCGCGCAGGGCTCTCTCGAGTACAAGCATCCTTACCTGGAAGAGCGCGAGGCCAAGAACGTGGGATACATCGTTATCTCCACGGACCGTGGCCTCTGTGGCGGCCTTAACATCAACCTGTTCAAGCAGGTGGTGAAGGGAGCTGCAGCCTGGAAGGCCAAGGGCGCCAATGTGCAGTTCGCTGCCATCGGCACCAAGGCCGCCGGTTTCTTCCAGAGTTATGGCGGGGAGGTCGTTGCACAGGCCTCCGGGTTTGGCGATGAGCCGACCCTGACCGACTTGATCGGTTCCGTCAAAGTGATGCTGGATGCTTACGACGAGGGCAAACTGGACCGCCTCTACCTGGTGTACAACCAATTTGTAAACACCATGAAGCAGGATCCGGTGATCGATCAACTGCTGCCGTTGCCCAAAAGCGACAAGCAGGAAGCCCCCCATACCTGGGACTACGTGTATGAGCCGGATAGCCCCAAGCAGCTGCTCGATAAGCTGCTGGTGCGCTACGTCGAGTCCGTGGTTTACCAGGGGGTGGTGGAAAATGTCGCGTCTGAACAGGCCGCGCGTATGGTAGCGATGAAAGCCGCGACCGATAACGCTGAAGGCCTGGTCGATGATCTGCAACTGGTATACAACAAGGCTCGTCAGGCTGCGATTACGCAGGAACTGAGCGAGATTTGTGCCGGTGCTGCGGCGGTTTAAGGCAACGCTTTTGACAGAATCAGAGGAAAAATCATGAGCACAGGTACTGTTGTTCAGGTGATTGGCGCGGTTGTCGACGTGGAGTTTCCGCAAGACGCCGTTCCTAAGGTATACGACGCCCTGAACGTCGCCCACGATGACGCCAGCCTGGTGCTGGAAGTTCAGCAGCAGCTGGGCGGCGGCGTAGTCCGTACCATCGCAATGGGTGCGTCAGAAGGTTTGCGTCGTGGCCTGAAAGTGACCAACACCGGTAAAGCCATTGAGGTTCCGGTGGGCACTGCGACCCTAGGTCGTATTATGAACGTCCTGGGTGAGCCCATCGACGAAGCCGGTGAAATCGGTGAAGAGGAGCGTTGGGCCATCCACCGCGCTGCACCGAGCTACGAAGATCAGTCTTCCGCCACCGAGCTGCTGGAAACCGGCATCAAGGTGATCGACCTGGTCTGCCCCTTCGCTAAAGGCGGTAAGGTGGGTCTGTTTGGCGGCGCCGGCGTAGGTAAAACCGTCAACATGATGGAGCTGATCCGTAACATCGCGGTAGAAAGCTCCGGTTACTCCGTGTTTGCCGGTGTGGGTGAGCGTACCCGTGAAGGGAACGATTTCTACCACGAGATGAAAGAGTCCAACGTACTGGACAAAGTATCTCTGGTTTACGGTCAGATGAACGAGCCGCCGGGTAACCGTCTGCGCGTGGCCCTGACCGGTCTGACCATGGCGGAGAAGTTCCGTGATGAGGGACGTGACGTACTGTTGTTTGTCGACAACATCTATCGTTACACCCTGGCCGGTACTGAAGTATCCGCTCTGCTGGGCCGTATGCCCTCTGCGGTAGGTTACCAGCCGACGCTGGCGGAAGAGATGGGTGTCCTGCAGGAGCGTATTGCTTCCACCAAGACCGGCTCCATCACCTCCGTTCAGGCGGTCTACGTGCCTGCAGATGACTTGACCGACCCCTCCCCGGCCACCACCTTCGCCCACTTGGATGCGACCGTGGTACTGAGCCGTGATATCGCTGCCCGCGGTATCTACCCCGCCATCGACCCGCTCGATTCCAGCTCCCGTCAGCTGGATCCGCTGGTCATTGGTCAGGAGCACTATGATGTGGCTCGTGGTGTGCAGACCGTTCTGCAGCGCTACAAGGAGCTGAAGGACATCATCGCGATCCTGGGTATGGACGAACTGTCCGAAGACGACAAGCTGGTGGTGGAACGTGCCCGTAAGATCGAGCGCTTCCTGTCTCAGCCGTTCTTCGTAGCAGAGGTCTTTACCGGTTCTCCGGGTAAGTTCGTTTCGCTCAAGGAAACCATCCACGGCTTTAAAGGCATCCTGGCCGGTGAGTACGATCACCTGCCGGAGCAGGCCTTCTACATGGTTGGTAGCATCGACGAAGCGGTCGAGAAGGGTAAGAACCTTTAATCTTTCCGGGAGGATAAGATGGCAATGACTGTTCACCTGGATGTGGTCAGCGCACACGAGAAGCTGTTCTCAGGACTCGTTGAAACCGTACAGGTCACCGGTATCGAAGGCGAACTCGGGATCTTACCGGGTCACGTTCCGCTGCTGACTGCCATCAAGCCCGGTATGGTCCGCATCGTAAAGCAACACGGAAAGGAAGAGATGATCTACCTGTCCGGGGGGATCCTTGAGGTCCAGCCGAACTCCGTGATCGTGATGGCCGATGTGGCCATCCGTGCAGAAGATATCGACGTGGAAGCGGCTCGTGAGGCCAAGCGTGCCGCACAGGAGCGCATCGCCCACGCCGGCGTCGACTTTGATTACGATGCAGCACAGATTGAGCTTGAACGCGCACTGGCGCAGTTGCGAGTGGTGGAAACCATCCGTAAGCACCTGAGTAAGTAAGCTATCCATCAGAAAAAGCGCCGCATTCGCGGCGCTTTTTTTATGGCTCAAATTCGTCGCTCGCTGTGGGGCTGGTGATCCATCTTCAGCAACCAGGCCAGTGCCAGTAGGGTCAGCGCCAGACCCGGGAGCAGGCTCCAGTGGGGCACTCTCTGGCCGATCGCCGCTTCCAGCATCAACACCAGCGCCGGCATCAACAAGCTGTAGGCATGGGCGCTGCTCCCTCCCACCACCAGGCTGGCCGCCTGGAACAGGTAGAAGGTTAACATGGTGGTAAACAGGGCCAGCCAGAGGATCGCCAGGAGTGAGCCACCATCGGGCCAGCGCCATGGCGGCGGATCGAAGCCGGCCGCCAGCAGCAGCCATCCTGTCCCGGTGATGAGTGACCACCCGGTGATCGTAAGCATCGGCTCCCCGCGGTGCAGTTGCTTGAGGGTCAACGGGTAGCCGGCCATCAGGCCACAGGCCAGTAGGAACTCACTGTTGCCCTCGGGCCAACCGTCGGCGCCAAGCTGGGTCAGGTCACCGGCGGTGAGCACCCAAATCGCTCCGAGGGCCCCCAGCGTCAGCGCCAGCAGGCGCTGGGCCGTGGGTGCCACCCGCCAGCAAAGCCAGCCCAGCAAGCAGCTGAGCAGTGGCACCAGGGTTGCCAGGCTACCCATCGCCAGTGGCGTCGCACTTTGGCCGGCTCGGAACATCAGCAGGAAAAAGCCGGTCAGCGGCAAGCTGATGAGCGCATAGCGGCCCAGTGCCCGCCACCCCGGCCATTGCAGCTGCCGCGCGCGGGCCATCAGCAGCACAAACCCGGCGGCGGCCAGGATGAAACGCAGCAGCGTGGTCAGCAGAGGGGGATAGCGCTCCCCAAGGTAGCTGGCCAGGGGGAAGGAGGTGCTGATCAGCAGTGCGTACAGCAGCAGGGCCAGATGGGCATGTCGGGTATGGGCAGCCATCGCACTCCTTGATATTGAGGGGTTACGGTTATTTTTTTGCCGTCGCCGCAGCTATAATAGCCGGCTTAATTTCACTGTAACCGCGCGAACCCCTTATGCAAAAACTGGAAGTCGTGATCCTTGCTGCCGGCATGGGCACCCGGATGAAGTCCAAGCTGCCAAAAGTCCTGCACCCCATCGCCGGCAAGCCGATGGTGCAACACGCCATCGACGCTGCCGCACCCCTCAACCCGCATCGCACTCACCTGGTCTACGGGCACGGAGCGGAGCAGCTGCAGGCTGCGCTGGGACATAACGCCGTCACCTGGGCCCTGCAGGCGAAGCAGCTGGGGACGGGACACGCGGTGAATATGGCGGATTGGGATGATGACAGTACCGTCCTGGTGCTTTACGGCGATGTGCCGCTGATCCAGACCGAAACCCTGCAGCGTCTGCTGGCGGTACAGCCGGACGATGGTATCGGCCTGCTGTCCGTGGAACTGGATAACCCCACTGGCTACGGCCGTATCGTTCGGGAGCATGGCCGGGTTACCGCCATTGTCGAGCAGAAAGATGCCAGTGCCTCACAGTTGGCAATCACCGAGGTGAATACCGGTATCCTGGTGGCCCCGGGCAAGGCGTTGAAAAGCTGGTTGGCCAGCCTCTCCAATGATAATGCCCAGGGGGAGTACTACCTCACCGATGTGATCGCCATGGCCGCCCAGGCGGGCGGTGTCGAGACTGCCCATCCGGATACCGCCATCGAGGTGGAGGGGGCCAACAACCGGCTGCAGTTGGCGGCCCTGGAGCGTGCTTACCAGGCCCGGGCCGCGGAGCGGTTGATGCTCGCAGGGGTGACCCTGCTGGACCCAAGCCGTTTCGATCTGCGCGGTGAGGTGACAGTCGGCTCGGATATCATCATTGATGCCAACGTGGTCATCGAGGGAACGGTAACCATCGAGGATGATGTTCAGATAGGTGCCGGCTGCCAGCTCAAGGATTGCCACATTGGTCGCGGCAGCGTGCTCAAGCCCTACACCATCGTCGAGGGGGCGCGTGTGGGTGAACTCTGTACCGCCGGGCCCTTCGCCCGTCTGCGTCCCGGAGCTGAACTGGTGGAAGACAGCCATATCGGCAACTTTGTCGAGATGAAGAAAGCCCGACTGGGCAAAGGCTCCAAGGCCAACCACCTGGCCTACATCGGTGATGCCGAGGTGGGCAGCAAGGTGAATATCGGGGCCGGCACCATCACCTGCAACTACGACGGGGCCAACAAGCACCTGACGGTGATCGAGGACGACGTCTTTGTCGGCTCAGACACGCAACTGGTGGCGCCGGTGACCATCGCCAGGGGCGCTACCATTGCCGCTGGGTCCACCATCACCAAGAACGTGGCCGAAGGGGAGTTGGTGCTGACCCGAACCAAGCAGAAGCACCTGGCCAACTGGCAGCGTCCGGTGAAAAAGCGCTCCTGAGCGGAGTCCACCGAGAGTAAGAGGGAACACCCTGAAGGGGAAGAGCACTGCTCTTCCCCTTTTTTTCGTCTAGGAGTGGATGTTGCGAGGGCCGGTGCTCAGTACCGCTGGGCGCCATAACTGGCGGCTCCGCAGAGACTCTGCTGCTCTCTTACGGCAATCTGAGAGATGGCCCCTTGATCTCCGTGCTTTTGTTTTTATACTGTCGAGCTTTCGAATCGAAACTTAAAGTTGCGTTCAAAAGATCATGTCGAAACGTAATACCCAGCAGCGGCGTCACCATATCGTCTCCCTCGTTAATGAGCAGCGGGAGATCAGTGTGGATGAGTTGGCGCGCCAGTTTGCCACCTCCGAGGTGACCATCCGCAAGGATCTGGCGGCGCTGGAGGCCAGCGGCTTGCTGCTTCGGCGGTACGGCGGTGCGGTGGCGATGCCCCAGGAGGTGATCGGTGACGATCCTGCCCACCGGCTGTCACCCTACAAGCGGGCGATAGGGCTCGCTGCGGCGGCACTGATCCGGGATCACCAGCGCATCATCATCGACAGCGGTCGTACCACCGGCGCCCTGGTGCCGGAGCTCGGCAGTAAACGTGGTTTGGTGGTGATGACCAACTCCCTGAACGGCGCAGAGGCGCTGCGCGCGCTGGAGCCGGAGCCGACTATTTTGATGACCGGTGGTACCTGGGATCCCCACTCCGAGTCCTTCCAGGGCCAGGTGGCGGAGCAGGTTCTGCGTTCCTACGATTTCGATCAGCTTTTTATCGGTGCCGATGGCATCGACGTGGCCCGGGGCACCACCACCTTCAATGAACTGGTGGGGCTGTCGCGGGTGATGGCAGAGACTGCCCGGGAAGTGAATGTCATGGTGGAGTCCGACAAGATCGGCCGCCGTATTCCCAACCTGGAACTGCCCTGGCAACAGATCACCCGGGTGATCACCGATGAGCGGCTCAATGAGGCCGCTCGGCAACAAATCGAATCTCAGGGTGTGCAGGTGATCTGCGCGCCCAACACGAATCAGTAATTGGAGTTAGACCTATGTGTGGCATTGTGGGCGCGGTAGCGCAGCGTGACGTGGCGGAGATCCTGGTCGAGGGGCTGAAACGCCTGGAGTACCGGGGCTATGACTCGGCCGGGGTGGCGATCCTCAACCAAGCGGGTGAGCTGGGCCGCCTGCGCCGGGTGGGCAAGGTTCAGGCCCTGGACGATGCGCTGGTGCAGAGTCCCCTAGCCGGTGGCACCGGCATCGCCCACACCCGCTGGGCGACCCATGGTGAGCCCTCCGAGCGTAATGCCCACCCCCATCAGTCCCGGGATCAGATTGCCGTGGTGCACAACGGCATCATCGAGAACCACGGTGAGCTGCGTCAGCGCCTCAAGGGAATGGGATATGTATTCACGTCAGATACCGACACGGAAGTGATTGCTCACTTAGTTCATCACGAACTGCAATCGGCGAAAAGCCTGCTGGCGGCGGTTCAGGCCACCGTGAAACAGCTGGAAGGCGCCTACGGCACCGTGGTGGTGGATCGTACCCAGCCGGAACGGATGATCGTCGCCCGCTCCGGCAGCCCGCTGGTGGTGGGCTACGGCGTCGGGGAGCATTTCGTTGCCTCCGACCAGCTGGCCCTGCTCCCGGTAACCCGCCGTTTTGCCTTCCTTGAAGAGGGCGACGTGGCGGAGATCACCCGCCGCGAGGTGAACATCTTCGACATCGATGGTAACCCGGTCGAGCGGGAAGTGAAGGAGTCCGAGGTGAGCCACGATGTTGGTGACAAGGGCGAATTCCGCCACTACATGATGAAGGAGATCTACGAGCAGCCGCTGGCCCTTCAGCGCACCCTGGATGGGCGTCTCGCGGGCGGGAAAGTGGTGCCGGAAGCCTTCGGTGACAACGCCGCCGAACTGCTGTCCAAGGTCAAGCATGTGCAGATCATCGCCTGTGGCACCAGTTACCACGCGGGTATGGTGGCCCGTTACTGGCTGGAGCAGCATGCCGGCGTCTCCTGTAACGTGGAGATCGCCTCCGAGTTCCGTTACCGCAAGTCCCATGTGTTCCCGGACAGCCTGATTGTCACTATCTCCCAGTCAGGTGAGACCGCCGATACCCTGGCGGCCCTGCGCCTAGCCAAGGATATGGGCTACATGGCCAGCCTGACCATCTGTAACGTGCCCGGCTCCTCCCTGGTGCGCGAGTCGGACATGGCTTACATGATGAAAGCCGGCGCGGAGATCGGCGTGGCCTCCACCAAGGCCTTTACCGTTCAGCTGGCGGCCCTGGCGATGTTGACTGGCGCCATCGGCATCCACAATGGCATGAGTGATGAGACTGTGATGGCCCTGGTTTCCAGTCTGCAGCAGTTGCCGAGCAAGGTGGAGCAGGCCCTGGGTCTGAACGATGCCATCGAAGCGTTGGCAGAGGATTTTGCCGACAAGCACCACGCTCTGTTCCTGGGACGTGGGGACCAGTACCCCATTGCCATGGAGGGGGCGCTGAAGCTCAAGGAGATCTCCTACATCCATGCCGAAGCCTACGCCTCCGGGGAGCTCAAGCATGGCCCGCTGGCGCTGATCGACGCGGATATGCCGGTGATCGTGGTGGCGCCGAACAACGAGCTGCTGGAGAAGCTGCACTCCAACGTGGAGGAGGTGCGGGCCCGGGGCGGGTTGATGTACGTGTTCGCCGACGTGGATGCCAAGTTCGAAAGCGACGACACCATGAAGGTGATCAACGTTCCCCACTGCGATGAGTTTATCGCTCCCATCATCTACACCCTGCCACTGCAGCTGCTCTCCTACTACGTGGCGCTGATCAAGGGCACCGATGTGGACCAGCCGCGTAACCTGGCCAAGTCCGTTACCGTGGAGTAAAAGTGCCCTGAGGCCAGGGCAGTACGGACTCTATCGCGTCGTCGTCCTATAACCTCCTGCTGGTGTCACGCCAGCAGGAGGTTTTTGTTTTTTGATACCGTTAAACCGAGCCTATATGAGGATTGGTGTGCTCTGGCGTTTCACTGGGCGGGCGATGTAATGGGATGCCCTTCGCTTTCTGCTAGACCTTACTGTAAGGGGACGATCGTGAGTCGAGCGAAGCCAACAAGCGAAGCCGCGTTAAGGTAGCCGTAAGCGAAGCCACGTTAAAGTAGTCGCTTCTGGCTCATCCATTGTCCCGATGGTCATGCATCAAGGCCGGTCCGGTCGCTGTAGCGTGCAACCCTCACACGGGGATCATAATGACAAAACCGAAAGCGAGCGCTCAGGGTGACGCCCATCCCAAAGAGTCCATTGAGCTGCTCATTGATGGTGCGGGCTGCGCCAGCTGTGTCGGCAAGATAGAAGCCGCACTGCAGGCGGTACCTGGCGTGGCGACGGCACAGATGAACTTTGCCCAGCGCACCGTCACCGTGACCGGTTATGCGGCCCCGAAGGCGCTGCTCCGCGCCATCGAGCAGGCCGGTTACACTGGCAGAGTGAGCGAAGCGGACGGTGATGATGCCATTTTGACCGAAAAGGAGGTCACTGAGCGGGCCTACTACCGAAAGCTGGTGCGAGAGATGGTTGTTGCGCTGGCACTGGGTGTGCCCTTGATGATCTATGGCCTGTTCGGCGGCGATATGATGGTCAACACCCCCCGCGCTCAGCTTGCCTGGTTGCTGGTCGGCATTCTGACCTTGGGGGTTATGGCAACCTCAGGACGCCATTTCTACCTGGGAGCCTGGCAATCGTTTCGCAACCACACAGCCAATATGGATACCCTGATCGCGTTGGGCACCGGGACAGCGTGGCTCTATTCCATGGTGGTCGTTTTGGTGCCTCAATCGGTACCCGAGATGGCCCGCCACGTCTATTTCGAAGCCACTGCCATGATCATTGGTTTGATTAACCTGGGTCTGGCGCTGGAGCTGAAGGCGCGGGGTAAAACCTCCGCGGCGATCAAACGTCTGGTCGGGCTTGCGCCGAAAACGGCGCGGGTGATCCGGGATCACCAGGAGCGGGATATACCCATAGAGCAGGTGCTTCAGGGGGATATCCTGCGGGTACGACCGGGAGAAAAAGTACCGGTCGATGGCGAGATTCTGGAGGGTGGCACGTCGATCGATGAATCCATGCTCACCGGTGAGCCGATGCCCGTCGAAAAGGGGATCGGTGATGATGTGGTGGCGGGGAGCATCAACAAAACCGGTTCCGTCCTGTTTCGGGCTACCCGGGTTGGCAAAGATACCGCCTTGGCGCAGATCATCCAGATGGTTAAGCGGGCGCAAAACTCTAAACCGCCCATCGGTCGTCTGGCGGATCGGATCGCCGCCTACTTTGTCCCGACCGTGATGATCATTGCCGTTGTCAGCGCCCTGTTCTGGCTCAACTTCGGCCCCAGTCCCATCGTTGCCTACGCCATGGTCTCCGCCACCACCGTACTGATCATTGCCTGCCCCTGTGCCCTGGGGTTGGCCACACCGATGTCGGTTATGGTGGGGGTGGGCAAGGCAGCAGAAGCCGGTGTGCTGATCCGCAATGGTGCCGCACTGCAAACCGCCGCCAAGATCACTGCCATGATCCTGGATAAAACCGGCACCATCACCCAGGGGGCGCCCAGAGTCACGGATATTCTGGCCAGCGAAGGCTTTGAGCAGGATCAGGTGCTGCGGCTGGCGGCAACCCTGGAAAGCGGCTCGGAACACCCTCTTGCCCTGGCTATCCTTGATTCCGCCCGGGAAAGTGGCCTGGAGCCCGGCAAGGTATCCCACTTTGATGCCATCACCGGACAGGGGGTGCAGGCCGAGGTTGAGGGGAAGACCCTGCTGTTGGGCAACGAAAGGCTGATGCGAGATCGCGGTATTGCCCTGGAGGGGGCCGTTGAACGGGGGCAGGGGCTCGCCGCCGAAGCAAAAACGCCGATCTACTTTGCTGTCGATCAGAAACTGGCGGCGATCATCGCCGTGGCGGATCCCATCAAAGCCGATTCCGTTGCGGCGATCCGACGCTTGCAGCAAAGCGGTATCCGCGTTGTCATGCTCACCGGAGACAATCGGGCCACCGCGCAAGCGGTGGCCCGGCAGGCGGGGATCACGGAGTATTTTGCCGAGGTGATGCCGGAGGACAAGTCTGCCAAGGTGCAGGAGCTGCAGGGACAGGGAGAGATCGTCGGCATGACCGGCGATGGCATTAATGATGCTCCTGCGCTGGCGATGGCCAATGTCGGTTTTGCCATAGGTACCGGCACCGATGTCGCCATTGAAAGTTCGGATGTGACACTGATGCGAGGCTCCCTGCATGGCCTGGCCGATGCCATTGCGGTTAGTCGTGCAACCCTGCGCAATATTAAGCAGAACCTGTTTGGGGCCTTTATCTACAACGTGGCCGGCATACCTATCGCGGCAGGGATCTTGTATCCCTTCTTGGGGCTGCTGCTCAGCCCGGTGATTGCCGGGGCGGCCATGGCCTTCTCATCGGTGACTGTGGTCACCAATGCCAACCGTTTGCGTCTGTTCAAGGCTCAAGAGCACTGAACGTTTTCGACGGCTACAGGAGAGGAAGATGCTCTTTATTAATCTCGCCGGTCTGGCCTTGATCGCCGGGATCCTATGGTGGTTCTGGCTCTACAAACCGAAAGCGGAAACCGGCGGGGACGCGTTGACGATAACGGTAGAAAATGGGGTTTATCACCCTGCCCGGATCCAACTGCCCGCCGGCGCACCGGCCACCCTCCTCTTTATGAGAAAGGATCCGGCTCCCTGCAGTGAAACGGTGCTGTTTCCGCAGTTGGAGATCAGTGAAACACTACCGCTGAACCGCCCTAAAGCGATCCCGTTACCGGCCATGCCGCCGGGTGAGTACGACTTTCACTGCCAGATGCAGATGTACAAAGGGCAGATTTTGGTCCTTGACCAAAGCACGTAAGTCCATTGCTCAGGCGGTCTTAAGTGCAGGACTGACTCGTTTTTATCAAACTCTACTGTCAGCGGACAGTGGTTGCTCGCGGACGACTGTGGGGCCAAATTGGGTGGAGTGAATACGCCTCTCTGCCACCCCCAATGCACGCAAGCGTTCGGTGGTCTGCGCCATCATTGCCGCTGGCCCACAGAGATAGAACTGCCCCTCCCTGATCTGGTGTTCGTCCAGGTTGTCGAAGGCGTGGTGCTGGGCATAGCCACGGTGGCCCTGCCACTGATCATTGGGTTGTGACAGGGAGGGATAGAAACGGAAGTGGTTATGTTGCTCCGCCAACTGGTGCAGTTCATCAACGTAAACCAGGTCACAGGCTTCCCGGGCGCCGTAGTACAGGCTGATTCTCTTTGTGCAGTCTCTCTGCCCAATACGTTCCATCAGCAGGCTGCGCAGGGGGGCAATCCCTGAGCCGGCACCGATAAGGATCATCTCGTGCTGACCCAATGCGGCTCCAAACTCCTCCACGGGCAGGCTTGCTTGCACCTTAGCTCCAACAGGAAGGTTACACAGGTAAGCCGAACCTATCCCAGGGGGGAATGGGTCGCCGGGGGCTCTGTGGAACTTGACCGTAAACACCAATTCCTTTGACTCATCCGCCGTGTTGGCGATGGAATAGCTGCGCTGTATCGGCCCATGGGGGAAGAAGCCTTTGCACTGGCTTTTCCATCGGCAGGCAAAGGCCTCCGGTACAGGAACCGGGTGGGAAGCCACACGGCCCGCGGGAATTAGGAATTGAACATGAGCACCAGCTCGGTATGCCAGGGCAGACTCGGCTTTGAATCTCAGTTCCTTGATCTCTGGAGTCAGAAAACGACTTGCCACCAGAGTCAGAGTCTGGGTTTTCAGTAGATTGTCACCTGACAATTCGAGCCGGTCCGTCTCATTGGAACGATGTTGGCAGGCTAGACGATACCCTTGGGCCTGCTCCTGCTCGGAAAGGTGGGCCCGCTCGGCCGATTTGATTCTCACGTCGTTACTGAGGCGAACCTTACAGAGCCCGCAACTCCCTCCACCACCACAACCGGACTGAACTGGGATCGATTGGCTCTGCAGCACGCTCAGTAAGCTTGCATTGGCCGGTGCATCGAGTCGCTGCTCAGTGTCACCCTGTACCAGAGTTAAAGCGTGGCTGCGCTTGGCCAACGACAGGCGATAGTCGCCTTCATGCACTTTGACCAGGGTCCAGTACAGGCCGGAGCCGGATAGCCACAGCACGATAAATCCAAAGAGCCACATGAAGGGATTGTTGAAGCTGCCTTGCCCCAGATAGTCCATGAAATGCAGCATGAACATCCATTGGGCTTCATAAGTGTGTTTGTTTTTATGTCCAGCAATGCGTCCGCTGAGGGCCTCAACGTAAACCCGGGTATTGAGATCATCCGCTAACTGGACCCGCCATACGGGGTTTTGCTCCCTGGCCATCTCCCGGGGAGGGTGTTGGAAGAAAGTCACATCGATGATCTGCCCCGGACCGGTATAGCTTTCTTTGGCCAGGGTACGGGCCAGGGGGGCGTCGATAGTGAAAGGCTCTCCCGTATAGGCATCGATCAGGGTAATGCTCTGGGCAAAATGGGCGTACAGCCGTCGCTCGTGCTCCACCTTGTATGTGGGCCGACCGGCCACTTCCGTCAGGGTGATGCGTTGGGCCGGCTCCAGCTGTGCCAGCAAGGGGCCAATCTCGGCCAGGCGGCCAGGCTCGATGCGGGGCGATTCGCCATGGCCCATGGCGTTGTGACTCAGGTACTGGTGGCCAGCGATGCGCTCATGGTCGACCAAATTGAAATAGAGTCCGGTGGCAATCCAGATCAGGAACTGGGTCCCGGCCAGTAAGGCTGCCCACTTATGAATTTTTTGCACCCTCTTCATTGGCTGGTTTCCTTACCTGGCACGAAGCGGCGCCAAGTGAGGATAAGACCGGTGCTTGCCCCCAACATGGCCAGCAGAGCCGCAATCCGCAGCAGCCAGTTGTTGATGTTGGCGCCATCGTCGTAATCCATGATGTGGATGTACCAGAAGATATCGAACCAGCGCCAAAAGTCGTGCCGCTTGGCCACCAGTGCCCCTTCGTCTGCGGATAGGTAGAGGCTGGTATTGCCGAAGTCATCGAAGTCCACCCGCCAGGATGGCAGGTGCCGGGGACTGAGCTCGCTTGGTGCCACGTCAGTCAGTAAGCTCGCATGGCTGACGGGACCGGCCCCTGCGTAATGGTACTGTGCGATGGCAATGGCCTGTTCACGCTCAATGGGAGGCAGGGGCTGACCACTGACGGGGTGAATTAAGCGAGTTTCACCATGTTGAATGATGCGGTACACCTCCTGGCCGGCCACCAGCTGAAGTCGCACGGACTCTGTGCCTGGGTAACGGCTGTAGAGTGAGCCGATGGGGAAGCGGGACTTGTCCCCTTTGAGGTAGGACTCCTCCCTCTTAATCAAGCTGTCACCATGGATAAAATCGATGTCCATGAAGGCAAAGTAGGCACCGCTTATGGCCCACAAGGCCAGCTGCGCGCCCACGATCAACATGAGCCACTTATGCCAAGCTCGAGCCTTACTCACTTTCCTTACCGTCATTGCCATGCCTATTATGGGTTCTTTATTTCTCATTCTTTGTCGTTTTGCGGCAAGTCAACAAACGCCCTACCATTCGATATTCGAGGGCACGGTGAGTCCCAGGTCACTGACACCCAATTTACCAAAAAGGGACCCTTACTTAGCAAATTACTCAACGTCTTCTTATTAGACTCAGTGTCTCAACATCTATGGTGTCCCTCCCAGAGGTTGGGAAAGGTGTTTCTTTACCAAACAGGTTGTTGACGCCGGTAGAGATCGGCAGGTAATCCGATCATCGAGAAACTCTTTGCAATAGCGTGGTAGGTCATCGTGGCCACGGCCCGATGATACTATTGTTGAGAAAAGGTTATCACGTTGCGTTACAGTGGGTTAAGTCAGATTCGGGGATGGCAGCGGGAATCGGTGACGGTTCTTTTTATTGTCGTGAAGCCGAGCCAAAGATGAAGGAGTGTATCGTGTTCGAGCATGACAGGCTCATCAGGAGTGTGAAGCCGTTCAGAAACGGGGGGGATGAGTGATGTCTTTGGCCTCCGTTCTGCAATTTCTCGAGCAGCAGCTTGATAGGATCAATGACGTGCTGGTTCAGGCGGATACCTATATCCAGCTCCTGATTATCCTGGTGATATACACCCTCTCTTACCTGGTGGCCAGACGCCTCGGTGCATTTTCGCCCTCTCGCGAGAGCCGTGCCCGGGATGGCGCCGAGCAGCGCTGGCGACAGTTCCTGGCCAAGCTGGCGGGGTTGGTGTTCCCGATGCTCGCCATATTCCTGCTGCGCTTCTCTCTTGAGGTCACCGAGACCACGCTGACCCAGGGCTGGCTGGTACAGACGGCGCTGACCATCGCCATCCTGATCCTGTTTAACTCGGTGATTCATAACTTTGTCCGCAACCGGGTCGCCGCCCGGGTGTTTCGCTGGGTTGGCCTGCCCATCCTGTTCCTGCACCTGTTGGGGTTGCTTGATGGCCTGATTAGGATACTCGAATCGATCTCCATCAATCTCGGTAATATCGAGATCTCCGCCTACAGTGTTGCCCGCCTGGTGATTTTCGGCTCCCTGCTGTTCTGGCTGGGGCGTGTCAGCAGTAAAACGGGCCGGGAGTTCATCTCCCACCAGCAAGATCTGGATGTGCGAACCCGGGAGGTGGCGGCCAAGCTGTTCGAGATCGTTGTTTTCTTCATCGTCTCGCTGCTACTGCTGAAAATTCTGGGGATCAACCTGACCGCCCTGGCGGTATTTGGCGGTGCATTGGGGGTGGGTATCGGCCTTGGGTTGCAGGCTATTGCCTCCAACTTTATCTCCGGAATCATCATCCTGGTTGACCGCTCCGTCTCCATCGGCGACTACGTTGAGCTCGGCGATGGCTCCACCGGGGTGGTGCGCGAGCTCAGCATGCGGGCAACCACCTTGGAAACCTACGATGGCAGAGACATCGTGGTGCCCAACGACAAATTCATCACCGAAACCTTCATCAACTGGACCCACAAGGACAAACGGCAGCGTTACCGCGTTGATTTTTCCGTTGCCTACCATACCGATGTCCGCAAACTGGTTGAGATCATCAAGGCCGTGGTGTCGACCCATCCGCAGGTGTTCAGCGGCGATGCGGTGCCCCTCGAGGAGCGGCCGGATTGTGAGATCGACAGCTTCGGTGACTCCGGCATCAACATGTTTGTGGAGTTCTGGATGGAGGGGATCGATGACGGCAAGAACCGCGTCGGCGGCGACCTCATGCTGATGATTCTGGAAGCGATGCAGGAGCACGGTTTCGAGATCCCCTTCCCGCAGCGGGAGGTGCGTATCCTGAACGAGCCCGGACCCACAAGGTGACCCTAAGTCGGTGGGGTGAGCTTTAGTGGGGCTCTCTAAGGAGAAAGCGCAACAGTCCCGCCAGGAACCGCTCCGAGTCCGGCTGCTGCTCGAATGAGCGCAGTGCGCGCTGGTAGACGTCCTCACCGAGGCGTTGGCGTCGCTTCTGTGCCAGGGCGAGGTTGTAGTCGATGGTAAACTCCGGATGGCCCTGCACGGTGAAGATCCGGTTTTCCAGGGCAAAGCTGTAATAAGGGCAGAAGTCGCAGCGGTACAGCAGGCGGGCACCGGATGGCAGTTGCTGAACCTGGTCCTGGTGGGACGCCAACAGTGCCAGCGTTGGCGACCGATCGAGCCAGGGGGCGTCTCCGATCCGTTGGGTGCGGTAGAGCCCCATCCCCCATCCTGCGGGACTGCGGGTCACCCGGCCACCGAGCGCCTCCGCGATCACCTGATGGCCGAAACAGATCCCCGCCAGCTGAACCGGCTGGCGGCTGGCTTGCCGGATCCAGGCTTTGAGGTTATCTATCCAAGGAAGGGGATCAAAGGCACTGTGGCGGCTGCCGGTGATAAGCCAGGCACGATGTTGTGTCGGTTCGGGTAGCGGCTCACTCATCCCCTGGTAGACGGCGAAGCGAAGCCCCGCCTGCTGAGCGCCCAGGGCGCGGATAAACATGTCACTGTACTGGCCATGCAGCGCCGCCAGCGCCGGGTCGATCCGGTCGCAATCCACTATCCCTATCTGTGCCCGTGTTTCGCTCATCGCCCTGCCCCGCTGGTTTGCCCTCTTCGAGTTTAGCGAGGTGCGTCGTTCGATGCCGCTGGTAAACAAACGGGCCCCGCTTGCGGGGCCCGTGGCAATCAGTAGTGGGTTGACCGCGACTTAGGCAACCCGGCTTGGCAGCGGTTGGCCCTGAAAGAAGGCGATGACGTTGGCCAGTGCGGTGGCCCCCATGTGTTGGCGACAGGCGGCGGTGGCACTGCCGATATGGGGGGTCAGGGTGACGTTATCCAGGCTCAGGTAATCGGCGTTGAAATCCGGTTCCCCTTGGAACACATCCAGCCCCGCCGCCGCCAGGTGGCCAGAGCGCAGCGCCTCGATCAGCGCCCCGTCGTCCACTAGATCGCCGCGCCCCGTGTTGACCAGTACGGCACCGGCTTTCATCTTGGCCAGGGCTTCCCGCCCCAACAGGCCGCAGGTCTGTTCGGTGAGCGGACAGTGCAGTGTCACCACGTCGGATCGGGCCAGCAGCTGATCCAGGTCGGCGCAGAATTCGGCACCCAGCGCCTCGGCGGCCTCGGGTTTGGCACGGGGCCCATGATAGAGCACGGTCATGTTAAAGCCCCGGGCCCGGCGAGCTACCGCCTGCCCGATCTCACCGAAACCGATGATCCCCAGGGTCTGGCCATGGACACGGGTGCCCATGGCCGCCATCGGCTGACGGGTAGACCACTGACCTGCGCGCAGGAAACGCTCATTGACGCTCAGCTGGCGGCAAGCCGCCAGCAGCAGGGCGAAGGTGAGATCGGCGGTGTCTTCGGTCACCACAGGGGTGTTGGTCACGGCAATGCCCCGGGCCTTGGCAGCCTCCAGGTCAATATTGTCGTAGCCAACGCCGATGTTGGCGATCAGGCGGACGCTGTCCGGCATCTGGGCGATCAACTCGGCCCTGACCGGGTCAACCGCGGTGGCGATCAACACCTGAGCCCCCTCGAAGACCGAGGGGTCCCCCTCGTAGGTGCGGTATTGCAGCTCCCCCTGCCCCACCGGAACGGTGGGCAGAGGCAGTGGACGGGTCAAAACGGCGATGCTTGGCTTCACGATCCGCTCCTTAATGCAGTTGGGCCAGCAGAGACTGGCGCTGCTTGTCCGCCTCGGCCATGGCATCGGCTTTGACCGGACCGTAGCCGCGAATGCCATCCGGCAGGTTAAGCAGGGCCACCAGGGCTTGGGGCGGCTGCTGACCCGGATGCGCATTGAGCCACTGGATCGCTTGCTCCACATCCGCCAGGTAGGTCTTGATCAGGTTGCGCTCATGACGACGCTCGGTGGTATAGCCGAAGGGGTCCAGCGCCGTGCCACGCAGCCCTTTCAGTGAGGCGAGGCCTTTAAAGGCACCCATCATCCAGCCGCCAAACTCCATCTTCTTGGGACGACCGCTGTGTTTGTCGATGCGGCTGATCAGGGGCGGCGCCATATGGAACTTGAGCTGGAAACCGGGCTCGAACTGCTGCTCCAGCTGGGCCTTGAACTTGGCACTGCTGTGCAGACGTGCCACCTCATACTCATCTTTGTATGCCATCAGCTTGGCCAGGTTGTGGGCGGCCGCTACCGTCAGCGCGACGCTGCCGTTGTCCGCTTCCGCTTGGCGCAGGCGGGCGATGGTGTCGCTGTAGCGCTTGGCGTAGTCGGCGTTCTGGTAGTCGGTGAGCAGCCCGATACGATGCTCGATGGTTTCATCCAGCGACGGCTCGGTCGCGACGCTTCCGCTGTCACGACGGGCCTGGATCACCTCCGGTTGATGGGCATAGAGGCGGCCCAGCGCGAAGGCCTGCTTGTTGAAGGCCACGGCTACGCCGTTGAGTTCGATGGCACGCAGCAGGGCATCGAGACTGACGGGCAGCAACCCTTTCTGGGCGGCGAAGCCCACCATGAACATGTTGGCGGCGATGGTGTCCCCACAGAGCTCACGGGCAAGGCTGGAGGCGTCGATAAAGTGCACCCGGTCAGGCTGGGTCCGTTGCTTGAGCTGGGTGCGAACCACGCTGTCTTCGATCTTGAAGTTGCGGTTGAACTGGAAGTCGGAGGTGGTGGTGATGTCCGTGTTGCCCAGCAGTTCGGTCTTATGAGGGTTGAAGGTGATCCCCGCATCGCCGGTCAGGGCCGCCACAAGGTCAAAGCCGAGCACCAGATCTGCTTCGCCGGTACCGATGCGCTGGGCGCTGACGGCATCGGCGTTATCGGCGATGCGCAGGTGCGAGTACACGGCACCGTTCTTCTGGCTGAGACCGGTCATGTCGTAGATGGAGCAGTGACGACCTTCGAGGTGCGCGGCCATACCGATTACTGCACCAACGGTGATCACCCCGGTGCCGCCGATGCCGGCGATCATGATGGCATGGTTGCCCTCCTTCACCGAGGCGATGGCGGGCGTGGGAATGGCGGCCAGCAGCTGAGCATCGAAACTCTTGCCATCCGGACGTTTGGGCTCGGCGCCATGAACGGTAACGAAAGAGGGGCAGAAGCCGTTGATGCAGCTGAAGTCTTTGTTGCAGCTGGACTGGTCGATGGTGCGCTTCACACCCAGCGCGGTGGCGGTGGGTTGAATGGACACACAGGTGGATTGTACCGAGCAATCGCCGCAGTTTTCGCACACATCGGGGTTGATGACGGCGCGTTTGGCTGGGTTGGGAAACAGCCCCTTCTTGCGGCGGCGTCGTTTCTCGGCGGCACAGGTCTGTTCATACAGGATGATGGTTGTGCCTTCGAGAGTACGGAACTCCTCCTGCACCGTCATCAGTTCATCCCGGTGGTGGATCTCGATGCCGGTGGGGATGTCCCCGCTCTTACGATGCAGGTCCGGTTGATCGCTGACAACGGCGATCTTGTTGACCCCTTCCGCCTGGACCTGGCGGATGATGTCGCCCACGGAGAGCGGACCGTCTACGGGCTGGCCACCGGTCATGGCGACGGCGTCGTTGAACAGGATCTTGTAGGTGATGTTGGCCTTGGAAGCCACCGCACCCCGTATCGCCATCAGGCCGGAGTGATAGTAGGTGCCGTCACCCATGTTCTGGAACATGTGTTTGGTGCCGCTAAAGGGCGCGGCGCCAGTCCAGTTGAGGCCTTCGCCGCCCATGTGGACAGGCAGGTGTGTGTCAGCGCGCTTGAAGGAGGCCATGGCGTGACAGCCGATCCCGGCCATCGCCTGGCTGCCCTCGGGCAGCTTGGTGGAACGGTTGTGGGGGCAGCCTGAGCAGAAATAGGGCATGCGCAAGGCGGCCGGCTGGACCTTGCTGTTGGCCGTCACCAGAGAAAACTCTTCGACCAGTGCCTGGTAGCGCTTGGCGAGATCTTCGGGCAAGGGCCCCAGGCGCTTGAGACGGTCGACGATGGCGTCGATCAGCATCATCGGTGTGTACTGGATGTCCGAGGGCAGGATCGGGTTGCCTTCCGCACTGGTTTTGCCGCTCAGTTTTGGACGCCTCTCCAGGTTGAACAGCAGGGTACTGATCTGCGGTTCCATCACCGCGCTCTTCTCTTCCAGCACCAGCAGTTCGGGGCGCCCATTGGCAAATTCGGTCAGTCCCTGAGGCTCCAGGGGCCAGATACAGCCAGGCTTGTAGATCCCGATCCCCATCTGTTCGGCTTGCTGCCGGCTCAGACCCAGGAGGTTGAACGCCTGCAGCACATCTTCATAGCTTTTGCCTGCGGTGACGATGCCCAGGCCGCCCTGCCCCTGCCACGGTGTCTTGTCCAGGCCATTGGCCCGGACAAACTGGTGCACCAGGGGCAAGCGAACCCGCTTAACCACCACTTCGCTGTTCTGGGGAATGAAGTTGCCCCTGCTGATATGAACGCTGTCGCCATGCTCGTGGGCCGGCAGCACCGCCTTGAATCTGTTTAGGTCGATGTCGATGGTTTCGGTCTGCTCCACCGTCTCATTGACCGTTTTTACGCCCACCCAGAGGCCGCTGTAACGGGAAAGCTGCCACCCCAGCAGACCAAACTCCAGTATCTCCTGGACATTGCTGGGATAGAGGACCGGCATATTCAAAGAGGCCAGCAGGGGTTCGCTCTGGTTGACGACCGTGGAGGACTTGCCCGGATGGTCGTCACCGGCCACCACCAGTACCCCCCCGTTTTTATGGGTTCCCGCCGTGTTGCCATGGCGGAGCACGTCGGCACTGCGGTCCACCCCGGGGCCCTTGCCGTACCACATGGCGTAGACGCCATCGACCTGGGGATCCGGGAACTGGTCCAGTTGCTGAGTGCCCCAGACGGCGGTTGCCGCCAGATCTTCGTTGACCCCGGGCTGGAAGATGACGTCGTTCTCTTTCAGTCGTTCACGCTGCTGCCAAAGCGCCATGTCCAGGCCGCCAAGGGGAGAGCCACGGTAACCACTGATGTAACCGCGGGTGTTGAGCCCCTGTTGCTTGTCCAACTGGCGCTGGATAAAGGCGATGCGAGTGAGGGCTTGGGTTCCGCTGATGAAGATGCGCCCCTGCTGCACCTCGTACTTATCGTCCAGGCTTACCTGTCTAAGGGCCTTCTTGGTCATGATATCAACGTCCTGATTGTTTATTTGGGTAGAGTTTTGGCTAGGGTGCTACGTCCATTTGGCAATATCTGCCACATATCTGACATTGTGCACAACCTCTGTGCACACAAAGTGACAGGGATTAACAGCCATGCGGATGCGGTGTCGATTGATCGCGGGGGCTCGGTCGATTAGATTCTGATCAGCGGAAAAGGAACATTTCCGACAAATAAAAACAATAAGCCTGCAATAACGATAACTAGAGCTTTTCAAAAGGATGAGACTATGCTGGCGATCCCCCATATGCATAACTGGTATCAAGGCCTCTCCGAGGTGGCCAAAGCGGCCGTGGACGATAAATCGTTCACCTGCAGCTACCGTCAGGGCGAGAATATCTATAGCTACGGTGATGCTGCCAACCTGGGCTACCGGGTCCTCTCCGGTAAGGTCAAGATAGGCAACCGTAATCAGGATGGCCGTGAGGTGATCCATGCCACCCTGATGGAGGGTGACTGTTTTGGTGACATCGGCTTGATTACCGGCTATCCAAGGTTCAATTACGCCATTGCCGCAACCCCAGTGACCCTGAATGCGATCCGACGGGACGACTTCATGCGCATTATGGATCTGCATCCAGAGGTCTCACGTCAACTCAATGTCTTCTTCTGTCACCGCGCCCAACACATGTTCACCATTCTGGAGGGGATGCAGCTGCTCTCTCTTTACGAGCGCCTGGCCAACACCATCATCCGCCTCACCCTGAGCCTGGGTGAACTGAAGACGGAAGGAGATAAGCCCTGCTACAGCCTGGGTGATCTTTCCCAGGAGATGCTGGGGCAGATGGTGGGCGCCACCCGCCAGAGTGTCGGCCGAGAACTGAAGAAGCTTGAGTCTGAAGGCTATATCGAGATCCGCTACGGCCGCTTGCTGGTTCGGGATCTGGAGGCGATGAAGGCCCGTTTCGTACACCTGATCAGCCACACGCCGACCTTTGCGACCTATAAAAGCAATCAGGGTGAGGTGGCCTGACCATCGGCGTTGGTTAATCCTTTGTGAAAGATTGTCCCCTATGTGGCAGATGCGATGGTAACACTGTGTCAGGGTAGCCCGATAACTATGATGGAGTTATCGGAGAACCCTCATGAGGCCACTACGCTCTAGCGCGGTCACACAAGGAAAGACCGCCTCGGCGGCTCGCTCGCTATGGAAAGCGGGCGGCGTAAAAGACAGCGATTTCGGTAAACCGGTAATCGCCATTGCCAACTCCTTTACCGAGTTTGTGCCAGGTCATATCCACCTTCAGGAGGTGGGGCGGGTGATCAGCGAGGCCGTCTGGGAAGCCGGTGGCATTGCTCGGGAGTTCAACACTATCGCCATCGATGATGGCATCGCCATGGGCCACAACGGCATGCTCTACAGCTTGCCCAGCCGCGAGCTTATCGCCGATAGCATCGAGTACATGGCCAATGCCCACTGTGTCGATGCCATCGTCTGCCTCTCCAACTGTGACAAGATCACCCCCGGGATGCTGATGGCAGGCCTGCGCCTGAATATCCCGGTGATCTATATCTCCGGCGGCCCGATGGAAGCAGGACGCGTGGTGGAGAACGACAAGATCCAGCGATTTGACCCGGTGGACACCTACATCGCGGCATTTGACAGTCAGCATCTCAATGGCAACCCCAAACAGGTGGAGGACAACGCCTGTCCCACCTGCGGTTCCTGCTCCGGTATGTTTACCGCAAACTCCATGAACTGCCTGGCGGAAGCGCTTGGCCTGGCCCTGCCCGGCAACGGCACCATGCTGGCCACCCACGAAGATCGCCGTGGCCTGTTCGAGCGTGCGGGTAAGCAGATTGTCGAACTCGCTAAGCGCTACTACTTCGAAGGCGATGAGGGCGTCCTGCCCCGCAATATCGCGACCCGCAGCGCGTTTGAGAATGCGATGAAGGTGGATATCGCCATGGGCGGTTCTACCAACACTATCCTGCACCTGTTGGCCATGGCTCAGGAAGCGGAGGTGGACTTCACCCAGGGAGACATCGATCAGATCTCCCGCTCCATCCCTCACCTCTGCAAGGTGGCCCCGGCATCAAGGGACTACTACATGGAAGATGTGCATCGTGCTGGGGGCATCATGCGGATCATGGGAGAACTGGATCGCGCCGGGTTGATCGATACCCAGACCCGCACTGTCTCCGGTGAGGTACTGGAAGCCCAGCTGGCCAAGTGGGATATCGGGCGCAGTGACGATCCCGAGGTGGCCCACTTCTTCAAAGCTGCACCCGGGGGCAAGCGCACCATTAAAGGGTTCAGCCAGGGTCAACGCTGGAATGATCTCGACACCGACAGTGCCAATGGCTGTATCCGTGATATCGACCACCCCTACAGCCAGGAGGGGGGCCTGGCGGTCCTCTTCGGCAACCTGGCGCCCAAAGGCTGCATCGTCAAGACCGCCGCCGTTTATCCCCATATGCTGCAGTTTCGTGGCCAGGCGCGGGTATTTGACCAGCAGGAGAGTGCCCTGCGGGCGATGGAGCGCGGAGAGATCCAGCCCAACACCGTGGTGATCATCCGCTACGAAGGCCCCAAAGGGGGGCCGGGGATGCAGGAGATGCTGAAACCCACCATCACCCTGAAGGCACAGAAGCTGGACAGCAGTTGTGCCCTGATCACCGATGGTCGCTACTCCGGTGCTTCAGCGGGACTCTCCATTGGTCATGTTTCACCCGAAGCGGCCAACGGCGGGGCCATCGCCCTGGTGGAAAACGGCGACTGGATAGAGATTGATATCCCGAACCGTCGTATCGAACTGGTGATTGAGGAACAGGCTCTGGAGCAGCGCCGCGCGGCGATGGATGCTCTGCCCCATGGCCTGGCCTGGCAACCCCGAGAGGAGCGTGATCGCGTGGTTACCCGGGCCCTCAAGGCGTATGCCGCATTTGCTACCAGCGCGGATCGCGGTGGCTTCAGAGAAGTGAAGTAGTAGGAGTTTCCATGGCTATCGGAATTTTGGTGGCACTTTGCCTCTTTATCTACCTGGCGATGCGCGGTACCAATATTGTACTGGCGTCGCTGATCTGCTCCACAACCGTGGTCCTGACGACCGGGATCCCGTTTGATAAGGCGATGCTGGAGTATTTCCCCGCCGGAGCCTTGGGCGCCTTTACCTTTGCCGGCAAGTTCTTCCTGCTGTTTATCGCCGGGGCGATGTTCGGTAAGGCGATGGGGGTCAGCGGTTCGGCCAGCCGTATCGCCAATGCCCTGGTGGACTGGTTGGGCACGGAGCGGGCCATCTGGATCACGGTGATCTTCACCTCCGTGCTGACCTACGGCGGCGTGGTGGTGTTTGTGGTGATCTTTGCCATGTACCCCATCGGCGTACAGCTTCTGGCAAAGGCCAACATGCCCAAGCGCTTGTTTACCGGGGCGATGGCGCTGGGCGTCGGTACCTATACCATGACCGCCCTGCCGGGCTCCCCCTCCATCCACAACGTGATCTCCTCTGTGGCGCTGGATACGGATCTCTTCGCGGCACCGGGCTATGGCCTCTTTGGCAGCGCGCTGATGATCGCCTCCGGCATGGTGTACCTGGAGTGGCAGCGCAAGAAGGCGTTGGCGAACGGGGAAGGCTTTGTCCCCACCGAGAAAGATAAGCTGATCTTGGCCAGCGACGAGTCTCAGGTCTTGCCGCCGCTGTGGACCTCTATTCTGCCCCTGGCCTCGGTGCTGGTGTTGATTGTCGGCACCAAGATCCTGGCTTCCATGGATATTGAGATCGCCGGCCTGGTAGCTTACTCACAAGCCCAGCCCATCATCTGGCCCTCCCTGGCGTTACTCGGTGGTGTGGCGATCACTCTGCTGCTCAGCCCCCGCCTGCGTCGTAACGCCCTGGATAACCTGGGAGCCGGCGCCGAGGATGCCATACTGCCGTTGATCGCCACCTCCGTGGTGATCGGGTTTGGTGGTGTGGTAAGCCAGACGGAAGCGTTCCAGTGGTTCACCAAGTCGATGACGGAGGTGGATATGCCGGTACTGCTCTCGGTCTTTATCGCCGCCAGTGCGGTTTCTGCGGTGGTCGGTTCCTCTACCGGTGGGCTACAGATCTTCCTGGCCACCATGGCGCCGGACTACTTGGCCAAGGGGGTGGAACCTGAAGTGCTGCACCGGGTTGCGGCCATGGCCAGTGGCGGCTTCGACAGCCTGCCTCACTGCGGCGCTATCGTCACCGTGTTGGCGGTCACCGGCCTGACCCACAAAGAGGGGTACAAGGATATTGGTGTGGTGACGGTGCTCTTTCCGGTGATGGCGACTCTGTCGACCATCGCCTTGGTGATGATGAATTAATGACTCCCTGTTTCGCCTAGTTGGCGGCCTTAGGGCCGCCTTTTTTTATTCCTGTTTCCTGCGTACCCGCTGTGAAGTCCGGGTTAGCAAGGCAATAGAAAACCCCCGACCAGCCGGTCAGGGGTTGGGAAAGTGGCCAGGGGTAACGAGTGCGTCGCTCAGAGGCGCTTCACTTCAAGTGACTTTACCGCTTCCACATTGGCGGCGCCCAGTAGGATCATCTCCCGCTGCAGCTCTGCGCGAAGGATCTCCAGGGCGCGAAGCGCGCCCTCTTCACCGGCGGCAGCCAGGCCGTAACCGTATGCCTTTCCGATGGCGCAGGCATCGGCACCGAGTGCCAGCGCTTTGATAATATCGCTGCCACGGGTGATCCCACCATCGACGATCAACTCCACCTTGTCGCCTACGGCGGCACGGATCTCGGCAACCAGGTCAATGGGGGCTGGCGCACTGTCCATCTGCCGTCCCCCATGATTGGAGATGAAGATGGCGGACGCGCCAATTTTAGCCGCTTTGACGGCATCGGCAACGGCGCTGATCCCCTTGATGGCAAAGGGTCCGTCCCAGGCCTGGATCATCCGTTCGGCATGCTCCCAGGTAAGACGACGCTCTGCCAACGATTGCAGGTAGGTCATAAAGGCCTGTCCATCGGAAGCTTGTGGGGCGCCATCCATGTTGGCCAGATCCCGCCCCTCTCCGTAGAGGTAACGCCATACCCAGACGGGGTGTTTGGCAAACTCAATCATGCTGCTTAGGGTAAGCTTGACCGGCATGGTGAGGCCATTGCGTAGATCCCGCTCCCGGTTGCCACCAATGACAGAGTCGACCGTCAGACAGACCGATTGGTAGCCCGCAGCCTTTGCGCGCCGGAGGTTGGCCTGGTTCAGCGCGTCGTCTGCCATCACGTATATCTGGAACATTTTGGGCCCATTGCTGGCCTCGGCAACCTGTTCGATGTTGAAAGAGGAGAAGCTGGAGAGGGTAAACAGTGTTTCGGCCCTGGAGGCCGCCCGGGCACCGGCACGATCCGCCTCGTGGTGGAACATCCGTTGCTGTCCCAGGGGGGAGACGATCAACGGCATCGACAGGGTTTGTCCCAGCAGCTTGGTGGACATGTCGATATGGGAAACGTCTTCCAGTACCCGTGGAACCATTCGATATCGAGCAAAGGCGCTTTGGTTATTTGCCATCGCCTGCTCGTCATCGGCTCCTCCATCGAGATAATCAAAAGCCGGACGGGGAAGGCGGCGTTTCGCCAGTTTTTTTAGATCATGGATATTGATGGCATTGACACTCATAGCAGCCTCGAGAACTTAATTTTGTCTCTATTGTTCAGTGAATTGTGCAAAAGAACAGCCATCTATGTGGCAATGACAGCTGCCGTTGACGGCGCGCTTTCTGTTCTCGTCCAAGCCGGCTTTTTAGTATCATCGGTGATCTGAGTCACTTCAGAGTCCCAGAGCTGGGATTTTGAGTGGCGTGAACTTTACTCACGAGCAGGTAAGTCGATGGAGCAGCCAGACAACAGCGTCACGTCAAGCCGTGCTGAAGCGCAGCCTATTAAGGTGCAGCCGGCCAGGATCAGCAGGGCTCAATCGGCGAACCCGAGAAGCCGTATCTATGTGCGCAAAACCGATGGGATCTGGAGCCAGCTGCGCCGTCGCATGGGTTGGGTGATGATCTCCCTGTTCCTCATTCTGCCGTGGCTTCCCTGGGGTGACCGTCAGGCGGTACTCTTCGATCTTGGCGAACGTAAGTTCCATGTGTTTGCCCTCACCATCTGGCCACAAGACCTCATCCTGTTGGCCTTCCTGTTCATGATGGCGGCCTTTGCCCTCTTCTTCTTTACGACCTTCCTTGGCCGCGTCTGGTGTGGCTATATGTGCCCGCAGTCAGTCTGGACCTTCATCTTCATCTGGTTTGAGGAGAAACTGGAGGGGCCCCGCAATAAACGGATAAAGCTGGACCAGGCGCCCTGGAGCTGGAATAAGCTGTGGCGAAAGAGCGCCAAGCATGGTGCCTGGCTGTTGGTATCCCTGCTGACAGCACTGACTTTTATCTCCTTCTTCTACCCCTCTCGAGAACTCTACCTCGACTTCTTCAGCGGCCAGGCGCCGGCGATGGCCTACTTCTGGGGCAGCTTCTTTACCCTGGCGACTTACGGTAATGCGGGCTGGATGCGGGAGACCATGTGTCTGCATATGTGCCCCTACGCCCGTTTCCAGTCAGTGATGTTCGATCCGGATACCTACCTGGTGGGCTACAACGCCAGCCGCGGAGAGACGCGAGGCCCACGGGGACGGAAGCAGGACCCCAAGGCGATGGGGCTGGGTGACTGTATCGACTGTAGCCTTTGTGTTCAGGTTTGTCCGACCGGGATCGATATCCGTAATGGTCTGCAATATGAGTGCATCAACTGTGGCGCCTGTGTGGATGCCTGTGATGACGTGATGGCTAAGATGGGATATCCCAAGGGATTGATCAGCTATACCACCGAGCGTCAGCTGCAAGGGGGCGAATCGAGAATGGGGCGGCCAAAACTGGTGGGCTACGGCTTGGCACTGGGCTGTATCCTGATGGCCTTCATCTACATGCTCATGACCCTGGCACCGGTGCAACTGGATATCTTGCGCGACCGTAACGAGCTGTTCCGTCAAAACCGCGACGGGCTAATCGAGAATGTTTACACTCTTAAAATTCTAAACAAAACAGACGAGCAACAGCTATTTCATATCGAAATAGAGGGGCTGCCTAACTACGAGTGGCAGGGGCCAGAAACGGTCAGGGTGCTGGCAGGTGAGGTTTATACCCTGCCTGTTAGCGTGGCAGTCGATCCCTATGATATTGAAAGCCCGATGACTGAAATCGAATTTATTCTTGCCTCCGAAGATGGCCAGTTAACTTCTCGCAGCAAGTCCAGGTTTATCTCCTCACTGTGACTCCTGAAGTGTAAGAAGAGGAAAAAAGAGGCGTTCGGCAAAAAAGTTGTCCGAACGCCTCTTTTTATCAAATAACCTCTTGCGGAAACGAATTCCCTCCCTATAATGCGCTCCCTGTCGACGGGGCACAGCGAGCTACTCAGTGAGGAGCAAGCGGCGTCACCAAAGGGCTTCAGGCCCGGCTGGTTAAAACCTAGACGGTTGGAAAGAAAGTTGAAAAACGGCCTTGACGACCACGGTGGATTCACTAGAATACGCCACCTGCCTTGAGCAAAGCGGCTTCGGCCCAGGCGCTTGGCAAAGCTCGCAA
>NZ_BAABLF010000026.1:0-56149 GCF_039544205.1 Ferrimonas gelatinilytica | reverse complement strand
TTACCTGTCATGGTATAACCACGTCAGACCCCACGGGAGCTTGGATAGAAAACCACCAGTCAGCCGACTTGGTGTGAACAACGTGTTGGAAGTCTACAACTAGGAACTAGGAACTAGGAACTAGGAACTAGGAACGTTTTGATCAAAGGACAACGGATGACATTTGAACTGGAACCCCAGGGGCGCTGGCTGACGGGAGCGCACCACTGCTTCTCCCCTTTCCAGGGGGCGCGCCCCGAGGGGATGGCGATCGATGCGCTGGTGATCCACAACATCACTCTGCCGCCGGGCCTGTTTGGCGCGCCCTATATCGGCCAGCTGTTTCTTGGCTGTGTGCAGCCGGACTTTCCGGTGCTCAAACAGGTAGAGGGGCTTGAGGTCTCTGCCCATCTTCTGATCCGCAGGGACGGTCGCCTGGTCCAGTTCGTTCCTTTTGACCGGCGCGCCTGGCATGCGGGGCGCAGCGAGTACGGCGGGCGCCGCAACTGGAACGACTTCTCCATCGGTATCGAGCTGGAGGGGTGTGACCATACCCCCTATGAAGATATTCAATATCAGTCACTTATTGGCGTGACTCGGGCCCTGATGAGAGCGTATCCTCAGATCACTCGTACGCGGATCCTGGGACACTGCGACATCGCCCCAGGACGTAAAACCGATCCCGGTCCGGCCTTTGACTGGGACAGATTCTTTCGTCAGCTGGAGCTTTAGAATGGCCCTGTTCACCTTGCTTTTCGTGTTGCTAATGGAACGCACCCAGTTGCTGGGGAAACGACTGCAGTTTGAGCGTTTCATGGCCAGCTATCGGCGCTGGATGTTTGATGACAGGGCCCTGAAGAATCCGCTAAAGATGCTGTTCGTGTTGTTACTGCCGGCGGTGGTGGTGGCCCTGCTGGCAAAGTGGCTCACGGGGACGCTTTTCGGTTTGCCCCACCTGCTGCTCTGGATCGTGGTGGGCCTGCTGGTGTTTGGTCACCGTGCGCTGCGGGATCGCTTCCGCCACTACCTGATGGCAGCCAATCGCAACGACAGCCAGGCCTGCTATCACACCCTGGAAACGCTGGATCACGCGGCCAGCGAGGCGGCGGACTCGCCGCAAACCCTTGGTGTGCAGATGGGGCAGGTTGCCGCCTGGCTGAACTACCGCTATTACGCTGCGGTGGCACTCTACTTCGTTGCCTTCGGTCCGGCGGCGGCGCTCTTCTACTCCACCGTCCGGGGCTACCACGATCATTTTGCCCGCGAGCAGATCCGCCGTCCCTTGGTCGTCCCCCTGATGCACCTGCTGGACTGGGTGCCGGCCCGATTGGTGGCACTGGGCTTTGCCCTCTCCGGCCACTTCAGCAAGGCGATGGCAGTACTTTTGCCCCGGCTGTTCGATCCTCTCTGTCCCGCCCGACAACTGATCACCGAGGTGGCGCTGGCGGCGGAGGAGACGCCTGAGCCGGGGGAGGAGGACGCCCCGATCAGCGTTCAACCCACGGTGGCGCTGTTGAAATTGGCCAAGCGCAACCTGGTCCTGCTGCTGGTGGTGGTCTCTGTGTTGACCATTTTGGGCATTGTGCACTGAATTTTCGGTTTCTCTCTCTTATATTACCCGTCCCTTTGCATTGGTCTGACCAATCCTCTTGCCCCTACGCAGTCATGCCGTTTGAGCGCCATCAAACACTTTGCTGAAGTGTGATGGCGCTCAAAATGGTTGATCCTGTTGTGTGCGCTCTGCTACATTCCGTCGCAGGTTTTAATGGTCATACCAATTAACACAAATCGTTAACATTCGAGAGCTTGCCTCATGGCCTACCAACGAATTAGTCAGCCGAAACTGTCCGACGTCATTGTCAAAGAACTGGAGAAGATGGTTCTTGAAGGCAGCCTGAAGCCGGGACAGAAACTCCCACCCGAGCGGGAGTTGGCGGTTCAGTTTGAAGTTTCCCGTCCCTCCCTGCGTGAAGCGATCCAGAAGCTGGAAGCCAAAGGTGTCCTGACCCGCCGCCAAGGTGGCGGAACCTACGTCAAACAGCAGCTCTGGAACAGCCTGTCGGATCCCCTGGTGGAACTGTTGGCCAACAACCCGGAATCCCAGTACGACCTGCTTGAGTTTCGTCATGCGACGGAGGGGATGATGGCGTTTTACGCCGCCGAGCGCGGCACGGATGCGGATCATGCCCAGATGCGGCGCAAGGTGGACGCCATCAAGCAGGCCCAGGGCAACACCGAAGAGGAAGCCAAGGCGATCGTCGACTTTTACTGTTCGGTGGCGGAAGCCTCCCACAACGTGGCGATGCTGCACCTGGTTCTCAGCCTGGCGCCCTTGCTGCAGCGCAACGTCGCGGAAAACCTGGAACTGCTCTACCGTCGGGAGGGGTCCTCGGAAGTGGCCAATACCCATCGGGAAGCCCTGGTTAATGCCATTTTGCAGCGTCAGCCTGAGGCGGCCCGCAAGGCCTCCAATGACCACCTGGCTTACATCGAAGAAGTTACGCTGGAGGTGCGTCGCGAAGACAGCCGCCAGCGCCGCAGTTTACGAAGAATGCGCAGCGATCTGAGCTGATCGAAGCGCGCCAATCGTCGCTTTCGAGGCGGCAGCACTATTTAGGAAAAATGTCATGTCAAACACCTTTGGTCACGACGTCGATAAACAGGAAACTCAAGAGTGGCTTGAGGCCCTGACTGCGGTGATGCAGGAAGATGGCGTCGAACGTGCCCAGTTTCTGCTTGAGCAACTGATTGAAAAAGCTCGCCTCGATGGCGTCGATCTCCCTACCGGGATCAACACCAACTACCTCAATACCATCGCTCCGGCGAATGAGCCTGCCTACCCGGGTGACCTGAGCCTGGAGCGCCGGATCCGCTCCATCATCCGCTGGAACGCCATCATGATCGTCCTGCGGGCATCGAAAAAGGATCTGGATCTGGGCGGCCACATGGCCTCCTACCAGTCCGCCGCGGCGTTCTACGAGGTGGGTTTCAACCACCTGTTCCGCGCCCCCAATGAGAAGGATGGCGGTGACCTGGTCTACTACCAGGGCCACATCTCCCCCGGTATCTACGCCCGTGCCTTCCTGGAGGGACGCCTGACCGAACAGCAGCTGGACAACTTCCGCCAGGAGGTGGATGGCGAGGGGATCTCCTCCTATCCGCACCCCAAGCTGATGCCCACCTTCTGGCAGTTCCCCACCGTCTCCATGGGACTGGGCCCTATCAGCGCCATCTACCAGGCCCGTTTCCTCAAGTACCTCAACGGCCGCGGCCTCAAGGATACCAGTGAGCAGCGTGTCTACGCCTACCTGGGTGACGGCGAGATGGACGAGCCGGAATCCCGCGGTGCCATCACCTTCGCCGCCCGTGAAGGCCTGGATAACCTCTGTTTCCTGATCAACTGCAACCTGCAGCGCCTGGACGGCCCGGTGATGGGTAACGGTAAGATCATCCAGGAGCTGGAGGGACTGTTTAAGGGTGCCGGCTGGAACGTGGTTAAGGTGGTTTGGGGCAACGGCTGGGACAAGCTGTTGGCCAAGGATACCTCCGGCAAGCTGCTGCAGCTGATGAACGAAACCGTGGACGGCGACTACCAGACCTACAAGGCCAAAGACGGCGCCTACGTTCGTGCGAACTTCTTCGGTCGCTACCCGGAAACCGCTGCCCTGGTCGCGGACATGACCGACGAAGAGATCTTCGCCCTGCAGCGGGGTGGTCACTCCCCCTCCAAGCTCTACGCCGCCTACATGAACGCTAAGAACACCAAGGGCAAGCCCACGGTGATCCTGGCCAAGACCGTCAAAGGCTACGGCATGGGCGAAGCCGCGGAGGGCAAGAACATCGCCCACCAGGTCAAGAAGATGGACCTGACCCATGTACACCAGCTGCGTGATCGCCTCGGCCTGCAGGAGCTGGTCAGCGACGACCAGATCAAAGATCTTCCCTACCTCAAGCTCGAGGAGGGCAGCCCGGAGCATCGCTACCTGCATGCCCGTCGCGAAGCCCTGCACGGCTACACGCCTCAGCGCCTGCCCAACTTTACCCAGCCGCTGACGCTGCCGGTACTCTCCAGCTTCCAGGGGCTGCTGGAAGCCCAGAAGCGGGAGATCTCCACCACCATGGCGTTCGTCCGTGCCCTTAACATCCTGCTCAAGGATAAAGGTATCGGTAAAAACGTGGTCCCCATCATCGCCGACGAAGCGCGTACCTTCGGCATGGAGGGGCTGTTCCGCCAGATCGGGATCTACAACCCCAAGGGGCAGCACTACACCCCGCAGGATCGCGACGTGGTCTCCTACTACAAGGAGTCCACCAGTGGGCAGGTACTGCAGGAGGGGATCAACGAACTGGGGGCGATGAGCTCCTGGGTGGCTGCGGCGACCTCCTACAGCACTAACGATCTGCCGATGATCCCCTTCTATATCTACTACTCCATGTTCGGCTTCCAACGTGTGGGCGACATGGCGTGGATGGCGGGGGATCAGCAGGCCCGCGGTTTCCTGCTGGGCGCCACCGCCGGCCGGACCACCCTCAACGGCGAAGGCTTGCAGCACGAGGATGGCCACAGCCATGTGCTGGCCAACACCGTGCCTAACTGCATCAGCTACGACCCCACCTTCGCGTACGAAGTGGCGGTGATCCTGCAGCATGGTATTGAGCGCATGTACGGCCCGGAGCAGGAGAACATCTTCTACTACCTGACCCTGATGAACGAGAACTATGCCCAGCCGGCGATGCCGGAAGGGGCAGAGGAGGGGATCCGCAAGGGGATCTACAAGCTGGAAAGCCACGCCGGCAGCAAGGGCAAGGTTCAGCTGCTCTCCTCCGGTACCATCATGATGCAGGTGCGCGAGGCGGCCGAGATCCTGGCGAAAGAGTACGGCATCGGCTCCGATATCTACTCCGTAACCTCTTTCAACGAGCTGACCCGGGATGGTCAGGACGTGGCGCGCTGGAACATGCTGCACCCGACAGAGGCCCCTCGCGTCCCCTACCTGACTCAGGTACTGGGCGAAGCACCGGCCATCGCCGCCACCGATTACATGAAGAACTACGCCGAACAGGCCCGGGCCTTTGTACCTGCGGTCAGCTACAAGGTGCTGGGCACCGACGGCTTTGGTCGCTCAGACAGCCGTGCCAACCTGCGTCGTCACTTTGAAGTAAACGCCCACTACGTTGTGGTGGCGGCACTGCATGAACTGGCACAACGGGGCGAGCTGGACAGCAGCGTCGTGGCCGATGCCATCGCCAAGTTCAATATCGACGCCGATAAGATCAATCCGCTTTACGCATGAGGGGCTGCCTGACTATGTCTATTGAAATCCATGTACCGGACATCGGTGCCGATGAAGTTGAAGTGACCGAGATCCTGGTGGCCGTTGGCGACAAGATCGAGCAGGAACAGTCCCTGATCACCGTGGAGGGCGACAAGGCCTCCATGGAGGTTCCCGCCAGTGAGGCCGGCATCGTCAAGGAGATCAAGGTTTCCGTTGGGGACAGCGTCTCCACCGGCTCCCTGATCATGGTGTTTGACGCCGAAGAGGGCGCACAGAGCGATAAGCAAAGCGAGAGCGCCCCCCAGGCTGAAGAAGACACTTCTACAACCTCGGCGGCTTCCGTGGAAACCGTGACCGTACCGGACATCGGCGGTGACGAAGTGGAGGTGACCGAAATCCTGGTGGCGGTGGGCGACACCGTGACCGAGGAGCAGTCGCTGATCACCGTGGAGGGCGACAAGGCCTCCATGGAAGTGCCTGCCCCCTTCGCCGGCGTGGTGAAGTCCATCGATATCGCCGCGGGCGACAAGGTGACGACGGGCAGCGCCATCATGACCTTCGAGGTCTCCGGTGGTGCCACCGCCGAGGCGCCGGCTAAGCCCGCTCCCGCCGAGCAGCCCTCTGCGGCTTCTGTGGAAACCGTGTCCGTACCGGACATCGGTGGTGACGAGGTGGAAGTGACCGAGGTCCTGGTGGCGGTGGGCGACACCGTGACCGAGGAGCAGTCGCTGATCACCGTAGAGGGCGACAAGGCCTCTATGGAGGTGCCAGCGCCTTTCGCCGGCGTGGTGAAGTCCATCGATATCGCCGCTGGCGACAAGGTGACGACGGGCAGCGCCATCATGACCTTCGAAGTGGCCGGTGAAGCACCTGCCGCTCCCGCGCCTGCCGCATCAGAAGAGGCTGCTAAGCCCGAGGGCAAGATGCCGCACCCGGCTCCGGTAGCCTCCGAGCAGGTGGCGCACACCGAAGCGGGCACCGGCTTTATTGAGAACAGCGCTTACGCCTATGCCACACCGGTGATCCGCCGTCTGGCCCGCGAGTTTGGGGTGGATCTCTCCAAGGTGAAGGGAACCGGCCGTAAGCAGCGGATCCTCAAAGAGGATGTGCAGAGCTACGTGAAGGGTGCCCTGGCCCAGGTACAGTCCGGTGCCGTTGCCCCGGCAGGGAAAAATGGCGGTGGGCTGGACCTGATCCCCTGGCCCAAGGTGGACTTCGCCAAGTTTGGCGAAGTGGAGGTTAAGCCGCTCTCCAAGATCAAGAAGATCTCCGGTGCCAACCTGGCCCGTAACTGGGCGATGATCCCCCACGTGACCCAGTTCGACGAGGCGGACATCACCGACGTCGAAGCCTTCCGGAAGGAGCAGAACGTCGTGGTGGCCAAGCAGGAGCTGGGCTTTAAGATCACCCCACTGGTGTTCATCCTCAAAGCGGTGGCCAAAACCCTGGCGGACCTGCCCCAGTTCAACAGCTCCCTCTCCGAGGATGGCCAGAGCGTCGTGCTGAAGAAGTACATCAACATCGGCGTGGCGGTGGATACCCCCAATGGCCTGGTGGTTCCCGTAGTTCGCGATGTGAACAAGAAGGGGATCTACGAGCTCTCCGAAGAGCTGATGGCGATCTCCAAGAAGGCACGAGGCGGCAAGCTGACCGCCGGCGACATGCAGGGTGGCTGTTTCACCATCTCCAGCCTGGGTGGCATCGGCGGCACCGCCTTTACCCCCATCGTCAATGCGCCGGAGGTGGCTATCCTGGGGGTCTCCAAGTCGGAGATGAAGCCGGTCTGGAATGGCAAGGAGTTCATTCCTCGTCTGATGCTCCCGCTCTCACTCTCTTACGATCACCGGGTGATCGACGGGGCCGATGGCGCGCGCTTCAGCAGTACCCTGGCGGGATACCTGAGCGACATCCGTAAGCTGACCCTGTAAGGCCTGGCTGACAACACCGCCCCAGCCGACGATGACAATGTGATCAGGCTGGGGCTAGTTACTTGAATTACATAGCTAATGTCACCTGAAGGGGATTCTTTGTGATCCGCCTTCTGTTCCTGGCAAGGGGGGCGTACAATGCCGATGCCCCGAAAGGAATGCAGAATAATCAGAGGAATAACATGAGCAACGAGATCAAGACTCAGGTCGTCGTACTCGGCGCCGGACCGGCAGGCTACTCCGCAGCGTTTCGCGCCGCTGATCTGGGCCTGGACACCGTCATCATCGAACGTTACAGCACCCTGGGTGGGGTTTGTCTGAATGTTGGGTGCATCCCCTCCAAGGCCCTGCTGCACATGGCCAAGGTGATCGACGAAGCCAAGATGGTGTCGAAACATGGGGTCAGCTTCGGTGAGCCGACCATCGACCTGGATAAGATCCGCGACTACAAAGAGGGCGTGATCGGCCAGTTAACCGGTGGGCTCGGGGGCATGGCCAAGATGCGCAAGGTCAAGGTCGTCAACGGCAAGGGCCAGTTTGCCAGCGCCAACAGCATCGACGTCACCGACGCCGATGGTAAGGTCACCACCGTCAAGTTCGACAACGCCATCATTGCCGCAGGCTCTCGCCCCATCGAACTGCCGTTTATTCCCCATGAAGATCCCCGCATCTGGGACTCCACCGATGCGCTGGAACTGCGTGAGATCCCTAAGCGTCTGCTGATCATGGGGGGGGGGATCATCGGCCTGGAGATGGGCACCGTTTACCACGCTCTGGGCAGTGACGTCGAAGTGGTGGAGATGCTGGACCAGGTTATCCCCGCCGCCGATAAGGATGTGATCCGCCCCTTCACCAAAAAGATGGGCAAGAAGTTCAAGTTCATGCTGGAAACCAAGGTGACTGCCGTGGACGCCAAGGAGGACGGGATCTACGTCTCCATGGAGGGCAAGAAAGCCCCGGCAGAACCGCAGCGGTATGATGCCGTCCTGGTGGCCATCGGTCGTGCGCCAAACGGCAAGTTGGTTGCGGCAGAAAACGCCGGCGTGAATGTCGATGAGCGCGGCTTTATCAACGTGGATAAGCAGCTGCGTACCAACGTACCTCATATCTACGCCATCGGTGATATCGTTGGTCAGCCGATGCTGGCACACAAAGGTGTGCATGAAGGGCACGTGGCCGCCGAGGTGATTGCGGGCATGAAGCACTACTTCGATCCCAAGGTAATCCCCTCCATCGCTTACACCGATCCGGAAGTGGCCTGGGTGGGCCTGACCGAGAAGGAAGCCAAGGCGCAGGGCATTAACTACGAGACTGCCACCTTCCCCTGGGCGGCCAGCGGCCGTGCCATCGCTTCCGACTGTGCCGATGGCATGACCAAGCTGATCTTCGACAAGGAGAGCCACCGGGTGATCGGCGGTGCGGTTGTCGGAACCAACGCCGGCGAGCTGCTGGGCGAGATCGGTCTGGCTATCGAGATGGGTTGTGATGCGGAAGATCTGGCGCTGACCATCCACGCTCACCCCACCCTGCACGAGTCCGTTGGCTTGGCGGCGGAGGTGTACGAGGGCAGCATCACGGATCTGCCCAACCCCAAGGCCAAGAAGAAGAAGTGATCCCGGCCTAGGGAGCGCGTGTTGTTAGAAAGGCGACCCTCGGGGTCGCCTTTTTTGTTGGGTGAAACGGATCGATTTTTGACGTAAGTTACCTCCTAACACTGACAAAACAATGGATTGTTGTGACGAAACGGTTTTGGGGCGCCTGGGTCGGGCTATGGGCCCTCCTGCTGAGTCTGTCGGTCGAGGCGTCTGCCTATCGCCTCTTTGGTGTCCAGGAGGGACTCGAAAATCAGACAGTATGGTCACTGGCCGAGGATGGCAGTGGCCTGCTTTGGGTGGGCACGGAGGATGGGCTCTACCGCCTTGGGGATCGCATCAGCCGGCGGGTTGACCGGCAGAACGGTCAACGCCTGCTGGATAACTCCCTGATCCAGGCACTCCTGCCCCTTTCCGGGCAACGCTTACTGATCAGCACCAGTACCAGTCTGGTGATTTACCATGTCGACGAAAACCGGATGGTGCCGTTGGCCCAGCGCTTTCCTGAGCTGGGCGCTGGGGCGGACACCCGCGATTTTTATCAGAGTGCGGACGGCGACGTCTGGTTTGCTACCGAAGATGGCCGGCTCTATCGACTGGCCTCGGATCTCTCCTCTTTAACACAGGTGGGTCTCCTCCCGAACGAAGGGCGCTGGCGCCAGGTCTGGTGGGATCCCGATGGGGATCTCTGGGTGCTGGGTCAGTACCAACTGTGGAAGGTCAATATCACCACTGGTGCCCTGGTCGAGTCACATTGGGATTCGGCAACGGGCACCCTTTACCGGATGCAGGCATCGGACAGCGGGGGACTCTGGATCGCCAGCAGCCGTGGCCTGTTTCAACTGGACCTGGCAACGCAGAAGCTGACCGCCTCACCGATCCTGGAGGAGGAGGTGTGGGATATCCAGCGAGACCCAACTGGAGCCCTTTGGCTGCTCGGTCGCGGCAAGTTGTGGCGTTGGCACAGCGGCGACAGGGAGCCCCAACTGCAGTCTACCCCATGGGGAGGCCGGTTCCGCACTGCCTCGGCGGACCAGATGCTGGTGGACAGCCGCCAGCGGATCTGGCTGGGTAGCCGCAATGAGGGGGTCCTGGGTTTTCGCCCACTGGCCCCCTTTGTTCGCGAACTGTACCAGCAGAGTCTTTGGCCACAGATGGGCAGTGAGACGGTCTGGCACCTCTACGCCGACGAGGATGAACGGTATATGGCCACTACCGGCGGGGTTCAGTGGTTTCATCCCAAGAGTGGCCGCCACGGTCAGATCTCCCTGCCGGGCCTGACCCAGACCGGGGAAGCCTGGTCCCTACTGCCGCAGGGCACCCATACCCTACTGGTGGGGACGACCCGTGGCCTCTACCAGATCGACCGGAGAACCCACAGGGCAGAGCCACTGAATCCCGGTGGGCTGGCCGATTTTGACAAGCGCATCGTTTACGCCATGGTGTCCGACGGGGATGGGATCTGGCTGCTGACCGATACCTTCACCTACCTGTGGCAGCCGAACGGTGATCGGTTAACGCGGCTCGAGATGGAGGGGCAACCGGTACTGGGTGCCCGAAACGTACAGCGCGACAGGCAGGGAAGGCTCTGGATCGGCGGGGAGGACCTCCTGGGCTATTGGGACCGCCAGGGGCAGTTCCATTCGATACTGGCCGGTCTGCCGGAGGCGTCACGGCAACACACCATCAGCATGATCCTGCCTATCTCCGAAGACCAGGTGCTGTTTGGCAGCTTTGGCCGGGGCCTCTGGCAGTACAGTGACCGTTCCGGTGAGATGACGGAGCTGGGCAAGCACTGGGGCCTGCAGTGCGATAACCCCAACTTTGGTACCCTCTGGCAGCAACAGCAGTTGCTGTTGGGCTGTGATCGCTACCTCTACCGGATCGATCTTCGTCGAAATGTCACCATCGGACTGGACCAGTTTGATGGGCTGGCGGTGAGCCGTTTCAATGAAGGAGCGCTGTTTAATGCACCGGGACTCGGTGTGTTCATCGGCAGCGTGCGGGGTGCGGTGCTGCTGGCGCCTGACCAATTTACCGCGACCAAAAGCACCGAGCAGGCCTTGATTGAATCGGTGACAGTCCACTACGACGGAGGAGAGCGTGAGCTTATCCTTCAGCCAGAGGCGGGTAATATCCCGGTGCGAGCGGACTACCACATGGTCTCGTTGCAGTTCGCCAGCAACCGGCTGCTGGACCCCACGCCGAAAGCGTTCGAGTACCGCCTCAGCCGTGAGGGCCACAGAGGAGAGCGACTCCCGCTACCCCATCACGGCAACTTGATCTTCAGCCGCCTGCCGCCCGGTCACTATGGTCTGGAGCTGTTTGGCACACGCCAGGGACTCAAAGATCCCCTGTCGACCCAGGTTCAGTTCACGGTAGAAGCCTATTGGTGGCAGCTGGCGAGCGTGCGCTGGGGCGGCAGCGTGTTGCTGCTCTTGCTGCTTTGGGCCATTGTCCGCCGCTGGCAGCGTCGGGAAGCCACCAGTCGAGCGGCCCTGGAAGCCTTGGACCAAAGTCAGCGTGAACTGGAGCTGGCGTTGGCTGCCAGTGGTGCCAATACCTGGCATTGGCGCAGCAGCGACAACCGGCTGCTGGCCCGGGATGGCCAGCGTCTGTTTGGCCCGGATGCGGAGGAGGCCGAGCTTGCCCTCGGGCATCTGCAGATCCACCCGGCTGACCATCAAGCGGTGCGCAGGGCCTGGCTGTCCCACATCAACGGCGAGAGCGATCGCTACGAGGCAAGGTACCGGCAGGCGGACTTCAGTGGTCAGTGGCGCTGGATCTGGGCCTTCGGGCAGGCGGTCAGCCGGGATCCAAGCAGTGGCAAAGCCTTGACCATGGCGGGACTCTACAAAGACATCACCCACAGCCGCCAGATCGAGCAGGAGCATTCGCTCTTTGCCCAGGCGTTCGAGCATGCGGCGGAGGGGGCGCTGATCCTGGATCCCGACTGGCAGGTTCAGGTATGTAACCCGGCGGCGGTCAGCCTGCTACAAACGACGGCCTCCGCCCTGATTGGCGTCCCCTTTGAGCAGTTTTGGGACAGTAAGTCCAAGATTACGCCGTCAGAGCTGCAGCAGAGGGATACGCCCTGGCAGGGTGAGATTCTGCTTCGCAGTGCCGAGGGGGAGACGCTGTCGCTGTTTTTGAATATCAGCACCATGATCACCGAGGGGCAGAGGTACAGCGTCCTGATGTTCGCCGATATCTCTGAGCGCAAGCGAGCGGAGCGAGACCTGGCCCGTCTGGCCAATTTTGATCCTCTTACCGGGTTAGCCAACCGCACCCACTTCAGTCGTCACCTTGGGGAGGTGCTGGAACACAACCGGCTGCTGGGCCAAACGGCAGCGCTGATGTTCCTCGACCTGGATCGCTTCAAGCAGATCAATGACACCTATGGCCACGGCGCCGGTGACTCCCTGCTGGTGGAGGCGGCCAGGCGGCTTCAGGCGCTTCAGGGCACGCGCCGGGGCCTGTGCCGATTCGGGGGAGACGAGTTCCTGGTTCTGGTCTCCTGTTACGAGCAGCGGGCGGAACTGGTGGCGCTGGCGCAGCGGATCCTGGACAGCCTGTCACAACCTTTCGAGGTCAACGGGCATGTCTTCTACCTCTCCACCAGTGTCGGGATAGCCTGTTGGCCGGGGGATGCAAAGCAGCCGGAAACCCTGATCAAGCACGCCGATCTGGCCATGTACAGAGCGAAGGAGAAGGGCCGGGGACAGTACTGCTTCTATGTCAGCAGACAGAGTGACGAGGCGGGCAACCTGCTTCAGATGGACTACCAGTTACGTCAGGCGATGCAGCAGAACCGGTTAGAGATGTACTACCAGCCTATCGCAGATACCGGGAGTCGAAAGGTGGTCGGGTTTGAAGCCCTGCTGCGCTGTTTTGAGCCGGGCACGGAGTCCACGCCCATCGACCGCTTTATCGACCTGGCGGAGTCCAATGGCTTTATTATCACGCTGGATCGTTGGGCGCTGCAGCGGGCCTGTGAAGAGTTTTCCCGCTGGAGCCTGGGCCGTGAGGTGGTGCTCTCTGTCAATGTGTCGGCGGCCCATTTTCACCAGTCTGACCTGGTCAGTTTCATCGACGGGGTGCTGCGTCGGACCGGATTGGCGCCGCGCCAACTCTGCCTGGAGATCACCGAGCGGGTGCTGATGCGCCAAATGGGCCTTGCCCGTCGCCAACTGCAGGCGTTGCGGCGGCTGGGTGTGCAGGTGGCCATCGACGATTTTGGTACCGGTTACTCCAGCCTGGCCTACCTGAGCCAGCTGGAGGTGGATCACCTGAAGATTGATCGCTCCTTTACCAAGGTGATGACCGAGGATGAGACTCATGCTGCCATTGTTCGTACCATCATCGGACTGGGTCAGAACCTGGGCATGACGGTGGTCGCCGAGGGGGTGGAAAACAACGCGCAGTTGGCTTTCCTCAAAGAGCAGGGCTGTCAGCGGGTTCAGGGATTTCTTCTGGCGCGACCTATGAGTGCCGAAGCCTGTTACCAGTGGCTGCACTCGCCCGTAACGCCAGCCCGGGAGGCGCTGGCAAGCGCCTGGAGTGACTAGAAAAAGTGCCGTCCGTGTCTATTCTTTACAGACTCGATGGCGGCAAGCATTTTGGCCTCGGGAGTCGATATTTTCGAGTGTCAGGATGACAAGTTGTGAAGGGGCATCAATCGCAAAATGCCGTCATATGCTTGTCTTCGTAAAAAATGCAGTCCAAGATGCTGCGCAATTTTGGGATATTTTTTCTCTTTAGGAGTCGTAATGATGAAATCTGTAAAGAGCGTTTTGGCCGCCAGCGTTGTGCTGGCCCTGAGTGGCTGTGGCAGCGATAGCTCCAGCCCGGAAACCGGTACCTTCACCCTGGGCGTTTCCGACAGCCCGGCCCTGGCCACCAACGTAACCATTGGCTTTGACCGCGTCGTCCTCAAGGGCGAGCAGACCTTTGTTTACGATGTCACCGAAGAGGGTGAACTGAAGCAGGTTAACCTGCTGGAGTTCCAGGGCCAGCAGGTTGAACAGTTGGTGGCGGGGCAGGAAGTGCCTGTTGGCCCCTACCAGATGTGCATCTACATGAAGAACGATGTGACCGGATCCGCAAACACCTCTTTCGTCATCGCCGAAGAGGTGACCAAGGGCTTGGTGTCCACCTCTCAAGGCAGCTGTGGCGTTGCAGATACCGACTTTGATGCTGAGAACGTGAAGGAGGAGGGGCGCATCTTCCTCAACAAGAAGTTCGATATCGCCGTGGGTAACAATGCCTTCGTTGCCGAGTTCAACCTGGCCAAGCTGCAGGGCCCCAAAGGCAACAAAGATTACTGGACACTGAAGCCGACCGACGTCGTCACCATTGAGAACGTTTCTGACGTCGGTGCCATCAAGGGCAACGTTACAGCCGAGCTGTTTGCCGATTGTGAGATCGAGGCTGGCGGTGCCGATGTCAACAATCGTGGCGCCGTTTACCTGTTCCCAGCCGGCGCCAGCGTTGCCGGTGACGAGGGTACCGTGAGCATGGCGGACTTCCGTACTACTGACGGTTACCTGGACACTGAGTCTGCCCCCTTCACCGCTGCGCGGGTTGACGAAGAGGGTAACTACGAGATGGGCTTCGTGGTGGCCGGCAACTACAGCCTGGGTTACACCTGTGTGGCTCAGAATGACGATCCGGATATGAACGACATGGCGGAAGAGGGTGGTTTCTTCTTCTTCGCCGATGCCGCGGATGTAACCGTGAACCTCGAAGAGGTTACCGAGGTGAACTTCGCGGTACAGTAAGCCCCATTCATGGGCAAAACGGACGCTTCGGCGTCCGTTTTTTTATGCCAGTCCCTGCCGGTCCACCTCATCTCCCAAGTCGACCCAAAGCTTTGCGTAAGATTGCTCTGCTGCCGCCCAACCGGATTATCTGGCCTTTGCACGGGCTTACTCGGTCCAGGTTCTCTCCTAATATGGGATGATCCGATGCTAACTCTGTTTACAGGATCTACATCTTGTTCTGAGAGGGCGAGGACAGAGGTTAGTGCATTGCGTGAAAAGCCTGTGGTGAACAGCTTATGGCATATGCTGTACAGGGCTTCATTGCCAGCTCTCACCATGCCGAGTACGCCAGTAAGCCACTCAGTGAGCCGCTGCAAGCCCTCCCGCTGGCGATGTTATGGACTCATCGGCGGCAAAGAAAGTCCGCTTCAGATGCCGAGTCATCGGGGCGCCGAAGTGACCGCTCTTGCTGGGGCTATCTCCTTGGGTAGAGGAAAAGGCTCTATTCTTAGTGACTAGACAGTTGATGATGCTGCTCAATGTTTTACGGACGTTTCATTCAGGAGTCGTAATGATGAAATCTATCAAGAGCGTGCTGGCCGCCGGCGTTGTGCTAGCGCTGAGTGGGTGTGGCAGTGATAACAGCTCCAGCCCGAACCCCGGCCCCGGCCCGAGTCCGGAGCCGCAGATGGGGACCTTTAGCCTGGGTGTTTCCGATGCACCGGTGGATGACGCAAAGCGTGTGGTGCTGGCCTTTAATGATGTCATCTTGATCCCCCAAGATGGGCAGAACGGTGGAGACCCTATCCATATTGAGTTGGGCAACGACGGTCAGCCCCAGCAAATCGATCTGCTGGAGTTCCAGGGCAGCGCCATGGAGGTGATTGTTTCAGAGGGTGAACTGGAAGTGGGCGACTATCGCATGTGCCTATATGCAAAAGATGGTCTGCCTAACGGCAGTGAAGAGTCCTCGTTCGTTGAGAAAACCGATGGGATCGTCGTTCCGCTGAAAGTGAACAGCAAGGGCGCCTGCCACGGCTACAAGCCGGATACCGACGGTCAAGGTCGCATGTCCTTCGACAAGGGCGACCAAATGGTGACCATCAACACGGGTCAAAATGCCTTTGTCGTCGAGTTCGATCTGCGCAAGGCGCTGACCGATCCAAAGGGTCAGGACTGGATGTTCATCAAACCTAACGCCGTACAGCTGATCAACATCGCCGGCGTCGGCAACATCAGTGGTGAGTTGGCACTAACACAGCGTGATGCCTGCGAAGCGGACATGGTCTCTCTGGTCGGCGCCGATACCTTCGCTCACGCGGCTTACCTGTACGCCAATGAGCGTGATCGCAGCACCATGGGGGATATTGTCGGTGAGGCGGGTTTCCCCGAGGGCAGCGAGTTGGTTGAGCCGGTCGCGGTGGCCAACATCGTCCAGGTTGAGAACCAGACCGATGAGCTGATCTACCGCTACGAGTTTGGTTTTATAGGCGAAGGTGAATACTCCATCGGTTACACCTGTACCGCCAATGCGGATCTGCCGGAAACCCATGAAACCGCTGAGCAGGGTTTTCTCATCTACCAGCACTACGTGCCGGTGACCGTGGTGGTCGGCGAGACGACTGAACAGGATCTGGATCCCATCCTGTAACTCTCTCTGCGTGGCGAGCTTTCGCTTCGATTGAGATTCAGAAACGGACGCTTAGGCGTCCGTTTTTTTATACCTGTCTCCGCGGACCTGCTCCAGCTCTCAAGTCGATTTAAAACTGTGTGCAAGATCGCTATACTGCCCCCACCCCCGAAGGATGTGGTTCAGATCACAGATAGATCGTCACTGCTTTCCAGGGAAATTGAAGGATGTCAGACCTTGCCGGGGCGCTGTGTCCGGAGCCGGATGCTCTGGCCTTTGCGAGGGTTTACGCGGTCCACGCGATTTCTCCTGTAATGCATGATCCGATGCCACATCTGTTCACAGGATGTGCAGCTTGTTGTGAGACTGCCAGGAAGAGAAGGAAGTGAATCGTGTTAGAAGCCTATCGTGAACACGTTGCAGAACGTGCTGCACAGGGAATCGTTCCCAAGCCCCTCGATGCCCAGCAAGCCAGTGAGCTGGTTGAGCTGCTGAAAAATCCCCCCGCTGGCGAAGAGGAAACCCTGGTTGACCTGCTGGAAAATCGCATTCCGCCCGGTGTCGACGAGGCGGCCTACGTCAAAGCCAGCTTCCTGGCGGCGATCACCACAGGTGAAACCCAAAGCCCCTTGATCACCCCTGAGCGGGCAGCCGAACTGCTGGGGACCATGCAGGGCGGTTACAACATCGAACCCCTTATCCGCCTACTGGGCTCGGACTCCCTGGCGCCCATCGCGGTCAAGGCCCTGTCCCATACCCTGCTGATGTTTGACGCCTTCCACGACGTGGTCGAGCTGGCGGAGGGCGGTAACGCCCATGCTAAGCAGGTGGTCCAGTCCTGGGCCGATGCCGAGTGGTTCACCAGCAAGCCGAAGCTTGCGGAGTCTATCACCCTGACCGTATTCAAGGTCCCCGGTGAAACCAACACCGATGACCTCTCGCCAGCCCCGGATGCCTGGTCTCGTCCTGATATCCCGCTGCACGCCCTGGCGATGCTCAAATCTCCCCGGGATGGGATCACCCCGGATGACCCGGGTACCGTTGGCCCCATCAGCACCATCGAGTCGCTGAAAGAGAAGGGCCACCCGCTGGTCTACGTGGGCGACGTGGTCGGAACCGGCTCCTCCCGTAAATCCGCCACCAACTCCGTGCTGTGGTTCATGGGCGATGACCTGCCCGGCGTGCCGAACAAGCGTGGCGGTGGCTTCTGCTTCGGCGGCAAGATCGCCCCCATCTTCTTCAACACCATGGAAGATGCCGGCGCCCTGCCCATCGAGATGCCGGTGGATAATATGTCCATGGGAGACGTGATCACCGTCTACCCCTATGAGGGCGTGGTGAAGAACGAAGCTGGAGAGGTGATCTCCGAGTTCTCCCTCAAAACCGACGTGTTGCTCGATGAGGTGCGTGCCGGTGGCCGTATCCCGCTGATCATCGGCCGTGGTCTCACCGACAAGGCCCGTGAAGCCCTGGGTCTGGAGCCCTCCGACGTGTTCCGTCGTCCCCAGGATGTGGTGGACAGCGGCAAGGGGTACACCCTGGCGCAGAAGATGGTCGGCAAGGCCTGCGGCGTGGCGGGCGTGCGTCCCGGTCAGTACTGCGAGCCGAAGATGACGACCGTGGGCTCCCAGGACACCACAGGTCCCATGACCCGTGACGAACTGAAAGATCTGGCTTGCCTGGGCTTCTCTGCCGACCTCACCATGCAGTCTTTCTGCCACACAGCGGCTTACCCCAAGCCGGTGGATGTGAATACCCACGCGACCCTGCCGGATTTCATCATGAACCGCGGCGGTGTCTCCCTGCGTCCGGGTGACGGCATCATCCACTCCTGGCTCAACCGCATGCTGCTGCCGGACACCGTGGGTACTGGGGGTGACTCCCACACCCGCTTCCCGCTGGGGATCTCCTTCCCTGCCGGCTCCGGCCTGGTGGCTTTCGCCGCCGCGACCGGTGTGATGCCGCTGGATATGCCTGAGTCGGTACTGGTGCGCTTCAAGGGCAAGATGCAGCCGGGGATTACCCTGCGTGACCTGGTTCATGCCATCCCCTACTACGCCATTCAGAAGGGCCTTCTGACGGTGGAGAAGAAGGGTAAGAAGAACATCTTCTCCGGCCGCGTCCTGGAGATCGAAGGTCTCGAGGAGCTGACCGTTGAGCAGGCGTTCGAGCTCTCCGATGCCTCTGCCGAGCGTTCCGCTGCCGGTTGTACCATCAAGATGTCGGAAGACTCCGTCTCCGAGTACCTGCAGTCCAACGTCGTCATGCTCAAGTGGATGATCTCCGAAGGCTACGGCGATCGTCGTACCATCGAGCGCCGCATCCAGGCGATGGAAGCCTGGCTGGCCAACCCTGAGCTGATGCAGGCCGACGCCGATGCCGAGTACTGCGAAGTGATCGAGATCGATATGAACGAGATCAAGGAGCCGATCCTCTGTGCACCGAACGATCCTGACGATGCCCGCTTGCTGTCTGAAGTGGCTGGCGACAAGATCGACGAGGTCTTTATCGGTTCCTGCATGACCAACATCGGTCACTTCCGTGCCGCCGGTAAGCTGCTGGATAAGCACAAGGGGGCACTGCCGACCCGTCTGTGGGTCTCCCCGCCGACCAAGATGGACCAGCACCAGCTGGTGGAAGAGGGCTATTACGGCATCTACGGACGTGTCGGTGCCCGCACCGAACTGCCGGGTTGCTCCCTCTGTATGGGGAACCAGGCCCGGGTAGCCGATGGCGCTTCCGTCGTCTCCACCTCCACCCGTAACTTCCCCAACCGTCTGGGAACCGGTGCCAATGTTTACCTGGCTTCGGCCGAGCTGGCGGCGGTTACCTCCATCCTCGGTAAGCTGCCCTCGGTGGCGGAGTACCTGGAGTACGCGGACGCGATCAACGCCCAGGCCGCAGATACCTACCGCTACCTCAACTTCCACAAGATGGAGCAGTACACCAAGCCCGCGGGCGAGGTGATCCTGCAGCAGCCGGCCTGATCGTCCCCTGCGGCCGGCTTGCGTCGGCCGCTTCCGGTTAGTTCGGCGTTATCCGCTTAAGGAAAAGAGAACGCCCCGCGATCTGCGGGGCGTTTTTTCATCTGGGTCATCGGTTGCAGCTAACTGGCGGCCGCTTCACTGTGGTTGCTGTAGAGAGACTCCAGCAGTTTATCTTCAAACTCGAAGCGCTCCTCCATCGCCTGGCCCAGGGATGAGAGCTCCTGGTCCAGCTGCATCAACGCCTCTTCATCCACCCCATTGGTGTACTTGTCATTGAAGTCCAGGGCTACGTCGGTGCTGGTGCTGATCTTGGGCAGCACCGCTTCCGCCAGCGCCTTGGAGCGGGGGCCATTTCTTTCGCAGGCGGAGGCGATCTGGTCATAGATCTCGAAGTGGCCGGCGGAGACATAGTCGACCAGTTGGTTGCAGAACTGCTTGATGTCGGATTCGGTGGGAAGGGCGGCGATATCTTTGTTGTAGGGAGGCAGCCCGGCGAGCTGACAATAGTTGATGAGCAGTTCCTTTCGGCTGCCCAACCACTGGTCAACCAATGGATTGGAACCACCCCACGCGTTTACTGCACTTTCGAGTTTTGTCAGCATAGCAGCGTCCTCTTGCAAGCTAACCGCTTCTTTAGTTCTTCAATTTAAGCCGGCGAACGGGCATCGATCAATGGTTTTTTTTTGACCAACTGGCCCGACCGGTTGTGGTGCGGCGACCCCACTGGGTTTGGCGGGAGAAAAAGAAAACCCCGCCATGAGGGACGGGGCTTGAAATTGCACTGTTGGGCTCGTTGGAACGAACTTCTTCTGGTTTGCTAGCGCGGAATTTTTATATCAGAGGGGATCCTGGGGTGCAAGCCCCACAGAATCTGCTTATCAAATAGTCCTTTGGTGAGATCTGTGGTCTGCTTCACGTTGGACTCGTATAAATCCACTACGGCGGTGCTACAATGGCGCCACAAATGTTGCAGAGTGTGCGTTAGGGATAAACAGAATGTCAGAACTGAAGAACGATCGTTACTTACGGGCTTTGTTGCGCCAGCCGGTTGATGTGACCCCGGTGTGGATGATGCGCCAGGCCGGTCGCTACCTGCCGGAGTATCGGGCCACTCGTGCCGAGGCCGGCGATTTTATGAGCCTGTGTAAGAATCCGGAGTTGGCCTGCGAAGTGACTTTGCAGCCCCTGCGCCGCTTCCCGCTGGATGCCGCCATCCTGTTTTCTGACATTCTTACCATTCCCGATGCGATGGGGCTTGGGCTCTACTTTGAAGCCGGCGAAGGCCCGCGTTTCCAGACCCTGGCGGACAGTAAGGCGGCCATCGAGGCACTGCCGGTACCGGATCCGGAACAGGAACTGGGCTACGTGATGGATGCGGTACGCACCATTCGTCGCGAACTCAAGGGTGAAGTGCCGCTGATCGGCTTCTCCGGCAGTCCCTGGACCCTGGCGACCTACATGGTTGAGGGTGGCAGTTCCAAAGATTTCGCTAAGATCAAGAAGATGGCCTTTGCCGAGCCTGCAACCCTGCACCTGCTGCTCGATAAGCTGGCTGACTCGGTGATCCTCTACCTCAACGCCCAGATCAAGGCCGGTGCCCAGGCGGTGCAGATCTTCGATACCTGGGGCGGCGCCCTGTCCGGCCCGGCCTACCGCGAGTTCTCCCTGCGCTACATGCACAAGATCGTGGAAAACCTGATCCGTCATCACGATGGCCGCCAGGTTCCCGTGGTGCTCTTTACCAAGGGCGGCGGCCAGTGGCTGGAGCAGATCGCTGCCACCGGCTGCGATGCGGTAGGGCTGGATTGGACCGTGGACATGAAGTCTGCCCGTGAGCGGGTGGGCGACAAGGTGGCCCTGCAGGGCAACATGGACCCCTCCATGCTGTACGCGCCGGTGCCTCGTATCGAGGAGGAGGTCAGCCGGATCCTGGCGGAGTTCGGCCATGGCGAAGGGCATGTGTTCAACCTGGGTCACGGGATCCACCAGCATGCGGATCCGGAGCATGCGGGTGCCTTCATCAACGCCGTGCACCGACTCTCCAAGCCTTACCACCAGTAAGGCTGCGGTTGTCCGCTCCTCAAGCCGTCCCCGCCATTTGGCGGGGACGGCTTTTTTGTGGCTGGCGAAGGTTTGACTCCTGTGCTCGGTACTGGGCATCCCGCCAGCGATGCCGGGTCAGTCGGCCAGGCCCATGGCCCGGATCCTGCCCTGCAACTCGGGCACCAGCTCGGTTTCAAACCAGGGGTGGCGTTTCAACCACAGGGTGTTGCGTGGTGAGGGGTGGGGCAGGGGAAACTGAGCCGGAGCAAGCGCACGCCAGTTGCGCACGCTTTCGGTCAGGGTACTGAAACCCGGCAGGTAGTAGCGCTGGGCGTACTGGCCGACCAGCAGGGTCAGCTCGATATGGGGCAGTTGGGCCAGCAAGCGGGCGTGCCAGTGGGGCGCACAGCGTCTGTCCGGCGGATTGTCACCGCTTCTGCCCCGACCGGGATAACAGAGCCCCATGGGGACGATGGCCACTGCCTCAGGGTCATAGAAGCGCTCCGGCGTCATCCCCAGCCACTGTCGCAGTCGGCGGCCACTGGCATCGTTCCAGGGGATGCCGCTGTGGTGCACCTTGAGGCCGGGGGCCTGGCCGATGATCAACAGGCGTGCTTCCCTACCCAGTTGCACCACCGGCCGGGGCTCCAGCACATCGGCGCAGAGCCGGCACTGGGATGGCGACAGCGAACCGGTCGGCTTCATGGGGTAATGACGACCTCTGACTCTTGCCAGCGCTGGATGGCGTCCTGTGCCGCCTCCTGGCCCAGTTGATAACCCTGGTGCAGTGGGGCCGGATCCCGAGTCAATCTTTTCAGCCTAAAGTGCTCCGGCGGGCAGACCTCAAGGATCTGGACACCTTTTGGCGGCTGGCGGATCAGGTCCAGGGCGGCGTTGTAGCGTTCGGCCCGGGAGAGCATCGGGGGGATCAGCGCCGGCGTGTCCCGCAGCAGGCGACTTAGCAGGCGAGGCGCCCGGGTCGGGGCCTTCCGGTAGGAGGCGGGGCGGCTGCGCAACACCATCACCCGTCTGGCGCCACGGCGAATCGCTTCGGCAACCGGCAGGGCGTCCGCCACCCCGCCATCGACGTAGCGCTGCCCGTTCAAGGGGACGCCATTGCGATAGAGCAGGGGCAGGGCGCTGCTGGCTTTCATGGTGTCGGCCAGGTCGTCCGGATCCGGCGTGTGGTACTCCGCTTCGCCGCTGTCCCGGCGGGTGACGCCAAGGAAGAAGGGGCGCGACTCCGCCCGTAACGCCTCCTTGTCGAGCCCCAGCTCTTCGAGCGTCACTCGCCACATCCAGTCAAGATCCATCAGGTCCCGCCCCAGCAGGAAGCGTCCGGGGGTCAGGAACGCCCGGCGACAGCTGTAGTCGGTGTATACCTTAAGGTTTCGGCCGGGCATCCGGGCCAGGTAGGCGGCCAGGTTGCTGGCACCGGCGGAGACCCCCCAGAAGCTGTCGAAGGGGGAGAATGACTCGGCCAGAAACTGATCCAGCACCCCGCAGGAGAAGACGCCGCGCATGGCACCACCCTCGACAATCAGGGCGTTGGGGCCGATGGATTCGGACATGCTCTCTCCTTTAGGAAAATGGGATGAGTGCAACCTGGCTTTGAGGGTTCACACATGGACTGCTTATTCTACGCCTATCCTCGGCCGCGACTCTATCGGTGAGGGCCGAAGTCGCAAAACCCCAATGAGATTGTGTGAATTTTAAACATCGCGACGGCGGGGCCAAACTGCTACAATCCGCGCCCCCGGGCCTGTCTCCCCGGGGGGCGATTGAGGAAGTAAGATGATCCAGACCCCGGAAACCCAGCTGTTCGACTACCCCAAGTTCTGGGCCGAGTGCTTCGGCGCCGCGCCGTTTTTGCCTACCAGCCGCAAGGAGATGGCAAAGCTGGGCTGGGACAGCTGTGACATCATCCTGGTGACCGGGGACGCGTACGTGGATCACCCCAGCTTCGGCATGGCGATCATCGGCCGCATGCTGGAGGCGCAGGGGTTTCGGGTCGGCATCATCGACCAGCCGGACTGGCACTCCAAAGAGGCCTTCATGGCGCTGGGGCAGCCGAACCTGTTTTTCGGCGTTACCGCCGGCAACATGGACTCGATGATCAACCACTACACCGCCGATCGCCGTCTGCGTCACGATGACGCCTACACCCCGGATAACCTTCACGGCAAGCGTCCGGACCGCGCCACCCTGGCCTACACCCAGCGCTGCAAAGAGGCGTACAAGTCGGTTCCTGTGATCATCGGTGGTATCGAGGCCAGCCTGCGTCGTATCGCCCACTACGATTACTGGTCCGACAAGGTGCGCCGCTCTGTGCTGTTCGATGCCAAAGCGGACATGCTGATCTTCGGCAACGCCGAGCGCCCCCTTGTGGAGGTGGCCCATCGGCTGGCCAATGGCGAGTCGATTGACCACATCCGGGATATCCGCGGCACCGCGTTTTTGACCAAAGAGGCGTTGCCCCAGTGGTCGGGCCTGGACTCCACCACCCTGGATACCCCGGGCAAGATCGATCCCATCCCCAATCCCTACGGCGCCGATGACATGGGCTGCGAGCTGGGCAGCAAGTTCGAGGATGCGCCGGTCAACCAAAAGCCGCAGGTGGTGGAGGTGAAGCCGGCCGGGGCGGGACGTAAGCCCAAGCCCTGGGAGAAGCAGTACATCCTGCTGCCTGCCTATGACCAGGTGCGGGCCGATAAGGTGCTTTATGCCCACACCTCGCGCATCTTCCATATGGAAACCAACCCGGGCTGCGCCCGAGCCCTGATGCAGCGCCACGGTGATCGCTTTATCTGGCTTAACCCGCCGGCGATCCCCCTCTCCACCGAGGAGATGGACGGGGTGTTTGGACTGCCCTACGCCCGGGTGCCGCACCCCAAGTACCAGGGAAAGAAGATCCCCGCCTACGACATGATCAAGACCTCCATCAATATCATGCGGGGGTGCTTCGGCGGCTGCTCCTTCTGTTCTATCACCGAACACGAGGGGCGGATCATCCAGAGTCGCAGCCAGGAGTCCATTCTCAATGAGATCGAGGAGATCAAGGAGAAGGTGCCGGGCTTTACCGGAGTGATCTCCGATCTGGGCGGGCCCACCGCCAACATGTACCACCTGCGCTGCAAAAGCCCCAAGGCAGAGGCCACTTGCCGCCGTCTCTCCTGCATCTACCCCGATATCTGTGGCCATATGGACACCGACCATACCCCCACCATCGAGCTCTACCAGGCGGCGCGAAAGATCCCGGGGATCAAGAAAATTTTGATCGCCTCCGGAGTGCGCTATGACCTGGCGGTGGAGGACCCTCGTTACGTCCGGGAGCTGGCCCAGCACCATGTCGGTGGCTACCTGAAGATCGCTCCGGAGCATACCGAAGAGGGGCCCCTGTCGATCATGATGAAGCCGGGGATGGGCAGCTATCACCGCTTCAAGCAGCTGTTCGACAAGTACTCGAAAGAGGCGGGCAAGGAGCAGTACCTGATCCCCTATTTTATCTCCGCCCACCCGGGCACCACGGATGAGGACATGGTGCACCTGGCCCAGTGGCTGAAGCAGAACAACTTCAAGCTCGATCAGGTGCAGAACTTTTATCCCTCGCCGCTGGCCAACGCCACCGCGGTGTGGCACACCCAGAAGAACTCCCTGCACAAGGTGACCCACAAGTCCGAAGATGTGCCGGTTGCCAAAGGGGGGCGACAGCGGCGGCTGCATAAGGCGCTGCTGCGGTATCACGACCCCGCCAACTGGCCGTTGATCCGTGAGGCGCTGAGCAACATGGGGCTCAGTCGCTTGATCGGTACCAGCGCTAATTGCCTGGTCCCACCCGCCGGGGCGGGTGAGCGCAAAGGTCGGGGACAGGGCGCCGGCAGGGGCCGGGCGCAACCGGCGCTGAGCAAGCACACCGGCCTGTCCCAGTTTGCCCGAGATGAGGGGCGCGGCGGCGACGCCAAGCCCGCACGGCGCAAGGGGGGCAAGCCCGGTGCCGGCAAGCCTTCCGGCGGCGCATCCAGCGGAAAGAAGCGCAGCGATTCGGCGGCGGCGAAACCCGGTGGCCGACCGACAAAGAGACGTTCACCGAAAGGCTGATACCCTCGGAGTGGATGAATCGAGGCGCCGAGCCATGCACCTGCGAGGAAGTTCGCGCTAGGGCAAAGCGGCCGACAGAGAAAAAGGGGCAGCGCTAATCGGCGCTGCCCCTTTTTCTGTCACTGGGTTGTTGGCCCGGCAACGACTTATTCCTTATGACCGCTCAGCTGTCTATCACCGTCTGACCAATGGGGGCGACGGTCAGCATTGCCAGCTTCACGTGCTGGATGGCGAAGGGGATCCCGATGATGGTCAGCAGCAGGGCGATGGCGCAGAACAGGTGTCCCAGGCAGAGCCAGATCCCCGCGACCAGGAACCAGATCACGTTGCCCAGCACGCCCATGGGGCCCGTGCCGAGATCGGCCTCCCCCCGCACCAGCTGACGGCTGGCGATATCCTTACCAAAGGGCATCAGGCTCAGCTGGGCAATGACGAAGCAGCTGCGGGCAAAGGGTAAGCCGATGATGCTGATCGCCATCACCAGCCCGAACAGCGCCCACCCCAGGGCCATCATCAGCCCCCCGGTGAGCAACCACAAAATATTCAACAGCAGACGCAGCAGATCCATAGGTTTGGACAGGCTCCCTTGAGTTGTTAACAGTGAAACTCCCATGGTAACTGAGCCATCCTGGGTGCGCCAATCTCCCCCGTGCCCAGGCCCCGACTTGCCAGCGTTGTTTCAATCGATAAGATCGCTCACACCCTGTCTGAACTTGAGCCTGTTATGTCCACCTCTCCCGTGCTCCCCATCGACTCCCTCAAAGCGGAATTCCTGCGCCGGTTGCAGCAGCGTCACCTGGTGGTGGAGGCGGACACCGGGTCGGGTAAATCCACCCGGTTGCCGGTTTGGGCGGCCGAGCAGGGCCCGGTGCTGGTGGTGGAGCCGCGCCGTATCGCCTGTACCGCACTGGCGGAGTACGTGGGGCAAGGGCGGGATGACGTGGGTTACGCCATCCGGTTTGAGTCCACGGTGACGGCAAAGACCCGCATCGCCTTTGTCACCCCGGGCATCGCCCTGCGCTGGCTTTCGGAGGCGGGGCTGGCGGCCTTTACCACGGTGATCATCGATGAGTTTCACGAGCGGCGCTGGGATACGGACCTGCTGTTGGCCCTGCTGAAAAAGCGGGCGACTCACCGCCTGGTGCTGACCTCCGCCACCGTCGATGGCGCCCGCCTGGCAGAGTACCTTGAGGGTGAGCGACTGTACGCACAGGGGCGCCGATTCGATGTGTCGGTGAGTCATCGAGCCGCCGACAGTCGCAGCCTGCCCTCGGAGCGGGATCTCATCCCTCGCCTTGTCTCTGCCCTGCAGGAGAGGCTGCCCGAGACCACCGGGGATGTCCTGGTGTTCCTGCCGGGGCGCCGGGAGATCCGCGAGGCGGAGCAGGCGCTCAATGGTCGGATCCCGGCCCAGGTGATCCCTCTGCACGCCTCGGTACCCAGGGCGACCCAGCGGCAGGCGTTGTCGACCGGGCATCAACAACGGGTGATCCTGGCCACCAATGTCGCGGAGACCTCCCTGACCATTCCCGGTGTCACCCTGGTGATCGACAGCGGCTTGGAGCGGCGCACCCATCAGCGTAACGGCCGAACCGTGCTGGCGTTGTCGCGGATCTCCGCCGCTTCGGCGGCGCAGCGGGCTGGCCGTGCCGGTCGGGTCGCGCCGGGATCTTGCCTGCGCTTGTGGGGTCAACATGCCCCCCTGGAGTCCCTGACTCCGCCGGAGCTGCAGCGGGAGGAGCTGGTAGAGCCGATGCTGGCGGCAGCCTGTGCCGGGGAGGTCCTGTCCCGACTGGCGTTCGTGGATCCGCTACCGGCCAAATCCCTGGGGCTGGCACAGGAAAGATTGCAGGCGATGGCCGCGCTGGACCCCGAGGGCAGGGTAACGGAACACGGCCAGCGCCTGTTTCCCCTGCCGATCGATACCCAGTTTGCCCATCTCATCACCGCCATGCCGGATAAGCCCTGCACCGAGGCGATGGTGGACCTGTCGGCGGCACTCTCGGTAGGCGGGCGGTTGTGGCAGGCGCCCAAGTCGGAAGAGGCACTGAAGGCGTTGCAGGATTGGCAACCGGTTCCCTGTGACGCCCTGACCCTGGTGAAGCTGGTACGCAGTGCACCACCGGAGGCGCTGGGGATCGACCCGGCGCTGCGTCGGGAAGCCCGTCAGATGGCCAGTCAGATCCGGGCGGCCCTGGCCCTGCCACAGCTGGATGCCAGCTCCCACCTGCCCTATGCCCAGTGGCAGCAGGCGATGCTTCTGGCGATGCCGGAGCTGGCTTTCGTCCGGCGCCAGAAGCGTCGGGAGGCACTGGGCAACGGCTGGTCAGAACTGCAGCCGAGCCGTGACAGTCGCTTCGCCGAGGAGGCGGAAGCAGCACTGGTACTGGATCAGTTCAGTCTGCCGGGACGTGGGGTGCGCCAGACGGTCAACCTGGGCACCTGTCTCTCCCCCCTGCGCCTGAAACAGTTGGTGGAGGCGGAGCTGGGCGAGGAGCGAATTGCCGAGCAGCGGGCCGAGGCCCGGGATGCGGTGGTGCTGGAGCGGGTCTATGCCGGGCGGGTCATCGGGCGTCGGGAGGCGGAACCGGAGGGGAAGCAGGGGTTGGCCTACTGGGTGGGTGAGATCCTGGCGGGCCGGTTGCTCTCACCCGCCGGATTGCAGTTAAAGGCCGATCTGCAGGCGTGGAAGCTCTACCGGGCAATGGGGCAGGGGGAGGGCGAGGTGCCCGAGGTCGAAGCCTGGTTGTTGCAGCGGTTGCAGGCACTGGGCGTCGAGGGCAGAGAGGATCTGGACCTGCTGGAGCCGGACGATCTCAAGTTTGAAGGGGTCCCCGACTGGGAGCGGGAGGAGTTTGATGCGCGCTACCCCCATCACCTTGTGCTGGCAGAGCTCAAGCTGGATGTCACCTATTTGCCCAACAGAAAGCTGGTGGAAGTCACCTATCACAGCGGCGTTCGCAAGGCGGACCCCAAGCGTTGGGAACTGCCCGCCTGGCAGGGCTGGAAGGTGCGCTACCGACGGGCCAGCCGGGTGGTGGATGTGCGTTAATGTTGTATAACTGTCTCTGCACTTAGGGCTCTTTGCCCATATCAACCTAAGGAAAACCTATGAAGATAAAGTGGAAGTTGCTTTGTGTCATGTCGGTACTTGGCGCTCTGATTGGCCCCGTCCAGGCGGAGGAGAGGTCGTCGGCAGTCATGGAGGGGGATGAGGCTGTCAGTTCAAAGGCTACACAGGGAAGTGGTCAAGACAGCCTGGTGGACACCCTGACCTCTCGACTCGGCGTGAGTGATCAGCAGGCCAGTGGCGGTGCGGGCGCCTTACTGGCGTTGGCGCAGGCCTCCCTCAGTGGCGAGGAGTGGGGCCAGTTAACCTCATTGATCCCCCAGGCCGGCGCTTTGGCCGGTAAGGTGGATCTCAGCCAGTTCGACGGCGGCACCCTGGGCACGCTTGAGGATCTGCTCGGTGACGACAAAGGCCCCTCAATGGCCAACGTGATGGGGGCTTTTGACAACCTGGGGCTGGATGTCACCAGTATCAGCAGCTTCGTCCCTGTGATTTTGGACTACTTGCAGCAACAGGGGGGGGCGGAGTTGGTCGATACCCTGACCCAACTCTGGGCGCCCTCCGTCTAGGGCGCTTTCACCGGGGGAAACTGGGCCAGCAGTCCGTTGACCACCGCTGGGATCTCACTGTCCCAGCGACTCGGAGAGTAGCGACCCGTGTCACTCAGGGTGTCTGTTCCCCGCCAGACGAGCTGACCCTCTTTGACCATGTCGAGCTGCAGGATCAGCACCTGCTCGGTATCTTCTCCCACCGGGACGGTAACACCGCCGCCGATGCTGCTGTTGCTGCCCATCCGGCCGCCGCCGATCCCGATACTGAGGCCACCCCGCTTGGCCCGCTCTTCGAAACGGCTGCGGTAGTAAAGGCTGACCGCAGCCGCGGCGCCCTCCTGGTACTGCCATCCGCGCTGGTCCAGGTGGGTTCGGATGGCATCGGCGATCCTCTTGGCCATCAGAGGATCCTGGCCCTCTTCCGGCTCCGCCAGACGATAGGATTGGATCTGGCTGAAGTCGATGTTGCTGCTGTAGTCGATACTGCCCGGCGTGCTCTGGCTGCATCCGGCCAACAGCCAGAGCATGACCAAAGTGGGTAACCATTTCATTCGCTGCATTTTTCCTATCCCTTTACACTGTTCCTTTTCCTAGCCTGACAGACCCTCAAGATTTTGCCAAAGATGGCGTGGCCGGACAGCCCATCCTTAAGGGTTTCTGCGCCGGCGGAGGGTGTCAGCACAATGAGCCAGGAGCCTCGAATGGATCAAGGATCCCCCTGTGTGGGGTGGTGCCAGTTGGACGAGTTGAAGCGATGCCTGGGGTGCTATCGTACCCTCGAAGAGATAGCCAGCTGGTCGCGCCTGGATGCGTCCCAGCGTCAGGCTGTGTGGGCGAAACTGGCTGAGCGTCGCCGAACCGCTGCGGGGTCCAACCCGGATTGATCTGGATCAGCCAAAGGGCACATTCTTGATTACTGCCCGGGAGAGGCGTCGCCGCTGAGCCACACTTACCCCAGCAAGTGAGCCACTCCCCTGAGGGGGATTGGGAGGCGGTATGATTGTGCAACGAAAATCGTTTCAGTTGATGGAGCCGGGCCATCCCAAAGCGGAGTTTTGTGTCGACCCGGCGGGCCTGTTGGAGGTCGATTGCAGTGATGGGCAGCGCTGCTACATGGCGGAGTTCAATAGTCTGCAGTTTCGTCCCAATGAGCAGGGTACGCTGCTGGTGTGCAAAAGTCGGCCCGGGTGGCAACTGCAACTTCGGGATTGCGATGCCCAGCGACTAAAATGGATGGTAGAGATCGCCCGCGACGAGTTTGGCGCCCTGATGCGGGATCTGTAGAACGCTGGCGATATCGAATGACAAGGGACAGAGGAGCGAGCTATGCAGGCAGTGGTGGTGACGATCTTATCGATTCTGGCGTTGCTGGGGGTGCTGTTTTTCCTCATCCCATGGCGGCGTAAAGCGCCTAAGGTGCCGTTAGTCCCCATTGCTAACCATGCCCGCAAGCGTAAGCCCCGTAAACGCCGCAAATCGGATCTGGCGGCGCATTAACGGGAGCCGCGGGTGTCACTCCTCGTCTCGGATTACCTGGACATCGTCGAAGCCAAGATCGCGAAAGAAATTGTCGCGGAAATCTCGGTGTGCCTGCTTGTCGCGGGTACTGGCTTGAACCTGTTGCTCTAGCATCTGGTAGCGACGGATATCGAGCCCTTCGGCGATGGCCGCTGCTTCGAACATGCTGTGGTGCTTGTCGTTGGCGTAGCCAATGATCTTGGTTTCGCCTTGGTAGCTGTATTTCAGTTTGAGTGCCACGGGAGCTCCATTAAATCGGGGTGTAGGGCCAGGTCAGCGGAGCGTCCAGCGTCATCAGGTAAAGCTTTTCCACTTTCTCGCGGGCCCAGGGGGTCCGACGCAGAAACTTGAGGCTGGACTTGATGCTGGGATCGAACTGGAAGCAGCGGATAGGGATCAACTGCCCCAAGGTTTCCCAGCCGTAGGTGTCGTGCAGACTCTCGAGCATATCTTGCAGTTTCACCCCGTGCAGGGGGTCGTTGGCTTGGGTCATTCTCTGGCCTGGCGGTTGAAAACGCGCATTGTCCCCGTTTCTCCCGGCAGGGTCAAAAACATCCCAGTATCCAACCTGCGTGACGCTCACTGCCGTTGACGTGACAGGAGTTTGGGCTTGTTAGCCGAAGTCTAGTTGGGCTTGACTAACTTGGTAGGTGAGGCTGCGTCCAGAGGGAAAGAGCCGTCAGGTAGAACGCTTGTCGATGCTGCCATAAGTACCATCAATCGCCGCCGGCAGATTTGGGCAGATCAACCACAATGTGGGGGAGACAACATGTCCATCGGCTGGCTTTATCCCGTCGCCAAGGAGGATACCATGACGCTTTATACCCCATCAGTATCACCACCGCGTTCCCCTCAGGATGAGGCTGTGGCGACCACTCCCCCGTTGACTCTGGGGCCGAGAAACCGGCTCTGTGTTCGACGGGTTGAGCCACTGGCGGTGCATCTCTCCGGCTATCGTATCTCCTACCTGGCCGCCGCAACGGCAAAGGCGCCCGGCATCCCCGGCGGGTTCGCGAATGGTGCGGTTGCCCGCCCCTCACAGGAGCGCACGGTGTGGCAGTTGCTGCTGGAAGACCCACAGGAGGGCTACCGCCTGACGCTCGCTTCGGACCTGGATACGCAGCTCAGTACCCTGCTGGGGTGATCCAGCCGCGGTGATTGCTTGCGCCATGGCCACGGGCCACCAAAGATCCCTTTGGTACCAGGTTGACTACAGTGTGCCTGAGTCCTTCGTCGACTCAGGCACACTTTTTTTGGGAGTCCGGCAGGGTCATCGCAACGTTAGCCCTCTGCGCGTTGCTCTCCTGCTCAACCGAGGAGTATTTATGGCACTGACACTTTTCTCCGCCGGCGCCCGCCTGGGGCGCAAGGCGGGTTTCATCTTTATGGCCCTGGGGGTGATCGCCATCGCCATGCCCTGGCTTACCGGCCTGGCCCTGGAGTGGCTACTGGCGTTGATCCTGACCTTTGCCGGTATCGCCCAACTCAGCGTTGCCTTCCAGTACCGCCATGTGAGCGGCTTCGGTATGCGGGCGCTGCTCGGGGTGGTGACCCTGCTGGGTGGCCTCTATCTCTGGCTAAATCCCGGCGTTGGCCTGGCCATCACGACCCTGTTTCTTGGACTCTACTTTTTCCTCGATGGGCTGGGCACCTTGATGTTGGGACGCCAGACCCGGGATCCTTCGCAGGGGCGCCTCGCCCTGCTCAACGGGGTGATCACCCTGGGACTGGCACTGATCATCCTTTTGCAGTGGCCGGAGTCGAGCCGTTACGTGGTGGGGATCCTGATCGGGATCAAACTGCTGCTGGTGGGGATCATGCTCTACGTCGCCGGGGGCGTGGCGGCCAAGGCGGAGTCCCAGCTCAATGCCATGGCCGAGGAGCAGCGTTTTGCCGAGGCCAAAGAGGTGCGGGACGAGGACGAGGGACGGAATTGACGCTGATTCCGAGCGCGACAGAGCATGGGTTGCACGCTAGCGGGCATTGCCAGTGGCACCGGCGGGGATAGCGGCTTGCGCGCAGATTCTCTTTGCCGGTGCTGTCCATTTACCCGTCTGAGGAGCTAGGCTAAGTGAGTGAAGGTTAACGGGAATAGGGGGAAGCCATGAGTCAGTACAAAGAGATCCTGGTGGCGGTGGATGTGGAGGAGAGCAGCAAGGCGGTATTGAATCGGGCGATTCAATTGGCTAAGGCGTTTGAGGCCGAGCTTTCCGTGGTCCATGTGGGCAACGAACTGATCGATCCCAGTGAGCCCCATCCCAAGTTCCAGCCCATCTACTGGTATGACTACCACGGACTGATCAGCGATATGGGCGAAGAGACCAGTGCCAACTTCGATGCCCTGCTAAGCGATGTCGATCACCCCTTCAAGGAGCGCCTGGTGAAGTTCGGTGCCATTAGCGACGAGGTGGCTCAGCTGGTTGAGGACAAGGGATATGATCTGGTGGTGGTGGGTCACCACCACTCATTCTGGCATCGCCTCAGCAGCGATGCGGCCCGCCTGATGCACAAATGTGCTTGTGATGTCCTTATCGTGCCCCTGTCTGACTGAAGCTGTACTGCCTCGAAGCACGGACTCGAAGCATGGACTCTAAGCGAAGGTGTCCGCTGCTAAGGCATCCCAGGACAAAGACAGACTGAGAGATAGAAACGGCCCCAATCGGGGCCGTTTTTGTAAGCTCTTTCCTTTGGTCTCGGCTAACGGCGCTTAGCCGTTTACCTTGGCCGACAGGTGCTGCTGCTCCAGGTAAGCAATGATGTCGCCGGACTCGTACATCCAGCGAACTTCGCTCCCATCTTCGATGCGTAGGCACGGCACCATCAGTCGGCCGCCACCGGATTGCAGCTCGCTGCGGTACGGCTCTCTCTTGGCGTCCCGCAGCTCAATATTCAGACCATTGCGACGCAGTGCCCGGCGCACCTTGACGCAGAAGGGGCAGGCTTCATATTGGTAGATGCGATAGGGGGCCATGGCCTTGTCCAGCTCGGCCTGCTGCTCGGGGGCACGCTTCGGGGGCTTAGGGGCGGTCAGGGCATTGATCAGCAATACCAGGCGACCCAGGATCCAGCGGATGATAAACATGGGTGAACTCCCTCTCAATCTGGCCAAAAGTGGGCGCAGGGTAGCATTTGTGGCACCGAGCCGCTAGCGGCAAAGGGAACCGTGCCAGCCGAATAACGAACGTCGGGGCCTAAGTCGCCGGAGGGCCGCTTCGAGTCGCAAGCATAAAGTGAAAAAGCCGCGCTCAGAGGAGCGCGGCTTTTCTCTGTTTAGGGTCAATGCTCAGGCCGGTTCCTGATGCTCCAGTTTGTTGTCTGCAGCTTGGCTCAGGCGGGCCGTTTGACCGGCATCGGCTCCGGTGGAAGCGGCGCGTGTTTGTTCGTTGATCTGGTAGATCTTCGAGGCAGCGGCCAGGTCCTTCTCGTTGCTGATGCTGGCGATGGTCTCGCGCTCCCGCAAGAAGGTGCGCAGATCATCAACGATGCCGTTCAGTTCCCGCTTATCCGCACGCATCTCCAGGATGTGGCGAGGGTACTCCAGGTTGCGCGGGCCGATCCCGGCAAAGGTGGAGCTGACGATGCGCGTCACCACTACCCAAGGCGTCATGGAACTGCGCACCACAGTGTTTTCCGATTGGGTGGAATCGTAGACACTGGTGCCGGTGGAGATCCGCGACTCGGTAAAGGTGCCTTCGCACTTGAAGTAGACCAGCAGGGACTCGAACTGGATCTCCCCCCAGAATAGATGCGCGTGGTTGGCCAGAAGCCGGCCAAAGGCGGTCAGCAGCAGCAGGGCCATTCCCAGGGTCGCGAGTTCACCGATGTGTTCGGCCAGCGTCGTCAAAAAGGCAAGCACCTGCGCTTCGCTGCCGTTGGTAAGCGGAGCTTGAAACAGGGCGATGACCTGATTGATGGGGGTAACCGCCAGGAACAGGGTCAAAGCGGCCAGCAGTAACAGCAGTTGTCCTACCAGGGTGGCGGCGATACGCACCGGATTGGCCAGGCCCTCAAGGGGTTGGGGTTTCACCACCGGCTGGGTTTCCTGGATCATCTCCCCATAGAAGGAGCCTTTACCGTCGGCCTGTTCGCGCAGTTTCGGTTGCAAGGCCCGATAAACCCGATTGGGGACCTCTTTATGGCGTCGGTTGGCCATCACCATGGAGTCAATGTTGATGAAGATCTCCCTTGGGTGAACCGACTCCTGCCAGTTGTCTCGCAGTTCGGCCACTTCGGTGACCGGGGTAGCCTGTTTGCTGCGCTGGGCGATCAGCAGCATCAGCGCGGCGCAACTGAGCAGAGCCAATACACTAAGCAGGCCCAGCCACAGCCCATTGCTGTAACTGGTCGTGAAGGCGTCCCACACCTGGTGCATTTCGAGCGTGTCGTTGCTGGCCTGATCAAGCGGGCTGTTAAAGTCGGCGACCAGTTGACCCAGCTTCGGCTCCATTTGCAGCAAGCGATTGATGCCGTAGCCGATCATCACAGGACCGGCGATGGAGACCGCAAGGATTTTGGACAAACCGCCGACGCCGGCGCTGGGCAGGGCGCGGGCTACTGCTCGACCGATGGGCGCGCCGGCACGGAACCAGACTGCCGCAAGGTAGATCAGCAGCAACGTGGTGAACACCGGCATCATCAGGGGGCCAATGTTGCCAGCCAGCCCTGTGCTGGTGGTGAACGCGGCCAGGGCGAAACAGACCAACCCGACCAGGGTTTGGCTCAGGGCGCCGGCCAGGCGTTGAGCCAGGTTTCGGATGGGATAGGGCACAAAGGTGAGCTTGGGAAACAGGGTGTGTGCCAATCGGGCGATCAGACCCTGGGGCTCGGCAAAGGTGACGTTTTTGCGACCCACCACCATCTGTTCCAGTTGATCCGCATCGTAGGCCAGATCCTGCTGCTCCCGCGCGGCGCTGTCGCTCTCCGACTTAGCCTGGTTGTAGGCCAGGGAGGTCGGTACCGAGCGGCCGACAAAGAAGCGCAGCACTTGCATCAGCCCGCTGCCGGCGGTCCACAGACCCTGGGCCAGCAAGGTGAAGCCGATACCTGTGGTGATCCAGCCAGCGAGGGGGGAGACGTTAACGGCGTCAGCTACCTTGAGCAGCGCCAGCAGACCCAGTACAACGACAATGCAGCCGCGCAAGGTGCGCAAGGTGCCCTCAAATCTGAAAGGGTTGCGGATCCCCAGGTCTAACGACCCGTGTTCGTATGCCATTTTAGTTTCCTAGTCGTGAGAGTTCGTTATGCGGTCTCAAACATGTCGCGGTAGCCGTCGTCAGCCTGACCAGAAAGGCCTGACTGCTGCATCAGATTGGCCTGATCCAGCTTGGGCCGCAGTTCCATCAAGGCATCCACCAATTGGTCGTTGGCTTTGCTGAACAGCAGATCCAGCGGCCACTTACACACCAGGCGGGCACCAATAAAGCCCGCCGCCGCGCCCATCAGGCCATGAATGAAGCTCATCCGGCCATGGCTCAGCAGGTCGCCCGGGGAGGTCAGGACATAAGGTACATCGGCGAGGGCGCCGAGCAGATGGCCGTCAGCCACGGCTTCGCCCAGCCACAGGCCGAGCCAGCCCAGCAAGGCGGTGGCCAGCAGCGCCCAGAGGTTGCGCAGGTAGTAGCGGCGGCCTTGGCCCTTGGTGAGGGTAAGCAGGCGGCGGATCGCCACGCTCTTATCGGATTTATCCAACCACTTCACGTCATCGGTGGCGTGGATGTAGAGGGCGAACGAGTAGAGTACCTCTTTGCGCTTGTCGACGGCGCGAATCAAAGTGATGGCGCTACCCGAGGGGATCTCGTTATTGAACTCGGAGTAGATCTTGATCGCTTTGCCATCGGCTTGTTCAAGAAAGAGGGTTTCGCGGTAGTAGTCGTTGCCCTGTTTGATCTGACCGCCGGCGTAGCGGCCGGTGATGGTTTGCAGCTCAATGGGGTAGCTTCGTCCGCCGATCGGCAGGGAGAGGTGATGTGTCTGTTCCATGGTAATCCTACTACGCCGAGCGCCATCCACACGGCATGAATCCGGTTTCAAATCGTCAATTGTAACGCAATTTCTTTAGAAAAAATAAACATTTAGCATCTGCAGCTAATGCCGGGATGAAGAGATTTTCACTATTGCTGGATGTTTAAGCAAGAGCGCCCTCAACGCCAGTTTGAGGTGGGCCAGACTGGCGTTGAGGGCTGGGGGTTTTACCCCTGCTGCTCCCGGGCGATGGCACGGTAGGCGATGTCACGGCGGGTGAACATCCCCTCCCAGTGGATCTCATCCGCCAGCTGGTAGGCCCGTTGCTGTGCCTCGGTGACACTGTTGCCCAGTGCCGTGGCGCACAGCACCCGGCCACCGGTATTGACGATGGAACCGTTCTGCTCGCTGGTGCCGGCATGGAACACCTTCTCGCCCTCGGCGTAGTCCGTGCGCAGGCCGGAGATGGCAAAACCCTTGGCGTAGTTGGCGGGGTAACCGCCAGAGGCGAGGACGACGCCCACGGCAGCGCGGGGGTCGAACCGGGCGATGTGCTGGTCCAGCTTGCCGTGACAGGCGGCCAGGCACAGCTCTACCAGATCGGATTGCATCCGCAGCATGATCGGCTGAGTTTCCGGATCTCCGAAACGGCAGTTGTACTCGATCACCTTGGGGGTGCCTTCGGCGTCGATCATCAGGCCGGCGTAGAGGAAGCCCTTGTAGGGGTGGCCTTCCGCTTTCATGCCGTCCACGGTGGGGCGGATCACCTCCGCCATGATGCGATCGTGGATCTCGGCGGTCACCACTGGGGCGGGTGAGTAGGCGCCCATCCCCCCGGTATTGGGGCCGGTGTCACCGTCGCCGACGCGCTTGTGATCCTGGGAGGTCGCCATCGGCAGGATATGATCGCCATCAACCATGACGATGAAGGAGGCTTCCTCACCGTCGAGGAACTCCTCGATCACCACGCGGTGTCCGGCATCGCCAAAGGCGTTGCCGGCCAGCATATCCCGGACCGCGGCTTCCGCCTCCTCCAGGGTCATGGCGACGATGACTCCTTTTCCGGCAGCCAGGCCATCGGCCTTGACCACGATCGGGGCACCCATCTCCCCCAGGTAAGCCAGGGCGGGTTCGATCTCGGTGAAGTTCTGGTAGGCGGCGGTGGGGATCTGGTGGCGGGCCAGGAAGTCCTTGGTGAACGCCTTGGACCCCTCCAGTTGGGCAGCGGCGGCGCTGGGGCCGAAGATGGTCAGGCCGGCGGCTTCGAACGCATCCACCACCCCGTCCACCAGGGGCTGCTCCGGCCCGACGATGGTCAGTGCCACGCCATGTTCCCGGGCGAAGGCCACCAAGTCGGCATTGCCGGACACGGCGACATTTTTCAGCTTGGGCTCGGTGGCGGTACCGGCATTGCCCGGCGCCACGAAGACCATCTCTACGTCAGGATTCTGAGCGGCCTTCCAGGCCAGGGCATGTTCACGGCCGCCAGAGCCGATGACTAATACTTTCATGTTCCATCCTTTAAGGTGGCTGGTTCCTAGGTTCTAGTTCCTAGGCAGAACGACTGGCCGGGCCAATCGCGCTTGCAAATATGATCGGGCGCGCCTCATGGGGGAGCGCAGCTGAACGGGATGAGTGGCTAGGATAAAGCGAAGCGAAAACCCGGAGTTTGCTTATGCAAATGAGAAGTTTGAGCTTCGCTTTGACAACGCCAATCGCCCGTTCAGTAAGCGTTTTAATGCTTGAAGTGGCGCATCCCGGTGAACACCATCACCATGTCATGCTCATCCGCAGCATCGATCACCTCCTGGTCCCGCATGGAGCCACCGGGCTGGATAACGCAGCTGATCCCCGCTTCGGCGGCGGCATCGATGCCGTCACGGAAGGGGAAGAAGGCGTCGGAGGCCATGACGGAGCCCGGGACAGTCAACCCTTCGTCGGCGGCCTTGATGCCGGCGATCTTGGCGGAGTAGACCCGGCTCATCTGGCCCGCACCGACCCCCACGGTCATCCCATCCTTGGCGTAGACGATGGCGTTGGACTTGACGTACTTGGCCACCTTCCAGCAGAACATCAGGTCCTGCAGTTGGGCCTCGGTGGGCTGGCGCTTGGACACCACCTTCACATCATCCAGGCTCACCATGCCCTGATCGCGGTCCTGTACCAGCAGACCGCCGTTGACTCGCTTGGTGTCGAATTCGGTGGTTTTTGTCTCCCATTGGCCGCAGGCCAGCAGGCGCACATTCTTCTTCTCTGCCACCACGGTACGTGCCGCCTCGCTGATGCTCGGGGCGATGATCACCTCGACAAACTGGCGCTCGACGATCGCCTTGGCGGTGTCGCCATCCAGTTCACGGTTGAAGGCGATGATGCCGCCGAAGGCGGAGGTGGGGTCAGTCTTGAAGGCACGGTCGTAGGCTTCCAGGATGCCGTTGCCCAGGGCGACGCCGCAGGGGTTGGCATGTTTGACGATGACACAGGCGGGAACGTCGAACTCCTTCACGCACTCCAGCGCCGCATCGGTGTCGGCGATGTTGTTGTAGGAGAGTGCCTTACCCTGGAGTTGGGTGGCGGTGGCTACGGACGCTTCCTGAATGTTCTTCTCAACATAGAAGGCGGCGCGCTGGTGGCTGTTCTCGCCGTAACGCATCTCCTGCTTCTTGATGAACTGCTGGTTGAAGGTGCGGGGGAAGGCGGATTGACCCTCGACTGTCTCCTCCGAGCCGTAAGCGGGCAGCAGGGTGCCGAAGTGGTTGGCGATCATGCCGTCGTAGGCGGCGGTGTGCTCGAAGGCGGCGATGGCCAGGTCGAAGCGGGTTTCCAGCGTCAGGGAGCCGTCGTTGGCGTCCATCTCGGCAATCACACGGTCGTAATCCGAGGCGTTAACCACGATGGTGACATCTTTGTGGTTCTTGGCGGCTGAGCGCACCATGGTGGGGCCACCGATATCGATGTTCTCTACGGCGTCCTCCAGGGTGCAGTCGGCTTTGGCCACGGTTTGGGCGAAGGGGTAGAGGTTCACGACCACCATGTCGATGGGCTGGATGCCGTGACGCTCCATGACCGCCTCGTCCTGATCGCGACGACCGAGGATCCCGCCGTGGACCTTGGGATGCAGGGTTTTCACCCGTCCGTCCATCATCTCAGGGAAGCCGGTGTAATCGGAAACTTCAGTGACGGGCAGGCCAGCGTCGGCGAGAAGACGCGCAGTGCCGCCGGTGGAGAGCAGTTCGACGCCACGCTCGCTGAGGGCGCGGGCAAATTCGAGGATGCCACTCTTGTCGGAGACGCTAAGCAGGGCACGACGGATCGGGCGGGGTGCATTCATAGGGTACAGATCCTTTCTGTGAGGCTCACGACGTCACGATGCCGGATCTGATTGACGGATCCGCGCTCGACTCGTGAACCAAGGGCGTATTGAAGACGTTTCGCCAAGCCGGCTGCTTTGAACGGATCACTCCGGCGGTGATCATGGGCTTGGCGAAAACCCCTCACTCTGTTCACCACGCTGGCGGCTGATGAATCGGGTCCCTGCTGTTGCGCGCGTATTCTACGCAAAAAATGCATTCGGGTCAGCGTTGCTTGGCTTGATGGACTGTTCATATTACAGAACAGTCTCACCGGGCTGCGCCTTCTTGGGACAAGCTTTGACATTGGATTTAACTCCAAGCTTTATACTCAACGACAGATAATCAATCCGATCAATCTTGGAGTGTTCCCCATGTACCGCATTGGTGCCCTGGCGAAGGCCTATCGACTTAATCCTGATACGCTGCGTTACTACGAAAAACACGGTTTGTTGGCCCCCACGGCCCGCTCCGAGTCGGGCTATCGCCTTTACAGCGAAGCGGATGCCCAGAAGCTGCGTTTCATTCTGAAAGCGAAAGCGGTCGGGTTTACCCTGGCAGAGATCGGTGAACTGCTTACCATCGAGGCCAACCGCAGCCAGTGGGCCTGTCAGGATGTCAAAGCTCTGGTGGAGGCCAAAGTCACCCAGATCGACGCCAAGCTGGCGCAACTGGGCCAATTCCGTGATTCGCTGCAAGGATTAGCCGATGCGTGCTGCGGCGGGCCGGAAAGTGCGGAACACTGTTCAATTTTGGATGCACTGGAGGTGCAGTAATGAATACCCTGATGACGCTGGGTGGCAATTTCGTGGAGCTGTTCCTGGATTCGGCTCCCTGGTTGTTGCTGGGGCTGCTTATTGCCGGCCTGATCAAGGTCTTTATCCCCATGGTGTGGATGCAACGTCAGTTGGGTGGTGAGGGCTTTTGGCCAACGTTTAAAGCCGCTGTGCTGGGAGCGCCACTTCCGCTGTGCTCCTGTGGGGTGATCCCGGCAGCGGTGGGGCTGCGCCGAAGTGGTGCCTCGAAAAGTGCCACAACCGCCTTCCTGGTCGCCACCCCGGAGACCGGGGTCGATTCGGTTTCCCTCTCCTATGTGTTGTTGGGGCCCTTTATGGCGGTGGTCCGTCCCATCACGGCCATCAGTTCCGCCATCGTGGCGGGCTTGCTGGTGGGGCGGGATGACGAGCACACGGACAAGCCCTCAGAGAACGCTGGCGAGGCGGGAAAAAGCTGCTGTGGTAGCGCCGCAGCAAAGGTGAAGCCTGTCCAGCAGGTCGATCCCAAGAGCGCCAAGCCCAGCTGCTGTGCCAGCAAAGCCGAGCCTCAGCCGAAGGTGAGTGCTTGTTGTGCCAAGGAAAAACCCCAGCCAAAAACCTCCAACTCCCAGGCTGTGGGGCAGAAACTGCGTGAAGGGGTTAGCTTTGCCGCCAATGATCTTGTGCGGGACACCACCAAGTGGCTGCTTGTGGGTCTGTTCTTTGCCGCCCTCGTTAATACCCTGGTCCCCGCCTCCTTCCTGGCTCAGTGGGGCAGTGGCATCTTGGCGATGACCCTGATGGTGCTGGTGTCGGTGCCGATGTACATCTGTGCTTCCGCTTCCACCCCCATCGCTGCTGGCTTCCTGCTGGCGGGGGTTTCCCCCGGTGCGGTACTGGTGTTTATGATGGCGGGGCCGGCCACCAACATCGCCACACTCGGTGTGGTGCGCAATGAACTGGGCAAACGGGCCCTCTGGGCCTACCTTGGCGGCGTGATAGGTACGGCGATGCTGGCTGGCTTTGCCGTTGACTGGGCAGTAGCCGAGTTTGGTTTCTCGGTGATGCCGATGGTGGGCCATGAGCATCGATTGCTGCCGGATGGGGTGGTTTACTTCAGCGGAGTGCTGCTGATGATCCTGATGGTGCGGGCGCTGCTGCTTCGCTCCGGTGGTAATCAATCGGGGGTGACCGGAACGGCCTAAATAGCTGATCCCAAATAGACTCCACTTTCGTGTAAGCCCAGCTGCCTCGGGCTTTGATCCGGCTCTTAGGAACTAGGGCCTAGTTCCTAAGAGCTTGGTGCTCGATTGCACTAGATTGTCTTCGCGAAAGGTAGGATTTAGCACAATTCAGAACAGTTACTTAGTGGCGTTCGGTATCCCCCCTGTGGCGACAACACAGGAATAAGCGTGAGTTGGGCGGCCCTGTGGCCGCCTTTTTATATCTGGGCAACAGAAAGGAGAGTGATATGAAAACAGGGGTGTTGATGGGGCTGCTGCTGATCAGTTCGGCTCAGGCGGCAGAGCAGTTATCCTACCACTGTACCCATGATGGGGCGGTGCGGGAGATTGCGGTGGTCTACCCCGAAGGGACGCCGTTGCCCTGCGAAGTGCGTTACAGCAACAGGGAAGGCATGACGACCCTGTGGCAGGCGCAGAACAGTGAGGGCTATTGCGAGCAGCAGGCCGAAGCCTTTGTTGCACAGCAGAGAAGCTGGGGCTGGCACTGTGAACGGCAACATGGGGAGCTAACGGAAACCCAGACGGGGGATTAACCCACTCGTCCTCTTTTTTAGCGGCGCCTCGGGTCATATCGGGGCGCCGCACCAGTCCCCCTATCGGAGACAGGGGGCGTTAGCCGAAGGAGAGGAAAAAGGGGATCAGGATCGGCCCGGCGAGAGAGAGCAGGAAGCCGGATACGATGGCAACGGGCACGGTCTGGGGACCGCCGCTTTTCTGGATCACTGGCAGGGTGAAATCCATTGCAGTGGCACCGCCGTAGCCGATGGCGGTCGCCGGGGTACGGCGCATCAGGATCGGGATCAGTACGATGGCAATCAGCTCCCGCGCCAGATCCACCAGGAATGCCACTGAACCCAGGGTCGGCCCAAGCTTGGCCCCGATCAGGATGCCGGAGAGCGAATACCAGCCGACCCCGGAAGCCAGGGCCAGACCCTGGTAAAGGGGCAGGCCCATCAGCAGCGCCGTTACGGCACCGGCCAGCAGGCTGGTGATCAGCACCACGGCGGCGATCGCCAGGCCGCGGGGGTTGAGCAGGATCTGGCGCAGGGTCATGTTGCTGGCCCGCATCTGGATGCCGATCAATAGCAGCAGGGCCATCAAGATGGCGTTGCTGCCGCTGCTGATCCAATCTGCAGGGAGCTGCACGACCAGGCCGAGCAGGAAGCCGCCGCTGACGACCCCCGCCAGCTTGAGCGATTCCAGCATCATGGTACGAGTGCGGATATGTTGGCGTTTATCACAGAGCGCCAACGGCCAGCGTTTGTCCACCCAGGGCAGCAGGGCCAGGTTGGCCACCAAAGTCAGGCCGATCAGCAGGGCGCACAGTTGCGCGACCTGGGTCATCTCGGTCGCGAGGTTCTCCTGTCCCGCCAGGCCCATCCCCATCAGCGCCAGGATCAGGTAGACGATGGCGGTAAGGGCCCGATCGATCATCCTTAACGTGGCGGCATGGCGCAGAGGGATAAGGTAGCCAAGTGCCAGGGGAGTAAGGATAATCAGGGATTCCACATCGTTGTCCAGTTGCTGTCAGGGAGGGCGGCAAGGTTAACAATATGGGGTATTATCCTCAACAATCGATGGCGCCAATGGACGCCACCGTTTCTGACCACGGCCGAGGCCGTTGCGAGGCAATTTGATGATGAATCTTCACGGCCAGCGAGGCCGGATCCCAACCTGGCTTGGGGTTCTGTTGGCGTTGAGCCTGGCGGCGGCAGCGATCGCTTATGCCCTCTTCTAGTTGGGGGCGGGGGCACGTCTGGCGCAATCGCTCCACCAGCGCTACGACAGCCCGCTGCTCTTTTACAGCGCCAGCTGGTGCGGGGTGTGTGATCGCACCCGGAGCCATCTGAAGAGCAATGGGATCCCCTTCGTAGAGCTGGATATCGAGAAGGATGGGGCAGCAGCACAACAGTTTGCCCAGTTCGGGGGGCATGGCGTTCCGCTGTTACTGGTTGAGGGCCAGGTGCTCAGAGGGTTTGACCCTGCCTGGATCGCGCGCTCACTGGCCGAGGGGGAGAGTGAGGATTAACCGTCCTCCTGCCCCTGCTCGGCGCGTTCGCCAACCAGGTTGAGCACCTCGACGTCGCCGCCGAGCACCGCGATGATCGCCTTACCTTGACGAAAGTCCGACGGCAGAATGACGCGGCCGGAGGGGCCCTTCTTAAGATCGCTCAACAGGGCCTTTTTCAGCACCAGCGAGTTCATGTCGTAATAAAGTACGCTCACATCCTTGGTCTGCATCTTTACCTTCCTTAGTCTTTATCTGCTCGCCGCCCCATCCTTGGGGTTCACCAAGCAAAGCGTCCGATCAATCAGGCCCCTTTATACAGTAGGCGCATCTTCCCTATCAAGGTGACAGGAAGCGTCGGTATTCTATATTGGAATCAGATGGATAGTTAGTGTCCTGGGAGAGGTTGAGGGGCACTGAAAAGCAGCGGAACTATGGCTGCGGATGAGTTCAATGCGGGTAATTGGCTTTTTGACCCGTTTCTGCCGCCTCCCGGGTTATAATTGCGCTTTTGACCTTAAGCGGAGCCGTTCCTTGCACTTTTCCGAGCTGATGTTAGATCGACGCCTGTTAGCCACCGTCGAACACCTGGGCTTTACTCAGGCCACCGAGATCCAGCAGAAGGCGATCCCCACCGCCATTGCAGGTAAAGACCTGTTGGCAAGTTCGCGCACCGGCTCCGGCAAAACCCTGGCCTTCCTGCTGCCGGCGATGCAGCGCCTGATGAAGCACAAGGCGCTCTCCAAGCGGGATCCCCGGGTGCTGATCCTGGCCCCGACCCGGGAGCTGGCCAAGCAGGTCTATGGGCAACTGCGCCTTGTGGTGGCCAACACCAGCTACAAATCGGAGCTGATCCTGGGCGGAGAGGATTTCAACCAGCAGAGCAAGGCGCTGGCTCGGGACCCCCATTTTGTTGTCGCCACCCCCGGCAGACTGGCGGACCATCTGGATCACGGGCACCTCCACCTTCACGGTCTGGAGATGCTGATCCTGGATGAGGCGGATCGTATGCTGGATCTGGGGTTCGCCGAGCAGTTGCAGGCGATCCACAAGGCGGCGGATCACCGCAAGCGCCAGACCCTGATGTTCTCCGCCACCCTGGATCATGCCCAGGTCAACGAATTCGGGGCCGAGCTGCTGCAGTCGCCGACGCGGATCCGGATTGACGCCGAGGCCAAGATCCACGATGACATCCATCACCGCTTCCTGTTCTCCGACCATCTCGAACACAAAGAGGCCCAGCTCAAGGCGCTGCTGGAGAAGCAGGACTTTACCCAGTTGATCCTCTTTACCGCCACCCGCAGTGATACCGATCGACTGGCCCAGCTGGTGTCCGAATGGGGCTATTCCGCTCTGGCGCTCTCCGGTGAGCTCAGCCAGAGTGGCCGTAACCAGATCATGCAGGAGTTCGCGGCGGGCAAGGCGCCAATACTGATCACCACCGACGTGGCGAGTCGTGGCCTGGATATTGCTCGGGTCTCCCATGTCATCAACTTCGACCTGCCCAAGCATGCGGAGGAGTATGTCCACCGGGTCGGTCGAACCGGGCGGGCCGGTGCCAAGGGGGATGCCTTCTCCCTGGTGGGCCCCAAGGATTGGGCGAGCTTCAAGCAGCTTGAGAGCTTCCTGGACCAGCCACTGGCGTTCGAGGCGCTTCCGGGGATGGAAGCCAAGTTCAAGGGGTTCACCCTGAGGCAGCGTGCCGCCAAGATCGGTGCTAGTAGCAAAGCCAGTCAACCCCAGGAAAAGGCCCATAAGCGGGGTCCGAAGAAGGTGAAGAAGAAGTTTGCCTTCAAGCTGACCGAGGTGGGGGATGCCCCGATGAGAATGAAGAAAAAGCCCAAGCCCGATGGTGAGGCGGAGTAAAACTTCAGCCTGTCGCTCAACGGATAGCGCCCCCGGTTTCCGGGGGCGTTTTTGATCCGGTGTATTTTGTTAAGGTGGTCAGAGTTGGCCACCTGGCGTTGGCCAGTGATGGCGTCAAGGAGCCGAGAAGGAGCGTAAATGGCCATTACCCCCCTGCTGATGATCAAAGTGCTGCTGGCGGCGTCCATGGTGCTGGGGCTGGCCCGGATCGCCGAGCGGGTGGGGCCGGAGTGGGCGGGACTCCTCTCCGGTGCACCGCTGGGCGTGGCACTGGTGCTGTTTTTTTACGGTATTGAACAGGGGGTGGAGTATGCCGCTGCTGCGGCGTTCTTCGCGCTCTTTGGCCTGATGGCGGCACTGGTTTTTGCGTACCTTTTTGTCATTTTGGTACCGCACAACAAGGGATCAGCCCCCTGGCCGCTTATTGGGGCGTTGGCCGGCTATGGCGCCGCTGCGGCCCTGCTGTTGCAACTGCTGCAACTGCTTGGCGTGTCACTGGTGGGGGGCACTCATGGCAAGGTGCCGGGCCTGCCCCTGGTTCTTCCGATAGCCATGGTGGCCGCCGCACTGGCCCTGGGAGTTGGCCTGATCCTCAGGCGTCAGCCTGTGTCCCGCTTTGGTTCTGCCCGGCTCAGTCGCCGGCAACAGGGGATTCGGGCGGTCGTCGCCGCCCTGCTGGTGGTGATGATCACGGCGCTGGCGCACTGTCTGACGCCGGCTGCCGCGGGTGTCCTGGCGGGTTTCCCGCTGGTGCTCTTTGCCCTGATGCTGGTACTGCAGTGGCACCACGGCAGCGGGCCGGTTGCGGCGGTGGTAAGCCATTTTCCCTTCGGAATGGGCAGCCTTATCCTCTATACCTTGACCGTCACCCTGACCTACCCGACGTGGGGGCTTATTGCGGGCACCGCCGTCTCCATGCTGGTGGCGCTGCTCTACCTGGTGTTGCTCGGACTTTGGCGACACAAGCGGACTCATCGCTAAATCACTGCTCCGAACTGTGCGACCTACACCCTACCATTCGCGAAGGCAACCTGATGCAGTAGAGCACAAAGCTCTTAGGAACTCGGTTCTAGGCCCTAGTTCCTAAGAGTCGAAGCAAAGCCCAGGGAGCCTGAGCTTTCACCAACGTGGAGCATCGTTAGGAACAGCCATTTAGCCCAGTGTGCGCTATTCGCCTTGGGGTTGGTAAGGCCACAAAAAAACCGCGCCTGGGCGCGGTTTGTCGTTTCAGAGATCGCTTAACGGATTGGCGTCAGGACAATCTCAACACGACGGTTCTGGGCCTGGCCTGCGGTGTTCTGGTTGGAGGCGATGGGATAGTCCGGACCCATGCCACGGGTTGCGAGGCGCGTGGAGGAAACCTGGCGGCGCAGCAGCTCTGCAGCCACGGAGTCGGCCCGCTGCTGGGACAGACGCATGTTGAGGTCGCGACTGCCGGTGCTGTCAGTATGGCCGGTGATGTTCAGCTGGGTTTGGTCGAACTCCTGTACCACCATGGCAACCCCCTGCAGGGTGTTGATGGCGGGCAGTTTTAGCTTGGAGCTGCCGACATCAAAGGTCAGGCTGTTGGGCATGATCAGCTGGATGTTGTCACCATCACGAACGACGGAAACACCGGTACCCGCTAACTGCGCCCGCAGCTTGGCTTCCTGCTGGTCCATGTAGTAGCCGATGCCACCGCCCACGGCAGCCCCGGAGGCGGCACCGATCAGCGCCCCTTTGCCCCGATCGCTCTTGGAGGAGCTGGCAACCCCGATCAGGGCACCACTCACGGCACCGATCAGGGCGCCTGAAGTGGCGTTGGAGGTTTTCTGTTCGCCGGTATAGGGATCGGTGGTGGCGCAACCGGTCATCATCAGGGCGATGATGGCGGTGCTGATCAGGCGTTTGGTCATGTGTTTCCCTCACAATTGGATAAAGCGTTACGGTATCTGCTGACCGTTTGCCCCCGGTAAGTCTCTTGACTGGGACGGGCCGGTTTGAAAACAGTGCGGCAAGGTCAGCCAAAGAATCTACAGTTGAGCATACAATACCGTAATGAGTCGGGCCGGTGAAGGCGTTCATACCACTGCTTTTTCTGTTTGCGTTTCCGGTGCTTGCCGCAAGTGTGGACCCGGGGCTCAGTGTTCGAGTGGGCGGTTTCTGGGCATCCGTAGATTCAAGCTTTGGGGCCAGGATCCCCGCATTGAACCGGGGCAGGCGCATCGATTTTGAGAGTGACTTGGGGCTTGAGAAGTCCCGGTTCAGTCCCATGTTGGAGCTGTCCTACCGCTTCAATGACAATCACCTGCTGGCCCTGAACGCCTTGACCCTGCATCGCAGTGCGGCGACCCGGGAGGTGATACGGGGATTCGAGTTCGATTGGGAGGGGCAAACCTACCGCGCTCAGAGCGACGCCCGGGTGTCATCACGACTGGATATCGACATCTACCAGCTGTTTTACGGTTACAGCCTGTGGCGCAGCGAAGATCTGCTCCTTGTCGGCACACTGGGCATGCACGTGATGGACATCAAGGCGCAGATGTCCGGGGAGCTGTCGCTGGTGTCCGACAACCTGGATATTGCCAACGTCAGAGAAGCGGAGGAGACATTGACGGCGCCGCTGCCGGATCTGGGCTTGATGGGGTATTGGCAGATCACCCCCCGCTGGGAGGCCGTTCTCTCGGCACAGTACTTTCAACTGAAGGTGGATGATTACAAGGGACGTCTGATTGACCTTCGTGCCCAGGTGAACCGGGCGATCACGGATCGGTTCGATATCGGCATCGCCTGGCAATACTACCGACTGACGGTGGACCATGAACGCGCCGCCTCGGGCATCGATCTACGCTTTTCCTACCAGGGGCCCACCCTGCTGTTTCAATACCGATTTTTTTAGCCTACGGCCTGGCCGCCAGATGGCAAAACGCCCCCGGCAGGCGGGGGCGTTTCCTGTCGAGTGAGCGGCTCACTCCTCCTCTTCGTCCTCGGGCTCCAGCATGCCCCAGCCATCCAGCTTGCCCTTGAAAGGCTTACACAGCTCACTGAGTTTGGCTTCCACGGCACAGATGGCGTCGTACTCCGGCACCATCTCGCACTGCAGGCGCAGTTCCCACTGCCGAGCTTCTTCATCGAAGTTGAGGAACAGGCCGGCTTGGGCAAAGGCGGGCTTCACCGCATCGGCAGCCAACTGCCCCTGTTTTTCGCTGCCGAACAGCACGTAGAAGTCCAGCATGTTGGGTTGAGAGAGGTCGATCCCCTCACCCTGCATCAGCTCAAGCAACTCGCCATTGGCGTTATTTGGAAATGACATTGATGGGATCCTTCAAAAGGTGATCTTGGGGCGGCCTTTGGCCTTGGCGGGCTTTGCCGGTTTCTCTGGTTTGGGCGCCGCGGGCCTTGTGCTGGCGGTGATCATGACCGACTGGTCGGCAAAGATGACGTTGTCGCCGGCGACCAGCTTACGACGTTTGCGGGTTTCCACCTCGTGGTTGACCAGCACCTGACCTTCGGCGATCAGCAATTTTGCATCGCTGCCAGACCCCACCCAGCCCTCCAGCTTCAGGACCTTGTACAGCTCGATGTAATCATCACCGGGGTGGAGTTCGAGAATCTCGGTGGCCATGCCTGCCTCGTTTTAGTGACCGAATAGGCTCACATTATACCGGCTTTGCCAGCCCTTGGCCCAGTCAGCGAGCGGATTGGAGCACAGTCTTCACAATGCTCGGTTTAACGCGCTTTCCTTGGGTAAGGCAGCGTATTTAAGAGCATGTATTGGATTTATTTAAACGGCGGCATCTTTTGCAACCTGGTTTTTAGGTAGGCGGAAAGCAAAAGTCATTTGGTTAAGGCTACTTGCATCTTCATCGGAACCTGTGTCTGATGGAGATGCAGTGATGCGAGTTTCTGATAAGTCTGTTGTTCATCTCAAGGAGGAAATGATGAAAAAACTGATTATGCTTGCTGGTGCCCTGGCGCTTACCGCTTGTGGTGGCGATGGGGGCAGTGACACCGATCCCAACCTGAGTATTCCCGATCCTGACACAGGTGTGCTCGATGGAATCTGGTCAGGTACTGATGTAGTGATGGATATGGACTTTTTTGTTCCTATGTCCTTGGAGGTGAGCGGAAATTCGATTACCGCCGCTAAATATTACAGCGAAGACCTATCCTACTGGGAATCTCTGGATATCAACGCACAGATTGAATCTAATGGTGACCTTTTAAATATTACTTTATCTGATGGCGAGGAAGTTTTTGGCGCCTATCTGGATGAATCCTACATGGTCATCGCCGACCCATACAATTTGGAACTGATGTTGTTGCAACGTGGTGAAGCAGCCATCGGGGCATTTAGTGCAGAGGATTTGCAAGGAACCTGGAGTGGGAAAAACTATTACGGAGATGAAAACGGGAAGATCATCGAAGACAATTTCACGGTCGAATGCGATGACAATTACTTATGTCAGGGCACCCTGCGAAATGGCACCATCAATGTGACGGTTAGTTTTGCCTGGCATGAAGAATTTCATGGTGTATTCAGTGGCGACATCATGAGTGCGGAAGCCGGGTCGGGCAAGATCGGTTTGTTGATGTCCAGGGATAAACAAGCCGTAGCTATCGCCTCCTGCTTCGATTATCACTGCGAGTTTGCTTGGGGTCTGCGCTCCGGGCAATAAACTTAACTAAAACCTTCGCTGTCCCTGCGTCCTGCAACCGGAGTTGGGCGTGGGGACAAGTAGGTCTTGAGTTGTCAATATACGGCAGAGTTGACGTTAGGCATCTAACGTGAACACAACCATGCTTGTCTTCTCAAGCCACTCGGAATCCGTTACTCATCCCATCAAAGATATTGCGCTATCAAACGGCGCCACCCTTATATTTAAAATTTATTCTTTTTATTTCATCGCTGACGCTATTTAAACCCGCTTCCTAACTCTTAGTGTTGCTTCGCATTCAACTCGAAGTGGTCCGGCCTGTCGTTACTCTTAAGGTTTCTCTAAAGCCCGGGCGTATCAGTGGAGTGGGGTGGGGTCTGTGCGGCGCTGCAAGCTCTATCGATACCCCTGATTTTCGGTCTAGGGTTAGAAAGAGGCCATTTCGGTTTCGCCAATACATGGATGTATTGGACCTGCGAAAACAAAAGGAATTGTTATGAGAAAACTCCTCTTTGCGGTGCTCTTTTGGGCACCCTCTGTGCTGTGGGCACAACCTTTCGATGCTTTCCCCCAGTGGGATAGCGATACCCGTTACCCGCCCGGTGTCGTTGTTCGTCATCTGTCTCACCTCTGGGTAGCGAGCCGTCCCAATCAGGCTCAAGCCCCACATCAGCATCCTCATTGGGTGCGCGCCCAGTTGGTTGATGCTCCCCAGTGGCAAGCGGATCGCCGCTATGCCCTGGGTGACACCGTTATCTATCAGGGCACGCATTATCTTGCTCGTCAGATGGCCCGACAGTCGCCGGATCACCCCTCTGGCTCCCAGAAATGGGTCGCCTTCGAACACCCTGCCATAGGTTATGAGCTGCCTGTGATCGATGACGCCACGGCCAATGCCACCCTGCTGGGCGTCGACAGTAATCAAAACGGTATTCGGGATGATTACGAGGTCTTTGTTGTCATGACATACAGCGGCCAAGCTCGAGAGGTTGGTTTAAACGCAGGTAGATCTTACCAGTTGACTTTGGAGGCAAATGAAATTGTTGCCGCATCTTGGTCAAAGGAAAAGGTAAGTACATTATTTGATGTCAGGGTTAATCTAATTTCATGTAAACATCAGATTAAAAAGGAAGACCCAAAATACACAGGCTTTAAACACAAGTACTTAAATACACTTGAGAGATTCATGGCCGATAGGCGACATCAAGATATACTTCTTGATTTGCTCGGGGATGAATATTACCCCAACTTCAATGATGAAGACCCTTGCGGCTTCGCAGTATCTTCGATTGCATCACTGGAGTCGATGTTATGAACAAGATGATACTAGTTGTTATGTTGAGCATAGTGTCGGCTAACACTCTGGCTGAATTTTCCTGTGACGAAAGTGTTGATAAGTTACAGCTGGTTTATATCAATGGGATGTTTACGGACTCGAGCAACTTCCTTTTTAATGGCCGAGCACTCGATAAGCTTCAAAACAGAATGCTGTCAGGTCACATCCCCAAATATGCTCCCGTTGTTGGTTATCGTAACCGTGATGAAAGTACCGTTGAACAACTGACTCAAGTATTCCTTCAGAAGTTGGAGGTTGCTGGTAAGTACTCATGGAAAGACCTGTTCTGGCGTTTTATTCATGGTGATGGAGTTGGGGCCTTCGAGGACGAACCCTTTTTTCTTCTTTGGGCCGAAGTGGTTTCTGAATATTACCAACTTGGGGATGATGTTGATTATCGTGCGATGACCAGTCGACTGTCTGGGCAACTGAGCCAGTGTGCCAGAACAGTACTTGTCACCCACTCCCAAGGTAATTTTTATGGTGATGGTCTTTTTAGCGAGAAGGTGACGGGATATCTCCTGGGTGAGTATTGGCCCTTGGCGCAATATCCCATGCTTGGCCAGATGGCGGTTGCGACTCCCTCTTATCGAGTTGGGGGATGGGATGGAGATAACCACTCGGAGTTGCTTGGTAATGTGACCAACAACACCGATCTTGTCATGCTGGGTGTAAGGGCTACGGTGGGGGCTTTACCTCCGACATATTCGGCGTCTTTCAATTTCGATGATTGGAGCGGCCACGGATTCTATGACTCCTACCTGGCGCAACCGGGTCAATCGGAAGCGATCGCGCATCGTATTACCGAGATCGCGCTGAATATGACCCCGTGGCCGATGCATGATCAAACCGCCGTCTCTTCCTCCGCCCTGGACAGCTTCGGATACTCGGAGATCAGTCAGATATTGGACGTGGAGTTCACCAGTGGCAGTATCTATCGATACTATGCCGTTCCCAAGTCCGTGGTGGATGGCCTGCATTTAGCGGAGTCCAAAGGCCGTTACTTCTACTACAACATCAGAACTGACTTTGAATATGAGCGCCTGAACTGAGCCCGTGCTCGGGTGGCCTCCCCAAGAGGAGGAATCTTATGCATTAACCTACATTGATGATTTTTAACTAAGATTTACAAATCAACGACTTATGCCAGATCTGCTTTAACCGAAGTGATTTGAAATTCACCATTTTGTGTGTCATGGTCGGCACATGTGCGGCACAAAATTTATCGGGCTCGGTCAAAAAATGCAGGAAATCGCCTTCACCAAGCGCAGTTTGGAGCAAGTTTCGCCACGAAAAGCCCGTTTTCGTATCAAAGATCAGGGCAACCGTGAGTCTGTGGCAGGTTTGCTTCTGGAGGTGATGCCTTCGGGATCAAAGTTTTACCGCTACCGCAGGCGGTTAAATGGCAAAGATGTTCAGGTGACCATTGGCCGCTTTCCCAACATTTCTATCGAGAACGCCCGAAGGAAGGCAACGCAGCTGGCCCTGGAGCTGATGGAAGGGGTGAACCCCAACCAGAGGAAGCGGGATGAGATCGCCGAGGCACAACGCCAAGCGGCCCTGTCGCTGACCGTGACGGAGCTGTTCGAAATCTACCAAGCCGAATTCGAGCTCAAGATCAAAGCGGGGGAGCGGCGGCCCAAGTCGCTCAAGGATGCCCAGTCCAATTGGGCAACCCACCTGAAGCACCGCATCGGCCACTTGCAAGTCAATGACATCGATCGGCCCTTCGCACAGAACCTGATGAAGCTGCTCCTTAAGGATCACACCCCGGCGGTCCACAACAAGTGCCTCACCTTGATTAAGTCGATGTTCTCCGAGCAGGAGGTGAATCCTTTTGGGCGGATCAAAAAGCTCAGCTCGATAAAGCGGGAGCGCATTTTGAACCAGGATGAGATGCGCGCCCTTATCGCTTCATTGGAGCAGGAGGAACCCATCTATCAGGATGTGGTGATGATGCTGTTGCTGACCGGCCAGCGTAAAAGCTGTGTGTTCAGTATGGAGTGGCGAGAGATCGATCATGCTAACGCCATCTGGCTGATCCCCACATCCAAGATGAAGGCTAAGCGGCCTCACGCTGTTCCCTTGGTGGATACGGCTATGGCCATCCTCAAGCGCCGTAGCGCTGAGGCGGAAGCCGGTCAGCCCTATGTGTTCCCTGGCCAGCGAACCGGCTCTGGGCATATTGTCGATAAATCGGGAGAGAGCGGCTTTTGGAGCCGCATCACCAAACGGGCAGGACTGTACAGTAAGAACCGGAGCGATAACGTTACCATCCACGATCTGCGGCGAACCATTGCCAGCTGGAACGTTATGCGTGGCGGAAGCCTGCAAGCGGCGAGTAAGTTACTTGGTCATAGTGATATCGGGATCACCGCCAGCACCTACGCCCACTTGCAGCTTGCCCAGGTGCGACAGGAACTGGATGCGGTGACGGACTCTATCGTTGGGACGACGACTCGTGACTCGCTCCAAACGCCTTTGCAAAGTGGGCTAGAGGGGCTGACGAGGGAGCAGAAAATTGCTTTGATGGCAGAGCTGGGTCGCTCCCTATCAGAAGGTTGAAACAGGCTCAGCCAAGTGAACCAAACTTCCTATCAAGGTAAAGTTGGTGCTCAATGTCTGTTTTCTCGGTGAGACTGTATCGTGCGCAGGTCAAGCGACCGACAGAGAAAGCCATCCGATTGACTGACATAACGGCAGGGGGAGTGCTCTTCATGTGATGAAGAAGCTCTTCAGGGCTGGACACGCCCTTTGGCCTCCCAGTTTTAAATTCGGCTTCACCAGTAAATATAACTACGGGCGTGAATGCATCATATGGCAGGAAGTCGAGAAGCTGCATGACCGCTTTTAGGTGTTTGAAGTTCTGTCGTACCGGGTTTTGCATCGAGCGCTTCAAGCGATAATGCACCTGGGTCCATTTTCGCGACTGTTCAGACGCAAAAATCCATCCATGCCAATGCTTGGTTTCGATGACAAAGATACCCCGGGTGGATACAACGATGTGATCAATTTGGGTTGTTCCATCCTCAAACGGAAGGGTGACATTATTGAGAATGTGAAATTCTCTCGGATCGAGGTTTTGCTGCAACAGTTTTCTGACCGCAGCTTCGCCAACGTTCTCTCTAGCAACTGCTCGACGTCTGACGCTACCAGCCGCAAAGCCAATGCAAACTGCGCATAAAATCCACAACCAGTTCATGCTTCGCCTTTCGTAATCAATTTGGGGTTTGAAACCTAGATACCGCTGCGCCCTATCAGGGCTTTCATGTTCGGTGGCGCGAGATTATGCCGCCTCCCTGGTTAATGGGGCAATGGTGACTCCAAATCGTTGAGGCGAATGTCAAAGTTTGGCGTTTCGAGGGGCGTACTGGATTCGGGAATCTGTATCTTGTGGTTACAGCCAGCACTTAAGCTTACTTGCAGCCTTGCCCCGGTGCGACAAAACTGGGTGCGGTGACTTTCTCCAAACGCTTTTGCAAAGCAGATTGGAGGGGCTAACGGGGAAGCAGAAAATTGCTTTGATGGCGGAGTTGGCTAAGCAGGTGAGCGAGAGTGGATAGATACAAGCACCTAAAGCTCATAATCGCTTAGTCGCGGGTTCAACTCCGTCAGGGGCCAGCATATTTTGATGGTTAGCGCCGTAGTCGTCGCTAACTTTCCCTCTCAAAAATGACCCCGTGTAGCATATATGTAGCAGATTGCTGACTAAATCGAGCACTTCTAAGGATGTACTCGGGTGCTGTGGGAAGCCTTCAGGTTTCTAGCCCCTTACTAAAGCGACCAAGTCTCGCGGCGTAGTGATGACAATGCTGCACTTCGAAAGTCCGGAATGGCGCCAAAAGCGGTCACTCGTGGCGTTGGCGAACTTTCACCGGATGACCGCTCTGTTTCACCCAAAGGACAGTCGAAAACGACATCTAAGAGATTGATTGAATGGGGATCGCTTGGTACGTTGAGCGGACTTTCGCCGGAGTTATTGCGCCCGCAAAGGTGCCTCTAGGCGCAATAAACACACTGTTAGCTTACTAAATACATATATATGAAATGTTCGACTTTATTTGAAAATATAAAAAAGTATTGGCCTAATGAGCTTGTGATTGACGAAAACAATCCAGATCAATTAAATCAATTGTATTGGAGTGTTGAGGAAAAAATCGATCACGAAAAAGAGCATTGGCTTAGCGTTTCTGCATGGGCATTTCATCAAGCTATAGATGGATTTATAGATTCAGAAATCGCAAGTGGTAAAAGTGTTATACAAATTTCACAGATGCCAATGCAACTATTTAATAAACAGGTTCTTTTCAATTTAGACGATGATGATTGGAAAGAAGAACGTTCAGAGTATGAGCAGTCGTAAGCTAACAAGAATTTAAAGCGGGACTGTTAACAGTTTGCTCGGTTTCGCTTCGCTACACATTTTAGCAAACAATTATCAGCCCCTTAAATGGGCGTTAGGCAGATTTGGAAAGTTAAGTGCAAGACTTCTACGACGGGTTATCACCGTTTTACCACCTCATTTATCCGGATTGGCATGCCAGCATCGACAAGCAGGGAG
>NZ_BAABLF010000025.1:0-37279 GCF_039544205.1 Ferrimonas gelatinilytica | reverse complement strand
GCTGCCGGAAGGTGTAGAGATGGTAATGCCGGGTGACAACATCCAGATGGAAGTTACCCTGATCGCGCCGATCGCGATGGAAGAAGGCCTGCGTTTCGCTATCCGTGAGGGTGGCCGTACCGTAGGTGCTGGTGTTGTAGCGACCATCGTTGAGTAATCAACGGTCCTAGCTACCACCTCCTCAAAAAGGACGCCGAAAGGCGTCCTTTTTTGTATCTGCCCCCGCCCAACTCCTGACTTTGACTATGCTTTATTTTCATTAGCTGTGTCCGTGTTTTAACGTGAATTGACAGGGAGGCCTCGGTCGATGGCAGATCTGCCTTACCGTAAGATAAGGTCCGCGCGGACCGAGCCCACCCGGTGCCGATTGTCGGTGCTGATGGCAACAACCGGGGGGGCGACGCTCTCCCAGGCCTTACTCTCCGTGTTGGACTGCCAAGAGGAAACTTTGGCGACTATCGAGCTTGTGCTGGTCGTCGACAACCCCAACCTCGACCCTTCAGAGCTGCTGACACCTTTATCAGAGCCGCAGCGGGCTGCGGTCACCCTCCTGCATAACGATGAAAACATTGGCCTGACCCGCTCCCTGAACCTGGGCCTGCAGTTTTGCCGGGGCGCGCTGGTTACCCGCCTGGATGATGATGATCGCTTTACGCCACAGCGAATCGCGTTGGTGACAACGTACTTCTCGGACCACCCTGATGTGGATCTCTTAACTGGGGCGGCCTGGGTGCATCAGGACGGGCGACGTTATCTGATGCAGGTACCCGAAAGTCATCTCGAGATCGCCAGGCGACTGGCGTGTCGGAATATCCTGGTGCACTCGGCTTTGACGGTCCGTACCGAGCGTCTTCGTTGGCTCGGGGGCTATGACGAGGCATTTCGCTATGCGCAGGATTATGAGTTCTATCTTCGCGCGTTACGACAGGGTTTGCGTTTTGCGGGTGTGTCAGAGCCTCTTGTCGAGCGCGAGGAGGGGCGTAACAGCATTACGCTTTCCCGCCGTCGTCAGCAGGCGCTGTTTTCCCTGGCGGCTTTGTCACTGCACCACGCTTTGTGCTGGGATGGCGGGGCACAAAGCGTGCGCCCGGTGCTCTTGGCGGTGGCACGCTTTGCTTCGCCTTCGCTTCTTCGCAAAGGGGTGCGATGGCTACGGGCACGGCGCAGGAGGGTAAGGCTGGCATGACTGAACGTACCATTGTGGTGCTGTTTTCCCTGGGGATGTCGGCCATTCGCTGGCACCAGATGGGGATCTTCGGTAAAGAGAAGGTTCTATCAGAGGCGTACCTGAAACACGGCCTCGCCAGCCGGGTTGTGTGGCTGAGTTATCACCCCGGTGATCCTGAATTTGTAGCAGAACAGCAAAGGCAGGGGCAGTTGGCTTCCGCCATCGAGGTGCTCCCGGCACCGTCTTGGGCAGGCAGTAAGTTGGGCCGGGTGGTCTATTCACTGACGGCGCCTTGGCAGCACCGCAAGGCCCTTCGCCAGGCGACCGCGATCATTAATAACCAGACCAGTGGTTGCTGGACCGGCTTGATCGCAAGAGCCATCCTGGGGTCACGCTTTGTCTACCGGTATGGCCACTCCTTATGGCGACGTCACCTGGATCGTAAGCAGTACGGTCGTTTAATGCTCTCCTGGCCGGTGGATCGGCTCGCCCTGGCGGTGGCTGATCATACCCTGGTGTGCACCCGCAGCGATGCCCGCCATGCCCGTTCTGCCAAGACGCTCAGTCTCTGCCCAAACTTTATCGATACCGACGCCCTGCCAAATCCACCGCCGGTTCAGGCCCGCCATGAGCGTGGGATCTTTGTCGGGCGCCTGATGTCGTTTAAAAACCTGTTCAACTTGATCAGTGCTTGCGCGGCGGAAGCCTTGCCGCTGGATATCTACGGTGATGGTCCCTTGGCGTCAGAGTTGAAAGCGCATGCGGATACCCTTAAGGCTGATGTGCAATTTCACGGGGTGTGCGCGAATGAGGAGGTTCGGTCACAGATGATGCGATGCCGTTACCACTTTTTGGTCAGCAACTATGAGGCGATGCCCAAAGCCTTACTGGAGGGGATGGCCGCGGGCTGTGTTTGCCTGGTGTCACCCAATTACGGCTGTGCGGAGATCATCGATGATGGTGACAACGGACTGATGGCATCCGGATTTGAGGTGGAGGATCTTCGAGCTCTTATCCGCAGGGCCAGGGAGGCCGATCAACAGGCGCTCAGCGATGCCGCGGTGGCGAAAATTATCTCCCATTACTCGTTGCGGCATGTCGTGGGCCTACACCGTCAAGCGCTTCTTGGGGAGGAGCGGGAATGAGTTTGGCGGCTACCTTATCCCTTTGGCCCTCAAGGTTTCCTGGGCGCATTGCTACCTTGATGTGGCTCATGCTCTTTTGGGCACTGGCTGTCGGAATGGTGAAGTGGAGCATTGGTTTACCGGTTCGGACTCTGGTTTTGATGCTCGCTTTGGGTTGGATCGCTCTGGCGTTTCGCCTTCCTTGGCACTGGCTGTTTCGTGACAATCCCCTGCTGAAGGTGTTACTGGCGCTCGGGCTTTGGGGATTTGTGCTCTCCCTGTTCCAGAGCGCAGCGGTGCTCGATGCAGCCATGGTCTGGCTCCGCTGGTTTTTGCAGCCGGCGATGATCTTTCTCTTTTCCATCCTTTGCTGTCGCATTGTGGGGCCACGGTGGGTGGCGGGAGTTTTCATTGGTGTGATTCTGGTGAGTGCGGCAGTGGCGGTGCTGCAAGGACTGGAATTCGGGTTTGCCTGGGGCTTGACTCAGACTCTTGAAAACATCCAGGGCCTGCAGCGACAAGCGGTGATGTTGGCGCAGCGTGCGGCTGGGGAGGGGTTTGACGACAGTTTTCGGGCGCGGGGGATCTCCTACTCTCCCATCCACCTGGGCTATCAGGCCGCGCTGGTGGTTGCCATGATCTATCTGGCGAAGATGCATAAACCTGTACTGCTGCCGGTGGCAAATATCATCGTTTGGGCTGTCGGGGTACTGCTCCTCTGTGCATTGGTGTTCTCCGGGACTCGCTCCAGCCTGTTTGGGGTAATTCTGCTGCTGCCCCTGCATATGCTGTGTTTCAGTCGCTACAGAGTGGCCAGTATCACAGTGGTGACGCTTGGCATACTGTTGGCTCCGGCACTATTTTTCTGGGCGAGCAGCGTGTTGGACTTGCGGGTGCTGAGCATTTCTGACAGCTCTTTTGCCGCTCGCTTCCCGCTTGCCTTGCTGGGACTCAAGCTGTTTGTCGATAATCCATTCGGTTATGGGTGGTTGATCAGCGCCAATAGCCTAGCCGATGGCTACTGGCACGATCTTTACCGAATCAAAAATGCCGACGCAGTGGTGTATCTCGGGATCCACAATCACCTGGTGAGCTTTCTGTTTACTTATGGTGTCCCTGGAGCCCTGTTGGGCCTTTGGTGTCTGAGGGAGTGCTACAGGCGTTACGGCCTGGTACTTCTGGTTGCCCTGGCACCCTATGGGTTTCATGCACTCTTCCATAACGACGGCATCTTTCTGGGGGGGAACTACATCTGGGTGCTGCTGGGATGGGTTCATTACCACTACCTGACTAGGCCCAAAGCTGAAGCGCGGAGTCAGTCAACCTCTCAACTATCTCAATTTACGGCGCTTGAATCCGAGGAAAAAGCGCCGTTTGCCAACTAGTCTTTATCGATACTGGGTAGTTAAAGTCTTGCCGCCGGTTATACGGCCCTTCGATGCAGATATCTAAGGAGTACCTTATTTATGGTGCGCGTTTCAGTCGTGCTGACCACCTATAACAGACCGGAAAGGCTGGCGGCCGCAGTGGCCAGTGTACGTTCCCAAACCTTTTCTAGTTGGGAGCTGATCATCGTCGATGATGCGTCACCCTGTGATTATGGCCCCGCCCTTGCGAAGTTGGGTGTCCCTCATATCTACCATCGTCATGAAAAGAATCGCCGGGTTTCTGCAGCCCGAAACACCGGGGTGAAGCTTGCTCAAGGGGAGTTCGTCGCTTTTTTGGATGATGATGATCAATGGCTGCCGCAAAAACTGGAACGGCAACTTGCAAAGATCGGCCTGGCCTCATTATGTCTTTGTGGCCGACAGTTTGTGGGCAGTGACCTTACCGTATTGCATCACGACGTCGAAGAGATATCTCAAAGCATGCTCAAGCACCGTAACAACTTCTGTGGTGCGAGTGGAATTTTGGCCCGGCGGGATGCTCTCTTGCTTAATCCTTTTGATGAGAGCCTGGTCTGCTCTGAGGATTGGGAGCTCTACTATCGATTCGCCCAGCTTGGCAATATCCCGTACGTTGCTGAAGCACTTTACCTGTTCAATGATGGGCAGCACGACCGTATGACCAATGCCCCCCTGCGTGTCAGCCACAGTGAGATACTGCGTCGGCTTGAACCGATCAGCAAGCACAGGGCCTCTCTTGGGGAGGCCAGTTACCGGCGTAAGGTTGCCGGCACACTGCTGGCTTACATTGCCGACAGGCCGAACAAGGTTCGGATCCTCAGGATGACACTGCGTTATGCGGGTTGGTTGGCGACCCTAAGCTATCTGTGGACCAAGCTTTGGTATCGCAACCGTCCGGTTGTTATGGAGTGGTAGAGGATGATGAAGGTAAGCGTCATTGTGCCAGTTTATAATGACGAGCGCCGTGTGAAGCTATGCCTTCAGGCGCTGCTGGAACAACACTTCGATGGCGAGTATGAAATACTCATTATTGATAACGGCAGTACTCCACCACTCGATCTGGGTCGTATCAGCGACTCGAGGGTACGCCTTCTGCGGGAGCAGAAACCCGGCTCCTATGCTGCGCGCAATTGTGGTCTCGCTCACGCCACCGGCTCGTATATCGCCTTTACCGATTCCGATTGTCTTCCTCAGCCCGATTGGTTGAATGCCCTTGTTAAGAGCCTCGACCGTGGTATCGACATGGTGGCCGGAGAGATCCGCCTGTTTTCTGCGAATCCCGAGGCGCCCAATGCGGTGGAGTGTTTTGACATGCTCTGCGGCTTGGATCAGCGTGAAGCGGTACTTCGTAATCACAGTGCATTTACCGCGAATCTCGCTTGCCGGAGAGAAGTTTGTGAAGCCCTAGGGGGGTTTGACGGGCGTGCGACATCCGGTGGCGATGTGGCCTTTACCCAAGCCGCCGTAAAGTCCGGATTTAGGTTGGAGTACAACGCCAGCATGCTGGTGATGCATCCGGCTCGTGACTCTTTACGGGCGCATCGACAGAAGCTGAGGCGGGTGGTCAGCGGGGCTTACAGCCTGCGTCACAGTGAGAGTAAGTTTAATCGCACCTTTTACTGGCGTTCAATTCTCTGGGGGGGCGTCAGACCTTGGCTTACGGCGTTTAAGATGCTGCGCTCTCAGCGAGTGAAAGAGTTACGGATAAGCGACCGACTTCGTGCCATTAGTGTGTTGTTCCACAACAAGTATTACATGCTGTGGCTTCGAGTTGGTTATCGTCTTGGCCTGCGAAATAAGGTGTATCGATAGTTGTGGCAATCTCGCTAACATCTCGAGTGCTAAACGGGACGGGCTGGACTCTGGGGGCGCGCCAGGTGCAACAGGCCGCCACGCTACTCGTCATGGCCTTCCTGGCGACGGTGCTCAGCCCGGAGGATTTCGGGTTGGTGGGGATGGTTATGGTGTTGGCTGGTTTGGCCAATGTCCTGGCTGATACCGGTTTCTCTGCGGCGGTGATACAGGATCAACGCCTAGGACAGCGCCATTATGCCACCCTGTTTTGGGTCAACCTCGCGGTGGGGTCGGCGGTTTCAGTGTTCTTTTTCTTCAGTGCCTCCCTGATCGCTGCTTTCTACCAGCGGGAGGAGCTTGTTCTTATCAGCCAGGTTCTCGCGTGCTCTTTCTTTCTCTCCTCCTTAAGTACGTTGCCCCAAGCTATCCTGCGTAAAAACATGTCTTTTAAGGAGCTGTCTATTGCCGACACCGTTGTCTATCTCTTGACGGGTAGCATTGTGGTCGCGATGGCTTGGGGGGGCGCTGGGATCTGGTCTCTGGTGCTTCAACCCATCATTCAACAACTTTTGAAAGCCTTGATCCTGTGGCCTCTCAGTGGCTGGCGGCCAAGCTTTATCCTCTCTTGGTCGGCACTCAAAGACGTGTACCGATTCAGTTTCAGTATCTTGGGACTTCAATACCTTCAATATTTGATGGCCAACTTGGATTACCTCCTGATCGGTCGGTTCCTGGGCGCTGAGGCGCTCGGGATCTATACCCTGGCGTACAAGGTGATGTTCGTGCCGATTCGAAATATCTGTCTCGAGGTGGTCAAAGTCCTGTTCTCTGCATTCTCCAAGATTCAGGCAGAAAAGGATCAATTTCGCGCGCTGTACCTTGACTCGATGCGTATGACGGCGCTCATAGTGATGCCGATGTTGACCGGCATGTTCCTTGTGGCGGACCCCTTTGTCGTGACGGTGTTTGGGCCTCAATGGGAGATGGCTGTCCCGGTATTAAAGGTGCTGTGTCTGGTGGGGTTGGTTCAGTCTGTTGTGGCGCACTCTGGTGTGGTGTTTAGAGCGCTGGGATTCCCCGGATTGGAGTTAAAGATCAATATCGTCAGATTTTTTGTCACTTTGGGCGTTCTGTTGTGGGCCCTTCAGTTTGGCCTCTTGGTGTTTACCTGGGCACTCTTTGGATTGAGTACGCTCTTCATGCTGGTACAACAATCGATGGTGAAGCGATTCTTGGATTACCGTCATGTTGACTGGCTGATGGCATTGCAGCCCCCGTTCTTACTCTCCCTGATGATGGCCATTCTGCTCATGGTTCTGCAGGGTATTTGGCCTATGGCCTCCTGGGGACACCTCCAGAGGTTGTTGGTTTTGGTTGCTGTTGGAGTTGGCTTTTACAGTATTGGTGTCGGGGTGTGGTGGCGTGTGCGGCGACAGGCCGCGGTTTCGAGTTAGGTGGTTGTGGTTTCGGGGAGGCATGACGCTCCTGACTCAGGGGCGTTACCCGGATGCTTAGTTGGGGACCGTCGGGGCAACACGAACTTGCAAAGAAGGGGGCTTATGTCTGGGCGGCGGTCAGGAATTGCTTTGGTCGGAGGACGGGGCTATTGGTCCAACTATGGCGGCGTTGAAAATGCTATTCGACAACTGGCCAATGAGATGGAGCATCTCTGTGAGGAACCCATCTGGATAGCGGGGCAGGGCGACGCTCGTCAGTTTTTGGTCGAGTTACGGGGTGGGCTCCGAGTCCTTTGTGCTCCACGATGGGTTAGCCGGTTGGGGCATAGCTTTACGACACTGATGGGATTGCTCTATGTACTGGTCAGGGTGCGTCCTCGTGTTGTTTATCTCTTTGCCTCCGGCCCATGTTTGTTAAGTATCTTCTCGCGTTTGTTCGGGGTGCATACAGTCGCCTGCTTGAGAGCCATAGACAGTGGCCGAGATGGCTGGCAGGGAATCAATCGTTGGATTCTTCGGTCGGGGGAGTGGGCTGCTGTTAACATCGCGCACCGCTGTACGGTAAACAGCCTGGCAATGAGAAGGCTTTTCTTACGCGGCGGCCGCGAAACTGTCTATATCCCGAATGGTATAACCCAGGTCGGGAACCAGCCGCCCTCGTTCTTAACGGACCTAGGGGTTGAGGCCGATGGGTATGTGCTCTATGCGGCACGACTGGATCCAGTCAAACGTTTGCACATTCTTCTTCAGGCGCACAGACAGATTCCACAGTCTCGTCGGTTACCTTTGGTCATTGCTGGCGGGCACTGCAAAGACTCAGACTATGAGCAGTCACTCAGGCGGAACGCTGCAGATGATGTGTATTTTCTGGGGCATGTGTCTCAGGAGCAGGTTCATACGCTGACTCGTTATTGTGCCGTGTTTGTGCTTCCGTCTGTTCTTGAAGGAATGTCCAACAGCCTGTTGGCGGCACTTGGTGCTGGTCGCCCGGTGCTTTGTGCCGATGTGGAGGAAAACGCCGATGTGGTCAACGGATTCCGTCCGGTTTTGTTCGAGCCGGACAACGTCGACGCGCTCTCGAACAAGCTGCAAGATCTGATGTTGGACAGGCGCCGCAGGCGTCTTCTTGGGGCAAAGCTTAAGAGGATCGCCTCACAATATGATTGGGCACAAAGTGCGAAGGCCTTTCTCCAGTTGGGGTGAGTCCATAAACCCTACCTATGTCCATATTCTTTGTTTTGACTCTTCGAGCACTCTCAGTCGTCTATCTTTAATACCTGCGTTTGGAGAACTGGACATCACTGATAAGTGAATCATTCCAAACTGGATTTATAGGATGCCCGGTAGGTTGGGAGAAGTCATGACTGTGTCTGAATCGGCCATTGGCAGTATGAAACAGGCCTCGTTGACGATAGCCCGAGGGCTAATAATCTGTTCTCTGGGTCAGGCTGTGATGAAACAAGGGGAGTGCCAGAGTGGTGAGTTCTGAACTGGCACCTTCACATTTGGCGGGCTTTTGGCTACGGCTTTTCGATCTCTCCATTATTCTCCTTGGCATGCTGTTCGCGAGGTGGCTGTTCAGTTCGCCCGGCATCAGCGATGAACTCCTGGCTGTTTGGTCCCTGGTAGCGGGATTGCTGACACTGTATTGCTTCGAAGTGTTCTCGCTTTATCGAGTCTGGCGCCGTGGACAGTTTTATCAGACGGTAGCAACCACCCTAATGGTCTGGGCGGGAGTGGTCTTTTTTCTTTTGTTCCTCATCTATTTTCTAAAACTCAGTGACGAATTGCGACGTGCTGTGTTCATGACGTGGGTGGCAGGTGTCGCTGTTGGTCTGATTTTCTGGCGCTGGTTATACCACAGCTATCTCACCCTACAGAGGGTATCCGGACGTCAACAGGCCACAGCCCTGATTATTGGTCTGACACCTGTGGCTAGGCGATTGGCCCAAGAGATTGCACAGGAACCAGGGCTCGGGATCCGGGTGCTGGGATTTTGTGATGATCGGGACGTAATGCGCATTCACGGTGCTGAGCCCGGGGAGTTGCTTGGGGACATCGACATGGCGATTGAGATGGCCAGTCGGGGTGGGGTCGACAAGTTGTTTATCGCGCTGCCGATGCGTGCCGAAGCCCGGATTGCGGACATCATTGAGCGTTGTAGTAACACAGTCAGCGAAATTCATCTCGTACCCAACTTCTTTATCTACAACCTATTTAATGCTGCCTGGTACGACGTCGGAGGCCTCAAGACGCTGAGTGTTTACGAGAGCCCAATCAGAGGGCCTTGGGGGGCACTAAAACGCGCCGAAGATATTGCCATCGCGGCCTTGGCACTGATGGTGTTTGCGCTTCCGATGCTGGTGATTGCGATCGCCATCCGCCTAGAGAGTCCTGGCCCTGCCCTTTTTCGTCAGTGCCGTTACGGCCTGGACGGTAAACCCATTGAAGTATGGAAGTTTCGTTCCATGACGATAGTGGAGAATGGAACTACTATAAAACAAGCCACACGGGATGATCAGAGGGTTACTCGCTTAGGGCGTATTTTGCGCAGGACATCGCTGGACGAGTTACCGCAGTTCTTTAATGTGATGCAGGGGCAGATGTCGGTTGTTGGTCCGCGGCCTCATGCTGTCGCACACAACGAGCACTACCGTGCCCTAATCCAAGGTTATATGTTGCGCCACAAAGTCAAACCCGGGATTACCGGTTGGGCGCAGGTGAATGGTTGGAGGGGAGAAACGGATACCCTGGATAAGATGGCGAAACGGGTAGAGTTTGATCTTCACTACATCACCCATTGGTCGGTCATGCTGGATATACGCATTGTCGCGATGACGCTAACGAAAGGCTTTTTTCATGAAAACGCCTACTGAAAAACTGGGGAGCCTCAAGTGCACCGAATTTCCGGGATGGTATTTTGGTTAGTCACGGGGTCGTTAATGGCGGCGGAGTTTGAGCCAGCGATCGTTGAAATAACAGAAGATCTTTCTTTTCGTCCGATACTCGCTCTGGATCTGGGGCATGATGACAATCTGCTCAATCGGGGCGATCAGAAGATTAGCTCCGCCTATATCCGGGTCGAGCCCGATCTGCAGTTCAGCCTCGGGGAGCGGATCAGCCACCTGAGGTTTGGCTACCGCTTTAATGGCGCCACCTACTTTGACTCCTCTGCTGACAACTATGGTGATCATCACCTCTTTCTCACCGGGCACCATGAATTTACCGCTCGCCACGCTGTTGACCTAGATTACCGGTTTGCCAAGGCGCATGAAGACAGAGGCACGGGTCTGGCCGAGTTTTTCATCCTGCCCGATCCTGTGAGATACACAGAGAATACTCTCGATCTCGGCTATCGCTTTGGTGCCGACCAGGCGCGAATGCAGCTGGCGGTGAGGGCGGGGCTGGAAACCAGGTCGCACGACAACTTCGAATTCTTAACTCAATTTCGTGACTTTGATCGCTATTTGGCCGGTTTGGAGCTGAGCTGGCGGTTGGGCCAGCGCACCCGCTTTGTGTTGGACGGCGAATATGAAGATAAATCCTATGATCGTCAGCGGCAGGGCTCCGCGAGCCGCGACAGTGAGAGCTGGACGGTATTAGCTGGACTGACCTGGAAAGCTACGGAGAAAACTGAAGGGCGCCTAAAACTGGGTTATCAGGACAAGTCCTTTTCGGATCCGGTGCGAGAAGACTTCTCTGGTCTGTCTTGGGATATAGATCTTTTTTGGTCGCCAATGAGCCGCTCGCGCTGGGAATTTAGCAGTTCAAGTGAAGCCAAGGACCCCTCAACCACGGGTGATTACGTGGAAGAGCGTGTCTATCGGATCCAATGGCGTCATCACTGGCTGCAGAGATTGGCGTCCGTTATTGAATATCGATTCGAGAACGATGAGTACACGGGGCTGACCAGGAGTGAGGATTACCAAATCGCCCGACTGGGTGTCATCTACCACTTCAGGCGTTGGATTCAATTTGAGCCCTATGTCGATGTTCGTGATCGCAGTTCTAACCTGGACAACCCATCGGTGAACTACGACAAAACGCGATTTGGTCTGGCCACCACGCTTTCGCTGTGAGGAGAAACCATGAGACTCGTATTGGCATGGCTCTTGTTAGCAATGACACCGGCGGCCCTCGCTTCCGCCGAGGGAAACTACCGACTGGGCAGTGGAGACAGGATCCAGATCCAAGTTTACGGTGAAGAGGACCTCAGCATCGATGGGATCCGCGTGGGCGAGTCCGGAACCATCTCTTACCCTTACTTGGGCACCGTACGGCTGGCAGGTCGAACAGTCAAAGAGGTGGAGAATCAGATACTACAGGGGCTGAAGGGGGACTATCTGGTCAACCCAAGTGTCTCAGTCAGTGTGATCGAATACCGCCCCTTTTTTATTAACGGGGAGGTGAGGCGACCGGGCAGTTACCCGTTTCAGCCGGGCCTGACGGTGCGTCAAGCCATTGCTATTGCAGGCGGCTTAACTGAACGGGCATCAAGCAGAGGCCTTCGCCTTGTACGTGCAGATAACGGTGGCGAACGTAGCCTGAAAGTGGAGATGGCGTTTGAGGTTCTGCCTGGTGATTCCATTTTTATTGAAGACTCTTTCTTTTAAGCGCGGGCGCAACAGGAGACACCATGTTGAGCGAGATAACAAATGAGGGTCGTCAGCCAGAGGCACCGCTCGAGTGGGTGGGTTTGACGCAGCGAGCGGTGTCGCTCTGGCGATACCGATGGTGGATTATCCTTTTTACTCTGCTGGTCAGCGCAGTCGGCTACGCCTATATCGCTGCTATGCCACCGGTTTACCATGCTCAGGTGACGCTGCTGCTGGAGAAGCAGCAGTCTAACGTGGTCTCCATCGATGAGGTGTATGGTCTGGATACCAGTGCGGACGAGTATTTTCAGACTCAGTATCAAATTATGGAGTCACGTAAAATAGCAGAGCAGGTGGTCGACAAGGTGGGGCTTATGTCTGTCCCAGAGTTCCGGGGCGACCAGGGCTTAGCGCTTGGAATGCTAAGACAGTGGCTTAACCGTCATCTACCTTGGCGTCGGGATAACACACCGCTCAGTGAAGAGGAGATCGCCTACCGACTGAAGCAAAAGGTGTTATCCCGATACTTTGAACGCCTCACCATTATCCCTATTCGCAGCACTCAATTGGTTAAGGTGCAATTCGCGTCGGAAGATCCTCATTTGGCTGCGGCAGTCGCCAATGCCATCGCAGAGACTTACATCGAATCGCATATGGAGAATAAGGTAACAGCGACTGAACAGGCCACACACTGGATGCAAGGTCGATTGGAGCTGTTAAAAACGAATCTGCGAAGCTCGGAACTGGCATTGCAGCAGTTTCGAGATCAGGCGGGTCTGGTCGACGTTGAGGGACTGCTGACGCTCGAGAGCCAACAATTGGAAGACCTCTCCTCGCGACTTAATGACGCGAAAGCCAGACGCAGTGCGGCGCAGACCGTTGCTCGGTCTGTCGCTGCAGCAGGAGGAAGCAGCTTTGAGCAGCTAGCCGCCCTGCCGGAGATGAATCGGCACCCCAGCGTTCAGCAACTGAGGAAAGCTGAGACAGTCGCAGAGCAGAAAGTGGCACAGCTCGCGAATCGTTATGGCCCCAAACACAAGAATATGGTGGCCGCGAAGGCTGAACTAACCGAGGTCCGCACAGCCCTGCGTCGCCAGATACGCCAATTGGTTGAGGGTGTTCAACAGGAGTACCAGGCTGCCAGTGAGGAAGAAGCCAGCCTGATGAAAGAGCTCGATGCTGCCCGATCCAATTACCAAGGGTTGAGTAAGAGCGAAACGGAGTACCGGGAGCTGCTACGAGAGGTTGAAGCGAATCGACAGTTGTATGAAACCTTTATGACTCGAATCAAGGAAACGGGGATTGCGGGAGATTTTAACCAGGCCATTGCCCGGGTAACGGATCCGGCGCTGCCACCTTTAACCCCGGCGGAGCCGAAAAAAGGGTTATTGATGGGCGGGACTATCGCTTTCGCATTGGCGCTATCCTGCACCATCGCCGTACTTTACTCACGATTCGCCGATGTGATCTCTCGAGCTGATGAAGTTGAGTCGACACTAAAAGCGAAACTGCTGGGTATTGTGCCGAATACGCGCTTTCTCAATCGTGAACAAGCGGCGCGTGGATACTTCGATAGCCAGCGGCCCGCATTTGGAGAGTCTTGGCGAAGCATCAGGACAACGCTGAGCCTTCAAGACAACTTCTCTTACCCAATGACGTTGGCGATAAGCTCAGCGGCGCCGGAGGAGGGGAAGTCCACTTGTGCCATTAGTCTGGCCCAGGCCTTGGCCCAGATTAAGTCCGTCCTGTTGGTGGACTGTGACCTGAGGCGTCCAACCATAGGTACAAGCTTTAAGTTACCAGAGTACCAGCCAGGACTGACCAATGCCGTGAAAGGCACACACTCTTTGGCCCAGTGTGTGCACTTTGATAGTGAATCGGGTGTGTCAGTGCTTGGAGCAGGAACTGCGCTGGCAAACCCACTGGAAAGTCTCTCTGGAGATGGGTTTCGTCAATTATTGGAAAAAGCCCGCGCAGATTATGATGTGGTGATCTTGGACACGCCGCCAATCAATTCTGTGTCCGATGGGCTGGTTGTCGGTCAGCTGGCGGGAAACCTTGTCTTTGTTGTTCGCTCGGAAAGTACCCGCATTAAGCTGGCTCATCGTGCTCTGGCCCAGATCCTGAAGAATCGCATTCGTCTCACCGGCGTGATCCTCAACCGAGTCTCCGGTGAAGCGATGCAGGCGCAGTATGGCAAACGTTATGACCGCTACTACGGCCATGGATACCGTGAGAAAAAAGGGACTACCGAGAAGTGTGAAAGTGCGGCATAATGCGCGCCCGGATGTTCTGATGCGCCCTTGGAGTCGGCCCTAGTGCCACTTTAAGTAGATGCCGCAATTCGTGCTTGCGCTTTCAGGATAACTGAGTATAATTCGTCCGGCTTACGCAATTGGCGAAAGCTGAAACCCGAAAGGGTTGAATATAACGGCGGCAAAATTATTGCCGTAAACAGCGACTCCGATTTGGAGTCGAATGTAGGTGAATCGTCTCTTCCCCCTGTACTTAGAGAAAGGTGGTGAAGGGATTGGTTTATGTGTTTCTTAGAGTTGGAGCTCTGGTCAATGCAGAACCAAAGAATCCGTATCCGTCTGAAGGCGTTCGATCATCGCCTGATCGATCAGTCTACCGCGGAAATCGTTGAGACTGCTAAGCGTACAGGTGCTCAAGTTCGCGGTCCTATCCCGCTGCCCACCCGTAAAGAACGCTACACAGTACTGATTTCTCCGCACGTCAACAAAGACGCGCGTGACCAATACGAAATCCGTACTCACAAGCGTCTGGTGGACATTGTTGAGCCTACCGACAAGACTGTCGACGCGCTGATGCGTCTGGATCTGGCTGCAGGCGTAGACGTGCAGATCAGTCTGGGTTAATTCCAGATTCGGAATAGAGGTTTATAAGAATGGCTATCGGTCTTGTAGGTCGCAAAGTTGGTATGACCCGCATCTTCACTGAAGAAGGCGTGTCCATCCCTGTGACTGTTATCGAAGTAGAACCGAACCGTGTAACTCAGGTTAAAGCACTGGATAGCGAAGGCTACCGTGCAATTCAGGTAACCGTAGGTAGCAAAAAAGCTTCCCACGTGAACAAGCCTGAAGCTGGCCACTTTGCTAAGGCAGGCGTTGAAGCCGGTCGTGGCCTGTGGGAGCACCGCCTGGGCGAAGGTGAAGGTGAAGGCATCGAGCTGGGTGCTGAGCTGAAAGTCGACATCTTCGCTGATGTTGCAAAAGTAGACGTTACCGGTCAATCCAAGGGTAAAGGTTTCCAAGGTGCTGTTAAGCGCTGGAACTTCCGCACCCAGGATATGACTCACGGTAACTCCTTGAGCCACCGCGCTCCGGGTTCCATTGGTCAAAACCAATCCCCGGGTAAGGTATTCAAGGGCAAGAAAATGGCTGGCCACATGGGTGCTGAGCGTGTAACGACTCAAAACCTGGACGTGGTTCGTGTTGACGTCGAGCGTAACTTGCTGTTGATCAAGGGTGCAGTCCCTGGAGCCAACGGCGGTAACGTTATCGTTAAGCCTGCCGTTAAAGCGTAACGTCTGAGGAGATAGTAATGGAATTGGTAATGAAAGACGCCCAGAGCGCTCTTGAAGTTTCCGAAACTACCTTCGGGCGTGAGTTTAACGAAGCTCTGGTACACCAAGTGGTAGTGGCTTTCGCAGCCAATGCTCGTCAAGGTACCCGTGCTCAGCTCAGCCGCTCTGAAGTTACTGGCACCGGCAAAAAGCCGTGGCGCCAGAAAGGTACTGGCCGCGCTCGTGCCGGTACTGTGAAGAGCCCGATCTGGCGCTCCGGTGGCGTAACTTTCGCTGCTAAGCCGCAGGATCACGGCCAAAAAGTTAACAAGAAGATGTACCGCGCCGCTCTGCGCAGCATTCTGTCTGAGCTGGTTCGCCAGGAGCGTCTGATTGTTGTAGAAAACTTCTCTGTTGAAGCGCCGAAGACCAAAGAATTGGTTGCCAAGCTGAAAGAGATGGAACTGTCTGACGTACTGATCGTGACCGGTGAAGTTGATGAGAACCTGTTCCTGGCTTCTCGCAACCTGTACAAGGTTGACGTACGCGACGTAGACGGTATCGATCCGGTTAGCCTGATCGCCTTCGACAAAGTCCTGATGACCGCTGACGCAGTTAAGCAGATTGAGGAGAAGCTGGCATGATCCGTGAAGAACGTTTGCTGAAAGTGCTGCGCGCTCCGCACATCTCTGAAAAGAGCACCATGGCCGCTGAGCTGAACAACACTATTGTGTTCAAAGTGGCCCTGGACGCGACTAAGGCGGAAGTCAAAGCTGCCGTTGAGAAGCTGTTCGAAGTTCAGGTAACTGGCGTTCGCACCAGCGTGGTTAAAGGCAAAGTGAAGCGTCACGGCGCTCGTTTCGGTCGTCGTAGCGACTGGAAAAAGGCCTACGTCACCCTGGCCGAAGGCGCTGACATCGATTTTGTCGGCGGCGCTGAGTAAGCAGTAGGAGTTTAGATAATGGCTATTGTTAAGTGTAAGCCTACCTCTGCCGGTCGTCGTCACGTTACCAAAATCGTGAACGCCGAACTGCACAAAGGTAAGCCTCACGCCGCTCTGCTGGACAAAAAGTCCAAGTCTGGTGGTCGTAACAACGCTGGTCGCATCACCACTCGCCACATCGGCGGTGGCCACAAGCAGCACTACCGTATTGTTGACTTCAAACGCAACAAAGACGGTGTGCCGGCCAAGGTGGAGCGTCTGGAATACGATCCGAACCGCAGCGCTAACATCGCTCTGGTTCTGTACGCAGACGGTGAGCGTCGTTACATCCTGGCCCCTAAAGGCCTGCATGCTGGCGATGCGATCATGTCCGGTGTAGAAGCCGAGATCAAAGTGGGCAACACCCTGCCGATGCGCAACATCCCGGTTGGCTCTACCGTTCACAACGTTGAACTGAAGCCGGCTAAGGGTGGTCAACTGGCGCGTTCCGCTGGTGCCTACGTCCAAATCGTTGCTCGCGACGGTGCTTACGTGACTCTGCGTCTGCGCTCTGGCGAAATGCGCAAAGTTCTGGCTGATTGCCGCGCCACCATTGGTGAAGTAGGCAACGCCGAGCACATGCTGCGTCAGCTTGGTAAAGCTGGTGCCAACCGCTGGCGCGGTGTTCGTCCGACCGTTCGTGGTGTTGCCATGAACCCGGTAGATCACCCGCACGGTGGTGGTGAGGGTAAAACCTCTGGTGGTCGTCACCCGGTTTCTCCGTGGGGCGTTCCGACCAAAGGTAAGAAAACCCGCAGCAACAAGCGTACTGATAAGTACATCGTACGTCGTCGTACCAAGTAATTTAGAGGATTCACCATGCCACGTTCTCTCAAGAAAGGTCCATTTATCGACCTGCACTTGCTGAAGAAGGTAGAGAAAGCGGTGGAAAGCGGAGACAAAAAGCCTGTTAAGACTTGGTCCCGTCGTTCGATGATCATTCCTGATATGATTGGTCTCACCATCGCTGTCCATAATGGTCGTCAACATGTACCGGTTTTCGTTACCGAAGACATGATTGGCCACAAACTGGGCGAATTCGCGCCGACTCGCACTTACCGCGGCCACGCTGCGGATAAGAAAGCGAAGAAACGCTAAGGGGTTGAAGATGGAAGTTTTAGCTAAACACCGTTTTGCCCGCACTTCTCCACAGAAGGCTCGCCTGGTTGCGGATCAAATCCGTGGTCTGCCGGTTGATCGCGCCCTGGACATTCTGACCTTCAGCAACAAGAAAGCTGGTGCTCTGGTAAAGAAAGTTCTGGAGTCTGCCATTGCCAACGCGGAACACAACGAAGGTCTGGACATCGACAACCTGAAAGTTGCCAAGATCTTTGTTGACGAAGGTCCGACCATGAAGCGCATCATGCCGCGTGCTAAAGGCCGTGCTGACCGCATCCTGAAGCGCTCTAGCCACATCACTGTGGTTGTGGCCGACAAGTAAGGGGAGCTGCAATGGGACAGAAAGTACATCCTAATGGTATCCGCCTAGGGATCACCAAGCCTTTCTCCTCGACCTGGTACGCGGAGAAAAAAGATTACGCTGACAACCTGTTCAGCGACCACGAAGTGCGTCAATTCCTGAAAAAGGAACTGGCCAACGCTTCTGTTTCCCGGATCACCATCGAGCGTCCGGCCAAGAGCATCCGTGTGACTATTCACACTGCTCGTCCTGGCGTCGTGATTGGTAAGAAGGGCGAAGATGTTGAAAAACTGCGTAAGAAAGTCGCCAAACTGGCCGGCGTTCCTGCTCAGATCAACATCTCCGAAGTACGCAAGCCGGAACTGGATGCTCAACTGGTAGGCGATTCCATCGCTTCTCAGCTGGAGCGCCGCGTTATGTTCCGTCGCGCTATGAAGCGCGCCGTGCAAAACGCCATGCGTCTGGGTGCCAAGGGCATCAAAATCGAAGTTTCTGGTCGTCTGGGTGGCGCTGAGATCGCACGTACCGAATGGTATCGTGAAGGTCGTGTGCCGCTGCATACCCTGCGCGCTGACATCGATTACGCTACTTCCGAAGCTCACACCACTTACGGTGTAATCGGCATTAAAGTTTGGGTCTTCAAAGGTGAAGTTCTGGGCGGTATGCCGGTTGTTGAAGAGCAGCCGAAGCAGCAGCCGAAGCGCAAAGGTCGTGGTAAGTAAGGGGAACCGAGATGCTGCAACCTAAACGTATGAAGTTCCGTAAGATGCACAAAGGCCGTAACCGCGGTGTCGCTACCAGCGGTGACAAGGTGTCCTTTGGCTCTTTCGGTCTGAAAGCGACCACCCGTGGTCGTATGACTGCGCGTCAAATCGAAGCGGCACGTCGTGCCATGACTCGTCACATCAAGCGTCAAGGTAAGATCTGGATCCGTGTATTCCCGGACAAGCCGATCACCGCCAAGCCGCTTGAGGTTCGTCAGGGTAAAGGTAAGGGTAACGTTGAGTACTGGGTAGCACAGATCCAACCGGGTCGTGTCCTGTACGAAATGGAAGGTGTGTCTGAAGAGCTGGCTCGTGAAGCCTTCTCTCTGGCTGCCGCCAAGCTGCCTGTACAGACCACCTTTGTAACTCGTAAGGTGATGTGATGAAAGCACAAGATTTGCGTGAAAAAAGCGTTGAAGAACTGAACGCGGAGCTGCTTAATCTGCTGCGCGAACAGTTCAACCTGCGTATGCAGAACGCAACCGGTCAGCTGAAAGCGACTCACGAAATGAAGAAGGTACGCCGCAACATCGCGCGCGTGAAGACCGTTCTGACTGAGAAGGCAGGTGCGTAATGTCTGATAAAATCCGTACTCTTCAGGGTCGTGTTATCAGCGACAAGATGGACAAGTCCATCACCGTAGCCATCGAGCGCAAAGTTAAGCACCCGATCTACGGTAAGTTCATGAAGCGCACTACTAAGCTGCACGTTCATGACGAAAACAACCAGTGTGGTATCGGTGACGTGGTAGAAATCCGCGAATGCCGTCCGCTGTCCAAGACTAAGTCCTGGACTCTGGTAAGCGTGCTAGAAAAGGCCTAAAGTAAGGCCCTTCTACTACGATGTAGAGTAACCGGCTCGGGCCTGCCCGGGCCGGTTATTTTTTATCTACCCTTTTGCGAAAGGGTGGGTTATAATTGCGCGCCTTTTTGAGGCAGCCAACTAGCCCGTAAGGGTGTTTGAAGTAAATAAGCGGAGCACTGAAATGATCCAAATGCAATCTGTGCTGGACGTTGCCGATAACTCCGGCGCACGTAGCGTGCAGTGTATTAAGGTCTTGGGTGGCTCTCACCGTCGTTACGCCGGCATCGGCGACATCATCAAGGTTTCTGTTAAGGAAGCTATTCCTCGCGGTAAAGCGAAGAAAGGTGACGTATTTAACGCGGTGGTAGTTCGCACCAAGAAGGGCGTACGTCGTCCCGACGGTTCTGTCATTCGCTTCGACCGTAACGCTGCTGTATTGCTGAATGCCAGCAACCAGCCGATCGGCACTCGTATCTTTGGCCCGGTGACCCGTGAGCTGCGTAATGAGCAGTTCATGAAGATCGTGTCCCTGGCGCCGGAAGTACTGTAAGGAGCGAACCATGGCAGCAAAAATCCGTCGTAATGACGAAGTAATCGTACTGGCAGGTAAAGACAAGGGTAAACGCGGTAAGGTTTCCCAAGTCCTGTCTACCGGTAAGGTAATCGTCGAAGGCGTTAACCTGGTGAAGAAACACCAGAAGCCGAACCCCCAACTGGGAGTTCAAGGTGGCATCGTTGAGAAAGAAGCCCCCATCCACGCTTCCAACGTGGCACTGTTCAACCCTGCCACTGGCAAGGCTGATCGTGTGGGTTTCCGTATTGAAGACGGCAAAAAAGTCCGTTTCTTCAAGTCCAACGACGAAATTGTTAAGTAATTGGAGTTTACGATGGCGAAACTGCATGATTACTACAAAGAAGCTGTAGTAAATGAACTGATGAAGCAGTTCGGCTACACCAGCATCATGCAAGTCCCTCGGATTGAAAAGATCACCCTGAACATGGGTGTCGGTGAAGCCGTAGCGGACAAAAAGGTGCTGGAAAATGCCGTAGCTGATATGGCAGCTGTTTCCGGTCAGAAGCCCCTGATCACTAAAGCTCGCAAATCTGTTGCTGGCTTTAAGATCCGTGAAGGTTACCCGATTGGTTGTAAAGTAACCCTGCGCGGCGAGCGTATGTGGGAGTTCTTCGAACGTCTGGTATCCATTGCGGTACCTCGTATCCGTGACTTCCGTGGCCTGAACCCGAAAGCGTTCGATGGTCGTGGTAACTACTCCATGGGCGTTCGTGAGCAAATCATCTTCCCGGAAATCGATTACGACAAGATCGATAAAATTCGCGGTATGGACATCACCATTACCACGACTGCGAATACCGATGAAGAAGGTCGTGCTCTGCTGGCTGCCTTCAACTTCCCGTTCCGCAAGTAAGGTGTAGGGTTATGGCTAAACAATCCATGAAGGCGCGTGACGCAAAGCGTGCCAAGCTGGTAGCTCAGTACGCTGAAAAGCGTGCCGCGCTCAAAGCGATCATCAAGGACGTCAACGTCTCTGAAGAAGAGCGTTGGGCTGCGGTCCTGAAACTGCAACAACTTCCGCGTGATTCCAGTGCCTCTCGTCAGCGTAACCGCTGTGCGATCACTGGTCGCCCGCACGGTTATCTGCGCAAGTTCGGCCTGAGCCGAATCAAACTGCGTGAAGCCACCATGCGCGGTGAAGTTCCTGGCCTGAAAAAGGCCTCTTGGTAAGCATTCGGGAGTAAGCGAATATGAGCATGCAAGATCCGATCGCGGATATGCTGACGCGCATCCGCAACGGCCAGGCAGCAAGTAAAGTTGCAGTGACCATGCCGTCCTCAAAGCTGAAAGTGGCTATTGCTAACGTTCTCAAAGCAGAAGGTTACATCGCCGATTTCGCCGTCTCCGGTGACGTTAAACCGACTCTGGAAGTGACTTTGAAGTACTTCCAAGGTAAGCCGGTGGTTGAATCCATCGAGCGTGCCAGCCGCCCAGGCCTGCGCATCTACAAAAAGAAAGATGAGCTGCCGAAAGTTATGGGTGGACTGGGTATCGCTATCGTATCCACCTCTAAAGGTGTGATGACCGACCGTGCAGCCCGCTCTCAGGGCATGGGCGGCGAGATCATCTGCTACGTAGCGTAAGGAGTTATTACTATGTCTCGTGTAGCTAAAGCTCCAGTCGCTATCCCTGCCGGTGTTGAGGTTTCCCTCAACGGTCAGGAGATCACCGTTAAAGGTGGTAAGGGTACTCTGACTCGCGTTCTGAACGACGCGGTTGTTGTCGCCAAAGAGGAGAGCCAAATCACTTTTGGTCCTCGTGAAGGTGCTGCCAATGCTTGGGCTCAAGCTGGTACTGCCCGCGCTCTGGTGAACAACATGGTTGTTGGTGTTACTGAAGGCTTCACTAAGAAGCTGCAGCTGAACGGTGTTGGTTACCGTGCTGCTATTAAAGGTAACGCTGTTAACCTGACTCTGGGTTTCTCTCACCCGGTAGAATACGTTCTGCCTGAGGGTGTGAAGGCCGAGTGCCCGAGCCAAACTGAAATCGTCCTCACTGGCGCAGACAAGCAGTCTGTTGGTCAGGCGGCCGCGAACATCCGCGCTTACCGCGCACCTGAGCCTTACAAAGGCAAAGGTGTACGTTACGCAGATGAGAACGTGCGTCGTAAAGAGGCCAAGAAGAAGTAAGGTAATACGATGGACAAGAATGCAGCTCGTCTGCGTCGCGCACTGCGCGCACGCAAGAAAATTCAGGAAGTGGGCGCGACTCGTCTGGTCGTGTTCCGTACTCCGCGCCACATCTACGCCCAGGTTATCACTGCCGACGCAAACGTAGTGGTTGCTGCCTCTACCGTTGAGAAGGCGATTGCCGAGCAGGTAAAAGGCACCGGTAACATTGACGCCGCTAAGGCTGTTGGTAAAGCGGTTGCTGAGCGCGCTCTGGAAAAAGGCATCAAGTCTTTGGCCTTCGATCGCAGTGGCTTTAAGTATCACGGTCGCGTAGCAGCATTGGCTGACGCAGCTCGTGAAGCTGGCCTCCAGTTCTAAGTTGGGAGTGGATCATGGCGAATCATGAGAATCAAGCCGGTGACCTGCAAGAAAAGCTGATTGCAGTTAACCGTGTTTCTAAAGTCGTTAAAGGTGGTCGCATCTTTAGCTTCACCGCACTGACCGTGGTTGGTGACGGTAATGGCCGCATCGGCTTTGGTTACGGCAAGGCCCGCGAAGTGCCTGCCGCTATCCAAAAGGCGATGGAAAAGGCTCGTCGTAACATGCAAACCGTTACCCTCAACAACGGCACCCTGCATCACCCGGTTAAGGGCCGTCACTCCGGCTCCAAGGTGTACATGCAGCCTGCCTCTGAAGGTACCGGTATTATTGCGGGTGGTGCGATGCGCGCAGTGTTGGAAGTGGCTGGCGTACACAACGTTCTGTGTAAGGCGTACGGCTCTACCAACCCGATCAACGTTGTTCGTTCTACCGTAGACGCTCTGACTTCTGTGAAGTCTCCTGAGCAAATCGCTGCGAAGCGTGGTCTGCGTGCCGACGAAATCCGGGGGTAATCTGACATGGCTAAAACTATTAAGGTTACTCAGACCAAAAGCTCTATCGGTCGCCTGCCTAAGCACAAGGCAACTCTGGTAGGTCTGGGTCTGCGCAAAATCGGTCACACTGTTGAGCTGGAAGATACTCCTTCCGTTCGCGGCATGATCAATAAAGTTTCCTACATGGTTAAGGTGGAGGGATAAGCTATGCGTTTGAATACTTTGTCTCCGGCCGCTGGCTCTAAAAAAGCTGCTAAGCGTGTAGGTCGTGGTATTGGTTCCGGCCTGGGTAAAACTGGTGGTCGTGGCCACAAAGGTCAGAAGTCCCGCTCCGGCGGCGGCGTTCGTCCTGGTTTCGAAGGCGGTCAGATGCCCTTGAAACAGCGTCTGCCTAAGTTTGGTTTCACTTCTCGTAAGTCTTTGGTTTCCGCCGAAGTTCGCTTGCACGAAGTGGCCAAGGTTGAAGGTGACGTTGTAAGCCTGGCCACCCTGAAAGATGCTGGCATCATTTCTGCAAACATTCAGTTTGCGAAAGTTGTCCTTTCGGGTAAAATCGAGCGCCCAGTAACCATCTCTGGTCTGAAAGCGACCAAGGGTGCTCGTGAAGCCATCGAGGCTGCGGGCGGCAAAATCGAAGAGTAACGGGAAAGTACGCAATGGCTAAGCCAGGACTTGAATTAAATAGTGCGAAAGGGGGCCTTTCCGAACTGAAAGCGCGCCTGTTGTTTGTTCTCGGAGCCATTATTGTGTTCCGGGCGGGTTCTTTCGTGCCAATTCCTGGTATTGATGCCGCTGTGCTTGCCGAACTGTTCAAGCAGCAACAGGGCACCATCGTTGAAATGTTTAACATGTTCTCCGGTGGTGCTTTGGAACGTGCTTCTGTTTTCGCGCTGGGGATCATGCCGTACATTTCGGCCTCAATCATCATGCAATTGCTGACGGTTGTGCACCCCACGCTAGCGGAGTGGAAGAAAGAGGGAGAAACTGGTCGTCGTAAGATCAACCAGTGGACCCGTATAGGTACCTTGGTTCTGGCCTTTTTCCAGTCCATCGGCATCGCAACTGGCTTGCCCAGTATGGTGCCCGGATTGGTGGTTGACCCCGGATTCGGCTTCTACTTTGTAGCTGTCGTCAGTCTGGTAACTGGTACCATGTTCCTGATGTGGCTGGGTGAACAGATCACCGAGCGCGGTATTGGTAACGGCATCTCTATCCTGATTTTTGCAGGTATTGTTGCTGGTTTGCCTTCCGCTATCGGTCAGACGGCTGAGCAGGCGCGTCAAGGTGAACTGCACTTGCTCTTGTTGCTCGGTCTGGTGGTTATTGTCGGTCTGATCACGGCCTTCGTGGTATTTATGGAACGCGGCCAACGCCGCATTGTGGTAAACTACGCCAAGCGCCAACAAGGTCGTAAGGTGTTTGCTGCACAAAGCACCCATTTACCGCTGAAGGTTAATATGGCCGGCGTGATTCCGCCGATCTTTGCGTCCAGCATTATTCTGTTTCCAGGCACTTTGGCCCAGTGGTTCGATCAGAGCCAGGGTGGCATCCTGTCAGACATCTCTCTGGCACTGTCTCCTGGACAGCCGCTGTACGTAATGATTTATGCTGTAGCGATTGTTTTCTTCTGTTTCTTCTATACCGCGTTGGTGTTCAACCCGCGTGAAACAGCGGACAATCTGAAAAAGAGCGGCGCGTTCATCCCCGGGATTCGTCCGGGCGAGCAAACTGCCCGCTACATTGATAAAGTGATGACCCGCCTGACATTGGCTGGCGCTGCGTACATCACCTTTATCTGTCTGGTTCCTGAGTTTATGATGCTCACTACCAATGTGCCGTTTTACTTCGGTGGGACTTCACTGTTGATCATGGTAGTGGTTATCATGGACTTTATGGCCCAGGTTCAGACTCACCTGATGTCATCTCAGTACGAGTCTGTCCTGAAAAAGGCCAACCTTAAGGGCTATGGCCGTTAAGGGCGCCATTCACGGAGTATCAAAATGAAAGTTCGTGCATCAGTGAAGGCCATGTGCCGTAACTGTAAGGTGATCAAACGTAATGGCGTTGTTCGTGTTATCTGCTCTGAGCCGAAGCACAAACAGCGTCAAGGTTAATCGGTTCGTCCGAGAGACCACCTAAGTGCGCAGGGCTGGCCCTTCAGGTCAGCCCCTGCGTTATTGCAATCTGGTTTGCTGTCGAGTATCCTCTCGGGCTTTTCGCAGTAAACCCCCTGGAAATGTAGGAGTGCTATAGTGGCCCGTATCGCTGGCATTAACATTCCTGAGCATAAACATGCGGTTGTTGCTCTGACCGCCATTTTCGGCATCGGCCAAACCCGCGCAAAAGCCATTTGCGTTGAGGCCGGTATTGCTGAAGATGTGAAATTTAAGGACCTCGACGAGTCCACCATCGATCAGGTGCGTGAGGCTGTTGCAAAGTTCACTGTTGAAGGTGATCTTCGCCGTGAGGTTTCTATGAACATCAAACGTCTGATGGATCTGGGTTGCTTCCGTGGCTTGCGCCACCGTCGTAACTTGCCAGTTCGTGGTCAGCGTACCAAAACCAATGCGCGCACCCGTAAAGGTCCGCGTAAGCCGATTAAGAAGTAAGGGGAATTAACCAATGGCTAAAGCTCCTTCTCGTACTCGTAAAAAGGTACGCAAGCAGGTCGCAGACGGTATTGCACACGTTCATGCTTCCTTCAACAACACCATTGTGACCATCACCGATCGTCAGGGTAATGCCCTGGCTTGGGCTACTGCTGGTGGCTCCGGTTTCCGTGGTTCTCGTAAGTCTACTCCGTTCGCTGCTCAGGTAGCTGCCGAGCGTTGCGCTGAAGTCGCAAAAGAGTACGGCCTGAAGAACCTGGAAGTTGAAGTGAAAGGTCCCGGTCCGGGTCGTGAATCTTCCATTCGTGCGTTGAATGCTGCGGGTTTCCGCATCACCAACATCACTGATGTGACTCCGATCCCGCACAACGGTTGTCGCCCGCCGAAAAAGCGCCGCGTATAACCCTAGGCTAGTTGGAGAAGAAACATGGCAAGATATTTGGGTCCAAAGCTCAAACTGAGCCGTCGCGAAGGTACTGATCTGTTCCTGAAAAGCGGCGTTCGAGCGATCGATTCTAAATGTAAGATTGATACTGTACCGGGTCAACACGGCGCTCGTCGCGCGCGTTTGTCCGACTACGGTGTTCAGCTGCGTGAAAAGCAGAAAGTTCGTCGTATGTACGGCGTTCTGGAAAAGCAGTTCCGTAACTACTACAAAGACGCTGCTCGTATTAAAGGCAACACTGGTGAAAACCTGCTGCAGTTGCTCGAGAGCCGTCTGGACAACGTGGTTTACCGCATGGGCTTTGGTGCTACCCGCGCCGAAGCACGTCAGCTGGTGAGCCACAAGGCCATCAAGGTTAACGGTCGTGTTGTTAACATCCCGTCCTTCCGCGTATCTCCGGATGATGTAGTTTCCGTCCGTGAGAAGTCTCAGAAGCAAGCTCGCATTAAAGGCGCGCTGGAAATTGCTGAGCAGCGCGAGAAGCCGACTTGGGTTGAAGTAGACGCCGCGAAAATGGAAGGCACTTTCAAGCGCCTGCCAGAGCGTAGCGATCTGTCTGCTGACATCAACGAACAGCTGATCGTAGAGCTTTACTCTAAGTAAAGCTAACCGTTAAGAGAGGACAAAATGCAGGGTTCTGTTACCGAATTTCTAAAGCCACGACTCGTCGATATTGATCAAATTAGCGCTAACCGGGCTAAGGTGACTCTGGAGCCGCTCGAGCGTGGTTTTGGTCACACTCTGGGCAACGCTCTTCGTCGCATCCTGCTCTCTTCCATGCCGGGCTGTGCGGTTACTGAAGTCGAGATCGACGGTGTACTGCACGAGTACAGCAGCAAAGAAGGTGTCCAAGAGGACGTCTTGGAGATCCTGCTGAACCTGAAAGGTTTGGCGGTGAAGCTGGAAGGCAAAGATGAGGCGACTCTGACTCTGAGCAAGTCCGGTGCGGGCCCTGTCACTGCAGCAGATATCACCCACGATGGTGATGTGGAGATCGTTAATCCCGATCACCTGATCTGTACTCTGACCGGCGCCGACGCCGACATTAACATGCGCATTAAAGTGGAACTGGGTCGTGGATATATCCCCGCCTCTGCCCGCGTGCAGGTTGAAGATGACGAGCGTCCGATTGGTCGTTTGCTGGTTGATGCATCGTTTAGCCCGGTAGTTCGCATTGCTTACAATGTTGAAGCTGCCCGTGTTGAACAGCGCACCGACCTGGACAAGCTGATCATCGACATGCACACCGATGGCACTCTGGACCCTGAAGAGGCGATTCGCCGCTCCGCCACTATCCTGGCAGAGCAGTTGGAAGCCTTTGTGGACCTGCGTGATGTCAGTGAGCCGGAAGAGAAAGAAGAGAAGCCGGAGTTCGATCCGATTCTGCTGCGTCCTGTCGACGATCTGGAACTTACAGTTCGTTCGGCTAACTGTCTGAAAGCTGAGGCAATTCACTACATTGGTGACCTGGTTCAGCGTACCGAGGTTGAGCTTCTTAAGACCCCGAACCTGGGTAAGAAGTCTCTGACTGAGATTAAAGACGTTCTGGCCTCCCGTGGTCTGTCTCTGGGCATGCGCCTGGAGAACTGGCCGCCGGCCTCTTTAGTCGACAACATGTAACCGGATCTGTTTGAGATTTAGGTTAGAAGGATAAGGTCATGCGCCATCGTAAGAGTGGTCGTCAACTGAACCGTAACAGCAGCCACCGTCAGGCTATGTTCCGCAACATGGCTGGCTCCCTGGTTCGCCACGAAGTTATCAAGACGACCCTGCCTAAGGCCAAAGAACTGCGCCGTGTAGTAGAGCCATTGATTACTCTGGCTAAAACTGACAGCGTAGCGAACCGCCGACTGGCATTCGCCCGTACTCGCGATAAAGAAGTTGTGGGTAAACTGTTCAACGAACTGGGTCCGCGTTATCAGGAACGTCCGGGTGGTTACACTCGCATTCTGAAATGTGGTTTCCGTGCTGGTGACAACGCGCCGATGGCTTTCATCGAGCTGGTTGGTCGTCCGGTTGGCGAAGAAGTTGCTGAAGCTGCGGCTGAGTAATTTCGACGTTTAAGAAAAAGGCTCCCTTCGGGGAGCCTTTTTTGTATCTCTTGTACTGGGTACATTAGTACGTATTCCACCGTGCCAGACGAAGTCGGGACAGCCCTGCTGGCCCAGATCTATCGGTGATCGCCTATACGGCCTTTCTCCGCTTTCAAAGGCAGGAGCGGGTCCATTTATTTTACGGCACCCACAGCCTTCCCTGATGACTGCCTTTGAGGCGGGATCGTTCCCTGCAGAAGCGAACAGATGGTCGGATAGAGGAGTAATTATCTCCTGTGGCTTTCACCAAGGTTCAGAAAGGGGCTCGTGGTGAAAGAATGCTGCGACATCGCCTGCCTTCTTACGCGTTAGTTCACTTTCCTAACCGGTTAGAGAGTTGGACTACTGGACCCTTGATATCTGTCTTCACTTCTCCATCAGTGATGTAGCGGCACCGAGAGTGTTCATCAGTCATCTCAGGAGAAGATTTCGACACTCGAAATCAGTCGGTTTTAGTGAATTAGCGGCATAAAAAAACGGCCCATTTGGGGCCGTTTTGGAAGTTCTGTAGTTTGCGTACTGATAAGGCGATGGCCTTAGTAGCTGCCTTTACTGTATTCCATTTTATTGTGAGATTCGCCCATAGCCTCCGCGATCTCCGGTGGCATGTAGTTCTCGTCGTGCTTAGCCAGCACTTCACTGGCTTCGAGTACGTGGGGCTCAATGAGCGTGCCTTGAGCCACAATCCCTTGGCCCTCTCGGAACAGGTCCGGCAGCATGCCATCGTAGAGAACGGTGATCGCGGGGCCACTATCGGCAATGTCAAAAGCGATCTTTAGGCTGTTGGGGTCACGATCAACGGATCCCTCTACGACCATACCACCGACGCGGATCCGTTGGCCCACTTCCGGCATCAACCCAGTTTCTTCTCTACCTTGGACCACCTCAGTGGGAGTGAAGAACAGATCCAGGTTCGAGTTGAGGGCGAACAATAACAGGCTGGCGATGGCTGCCACGCCGCCGATCAGGACGGATGCGAACAATAAGCGTTTTTTGCGGCGTGGATTCATTGTGTTTGGCTCCTGTGTTGACGAAGGCGGGCTTCGCGTTCTTGTTTTTGGGCGATTTGGGCTAACACACTCTTACGCTTGCGGGCGGAGTGAATGATGAGGCCACCTATGGCAATCACTGCACTGCCATAAGAGAGCCAGACGTAGAAAGCATAGCCGCCCATATCGAAAAATTCGGCCAACGAGGCGAATTGGAATGTCAGGTTCATGCGTTATTTTCCTTTGCGACCAGGGCGCGGACCCACGGGCGCATGCTGTTGCGAGCCAGCACCTCGGCGCGGAAGCGCAGGATGCTAAGGGCACCGATCATCATGGCGAAGCCGAAGATATTACAAAGAAGCGGAATCAGCATCTCTGGGGGCATATTATTGCTTTTGCCCACGGTGATGGCATTCGGCTGGTGAAGCGTGTTCCACCAATCTACCGAGTACTTGATGATAGGAAGGTTGATGACCCCGACGATGGCGAGGATCCCAGCGGCCTTCGCTGCCATGACCTTGTCCTCAAACGAAGCATAAAGCGCAATGACACCCAGGTAGAGGAACAGCAGCACCAACTCTGATGTAAGGCGTGCGTCCCACACCCACCAGGTTCCCCACATGGGTTTACCCCAAGCGGCTCCGGTCAAAAGAGCAACGGCGGTCAATACGGCGCCAATTGGTGCGATGGCGGCCGCGGCCATGTCTGCAAGCTTGATCTGCCAAACCAGCCCAATAAAGGCACAGACGGCCATCGCCATATACGCCGACATCGACATGGACGCTGCTGGAACATGCAGGAAAATGATGCGATAGGAGTTGCCCTGCTGGTAGTCGACGGGCGCAAAGCCCAGCCCCCAGACGGTGCCTATGGTGATCAAAAGCGTAGCCAGGATGGCAAACCAGGGGAACAGGCTGCCTGCGAGGTTGTAGGCTCGCTCAGGCTGGGCGTAGGGATGTAACCACTTCCACATATCAGTTGGTACTCACTCGTAAGGATGCACTAATGGCGACAGGTGCAACCACCAGCGCCCCGATTAGGATTGCAGCCAGAATAGCAAGGTGGCCGCCAAAATTCAGGTTCATTGAAGCTGCGTCGATCGCTCCGGTAGCAAAAATGAGTACCGGAATGTACAAGGGCAGGATCAAAAGGCTAAGAAGAACGCCGCCTTTAGGTAACCCCACTGTCAGTGCGACGCCAATGGCGCCGATCAGAGAGAGGGTGGGGGTACCGACCAGCAAGGTCGCCATCAGGGCACCGTAAGCCCCGGAGTCTAGGTGCAGCATGACCGCAAGCAATGGTGCGATGAGGATCAGCGGCAGGCCGGTTACCAGCCAGTGGGCTAAGACCTTGGCCAGCGCCAATAAGGCCAGAGGTTGAGGGCTTAACATCATCTGCTCGAGGCTACCATCGGCAAAATCGGACTTGAATAGCCGCTCCAGCGACAGCATGGCGGATAACAGGGCAGCGACCCAAATGATCCCTGGCGCAATGCGGGTCAGGGTGTTGGGCTCGGGCCCTATCCCAAGAGGGAAGAGAGTGACAACCATCACGAAGAACATCAAAGGGTTAAAAATATCCCCTCTGTGACGAAATGCGATCTGCAGGTCCCGTTTGAGGACGATGGAAAAGGCGTGGAAGTAGCTCACTTGACGCATGCTCAGGCCTCCGGATGAAACTGGTAGGAGAGTGTCAGCTTTTTCAGCCGATTGCCGACGAGCTGCAGATCCTGGTGGGTTGTCAGAATAACGCAGCCGCCACGGTCGGCATGGTCGAGAAACAATTGCTCCAATTCGGCAACGCCACGCTTGTCGATGGCCGTCAGGGGCTCATCGACTATCCAGATCTTGGCCTCAGAGTGCCACAGGCGGGCAAGGGCGATGCGGCGATGCTGGCCTGCGGAAAGGTGCCCCGCAGGATGCTCTTCAAATCCGGTGAGGTTGACCTTGGCGAGGATCTCTCGTTGAGGGGCATCATGGTAGCCTGCCAACTTTAGATTGAAGTTCAGGTTTTCTTCGGCAGAGAGCTCGGACTTTACGCCGGGAAGGTGGCCGAGATAAAGCAGCGCCTGATGGTATTCATCCCGTGCTTCTTCAATGAGCTGGTTCTGGTAAAACACGCTTCCACTGTAGGGACGAGAAAGGCCTGCGAGAATGCGCAGTAGGCTGGTTTTACCTGCACCATTGGGGCCTTCAATTTGCAAAATGTCCCCGGGGTGAACGTCGAAGCTGAGCTCGTCAAACAGGATCCGCTCCTCGCGGATACAGGTCAGTGCCTTGGCCTGCAATAACGGCTTTGTCATTGGCTGTGTCACCGGATCCTCGCGGTAATTATGGCGTTGTAAAACAGTGCGCGGATATTACCACAGGGCCGTATTGGGGCCCCGTCCTCCTGCCACATTTCTGTTAACTGATGTTCATATTCAGCACTAAATATCTCAGGATGTGAGCAATTTAACAATTGAATAGCGGCCATAAAGGTGGCGTCTCAGCGAAGATATCAAACCTTGTATGTCAAAGTTGCGCCCGAATGTGACTTGGTCGACCTATAGGTGCCAATTCGTGATGGCTGTGATAGAGTTTGCCCGAGGCTGGCGTAGCGACTTTCTCGTTCCCAGCGTGAGATTGTCAACGGATTGGAAGAGACAAAATGAAAAAATTAGTGACATTTGCTGCGGTAACGGGCTTGGCGTTGGCGTCCAATGTAATGGCGCAAGAGGGCGAAGCGGTTTACCAGAAAGCTTGCAAGACCTGCCATGAAATGGGCATTGCTGGTGCGCCGAAGTTCCAAGATGCGGCCGCGTGGGAGCCTCGCTTGGCCAAAGGTATGGATCAGCTGGTTCAGAGCGTCAAAGATGGTATGAATGCTATGCCTCCCGGCGGGATGTGCATGGATTGCTCCGATGAAGACCTCAAGAACGCCATCGACTACATGAGCAAGTAACCATTGTGCTCGATAGAAAAAAGCCTGGCATCTGCCAGGCTTTTTTTATTGCTCGTTTATTTGACCAGCGTATCGATGGAGACTGCCACTTGGCTACCCAAAGCAATGTCCTGAGCCTGGCCTACCAAGTCGCCGGGTGTCGGGGCCGGGCTACCATCGTGATTAACCGTGGCGATGATCATCACCTGTTCGGCGCTGCTGATCACCATTTGGGGCGACATCGCTTTGCTGTCATCCAGTACAACCGTGGTGGGCAGGTCGGCCACCTGAACCCGGGCGACTGCCAATGGCATGCCTGGCCCCTTGGTTGGACGGGCGTAGATGAAGACGGTGTCGGTGGCATTCGCGTGCTGTGCAACCGCACTATCCAGAGTCACAGTGACGGTTATGGAGCCAGCATCGCTGTCGTGTACCTGTGACCCCTCACTCTGGTGCACAGCATCCTGCGGCATGGCTTCACCATTTTGCAGCATGGTTCGGGCCTGAGCAATCGCGCCTTGAATCGCATCACGATCCACGTCCGTGCGAGGGCTGGTCAGGATCATCTCCCAGTGCCCGATAGCGTCTTCATAGCGAGCGGTGAAGAATGCATCCATACCTAACAGCAGGCGGGTGGCTGGGTCTTTTTCATCGTCTGCCAAGGCCTGGTCAATGACGACTTGAACCTCAGGCGTGATGTTCTGGTCCGCCAAATAGTACATGGCGGTGGCTTTCGGCCCTAAAAGTTCAGCATGCACCCCAACCAAGCCCATGACCGTGTCAAAGGCGTCAATCGCTTTGCGGTACTGACTGCTGGAGATGTAGGCATGACCCAGAGAGAACCAAGCTTGGCTGTCGGTTGGGTTTTTCTCTACGTGGTTTTCCATCTGCTGAAGGCGCATGGCCATCAGTTGCTCGGGATTCATGCCCGCGTGAGGATCAGCCTGTTGGGCACTATGTGGTGCATTCCAGTCGCTGTGGCGACCGAGGTCGTAATAGGTGTAGCCTGAAACCAGTGTCAAAACGATGCTCATCGTAATCGGCCAAAGCACCGTCGGGGATTGGCGGGCTAGAACATCCTCTTCCTGCTCAATGTTCTGGAGCAGAGTGAGCTGCATCTCCTGCTTCAGGGCATCGTACTCAGACTGATTGATGCGCCCTTCCGCCAAGTCCGTGTCGAGCTCTGCTTCCCGCTCGTTGAACAGGTTCAGGTTCGTTTCTTTGCGCAATTGGGCATCGCTGGCCTGTCGGGCCAAACGGCTTCGCCGCCAGAAAGGTAGCCATATCAGGGCCAGAGCCAGCAGGGTGAGGGCAGCGATACCAATCCAAAAAGTCGTCATAACAGTCTCATGGTGATGGGGCTTGGGGTGATAGACGATAATCGTCTTTTATACACCCAGTTGAGGAAGGATTATACGGCAAGCGTAATGCATGAACAGGGGGTAGCTGAAGTGATGCGGTCGATATAAGGCGGTTTGAGGGTGCGGTCACAGTTCCAGAAGCCCATGAACATAAGAGAGAAACTCCCCGGGGTTGGCAAGAGTAGAGTGTCAGTCCGTCGCCAGTGTCCTGAGGGTTGCAACTTTTGTGACGAACGACCCGCTGCGAGACTCTGCGCTGGAAAAAGCGTAACAATCCGGCAGACAATAGGGGCAATACTGCCTAAAATGGCGGCAATGACACTCGTTCACGATGTCTGTAGATCAAAGGACTGCATCGTGTGGCACATTTCCTCTGAGGTAAGATAATGGTTCCGGAACTAGGACATTACTCGCTCATCATCGGACTGGCGTTTTCAGCGTTGATCGCGGTGGTTCCCCTGCTGGGCGTGGCCCGTAAAGACGCCTACTTGGTAAGCTTTGCTCGTCCACTGTCGTACGGCATGTGCCTTTTTATGGGTATTGCAGTCGTATGCCTTGGCTACGCATTTGCAACCGACGATTTTTCCGTGGCCTACGTGGCGAACAACTCCAATAGCCTGTTGCCCATCTATTTCAAGATTGCGGCGATCTGGGGGGGCCATGAAGGCTCGCTGCTGTTTTGGACCTTCTCTATCTCTGTCTGGGCGGCGGCCGTTGCCTTTTTTAGCCGGGGCCTCGAAGAAGCCTTCACGGCCCGAGTGCTGGCCGTACTGGGCATGGTGACGGTGGGCTTCGCCCTGTTTATGCTGTTCACCTCCAGTCCGTTTGAGCGCCTGTTCCCGATGCCAGCAGAGGGACGGGATCTCAACCCGATGTTGCAGGATGTCGGGTTGATCTTCCATCCGCCACTGCTGTATCTCGGCTATGTAGGCTTCTCCGTCTCGTTTGCATTCGCTATTGCCGCCTTGATGAGTGGCCGACTGGACTCCGCCTGGGCCCGCTGGTCTCGCCCCTGGACGTTGGCCGCCTGGGCATTTTTGACTACTGGCATTGCCCTTGGCTCCTGGTGGGCTTACTACGAACTCGGCTGGGGTGGCTGGTGGTTCTGGGATCCGGTGGAAAATGCGTCTTTCATGCCTTGGTTGGTGGGGACCGCACTGTTGCACTCGCTGATCGTAACCGAAAAGCGTGGCACCTTCCGGAACTGGACCATACTGCTGGCGATCTTTACCTTCTCGCTTAGCCTGTTGGGTACCTTCCTGGTGCGCTCTGGCGTGCTGACATCCGTACACTCTTTTGCTGCAGATCCTTCGAGAGGTTTGTTTATCCTCATCCTGCTGGGGATCGCGATTGGGGGTTCGCTGACGCTCTTCGCGCTGCGTGCGACAGAGATGGCTTCGCCCTCCCGTTTCGAACTGCTCTCTAAAGAAACCATGTTGATGGCCTGTAATGTGTTGCTGGTGGTGGCGACCGGCTCTGTCCTGCTCGGTACTTTGTACCCGCTGCTCGGCGATGCCCTGGGCCTGGGTCAGATCTCTGTCGGTCCTCCATACTTCAACATGGTGTTCAACCCCATTGTGCTTCTGATGTTCCTGTTTATGGGGATCGGGCCCTTCATCCGCTGGAAAAAAGCGAAAGATGGGGAGTTGAAGAAACTGCTGCCATCTGCCCTTGTTGCTCTGGTGGGCGCTGTGGCACTGCCTCTGCTGATCGGCGATAGCAGCCGTTACAACGCTTGGGTCTTCTGTGGCTTGTTCGCTGCGCTTTGGGTGGGTGGGTGCTTGATCATAGACCTGATCCGTCAACTCAAAGACACCGATGGGAGCTTCACCCTGCGTCGCATTACCCGCAGCTACACCGGAATGCAGCTCGCCCACTTCGGTATTGTCATGTCGATCATTGGTGCTACTGTGGTATCTAACTATGACAGTGAGCGCTCCGTGCGGATGGGCCCGGGGATCAGTGAAGATCTAGCGGGATATACCTTTACCTACGAACGGACTCAGACCGTACAGGGTCCCAACTACACGGCAGAACAGGGGGTAGTAAGGGTTTCCTATGGTGACGATTACGTCACAACCCTCTATCCGGACCGTCGCCAATACAATGTGCGGACGATGGATATGACAGAAGCCGGTATCGACTGGGGCTTTACCCGTGATCTCTATGTCACCATGGGGGACCCGTTGGACAGCACCCACTACGCGGTACGTCTGAACTACAAACCCGGTGTTCGCTGGATTTGGTTTGGTGGGATCTTCATGATGTTTGGTGCCGCTGTTGCGGCGACAGACAAGCGCGCCAAGAGTCGCAAAAAGGTGGCAATGCCTCAGGGCGCCACTTTGACCAACGCCTGATACAGAGGGTTTTAGATGAAACGTGTTTTTCTCTTTATACCGTTAATTCTGTTTGCGGTATTGAGTGTGTTCTTGTTCAAGGGGTTGTTTCTCAACCCCGCTAAGCTGGACTCGGTGCTGGTAGGAAAGCCAGTGCCCAGTTTTGTGCTGGAGTCACTCGAAGACCCGGGTCATAGCTGGTCTCAAGATGATCTGGCGGGGGAGGTTTACCTGCTGAATGTCTGGGCCACCTGGTGTCCCTCCTGTAAGTATGAGCATCCGTTCTTGAACCGGCTCAAGCGTCGCGGTGAGATCGCCATATATGGGATCAATTATCGCGATGAGCGTCAGGCTGCGATTCAATACCTGCAGAACAGTGGTGACCCTTACAACAAAAACATTTTTGATCCTGATGGCACCTTGGCGTTTGATTTAGGCGTCTATGGCGCACCGGAAACCTTCGTGGTCGACCACAAAGGGATCGTGCGCTATCGCTTTGCGGGTGTGCTGGAACCACAGGTGTGGGCGAAAGACTTCATGCCCCTCATCCAGCAGATCAGAGACGAAGCGGCTGCAGAGGGGAACTCCTGATGAAAAGATACGTCACTGCCTTAATGGCCATGCTTCTGGTCAGCGTGGTGGCTGCTGCGCCTATTGATACTTACGAATTCAAGGATGCAAAGAGCCAAAAGCGGGCGTCGGACTTGGCGGCAGAGCTGCGCTGCCCGCAGTGCCAAAACCAAAACCTGCATGACTCCAACTCTCCCATTGCTATGGACATGCGCCTGCAGGTGTATCAAATGGTTGAAGAGGGCAAGAGTAACGAGGAGATCATTACGCACTTTACCTCCCGCTACGGAGACTTTGTGCGTTACCGCCCGGCATTTGACGATCGAACCTATCTCTTGTGGTTGGGGCCGGTGTTGTTTCTGATGGTCGGTGTCGGGATCGCATTCCTGTTCATCCGCCGTCAGCGCCGAGACGTGGCCGGTGATGTGACGGTCTCGGCCGAAGACCAGGAAAAATTGGCCAAGCTGTTGGATAAAGGCCAATGAGTTCTTTGCGGCACGCTATGATTTTGGCTCTGGCGTTGCTGACCGCAAGCGTCAGCGCCTACCCGGGCGCCGTATCTGGCGGTGATGACCCAGCGCTAGCACGCTTCGTTCATCTGTCGAAGCCCCAGAATCTGGATAACATTGCTTTTGTTGGTCCCGATGGAAAGCCTTTCGAGTTGGAAGCATTTCGGGGCCATCCGGTAATGATCAACCTGTGGGCCACCTGGTGCCCCCCTTGTGTGCGTGAGTTGCCATCATTGATGCGTTTTCGGCAAGAGTTCGAAGCCAAAGGGCTAAAAGTTGCCCCGGTCTCCATAGATAGGGATACCACGAAGGTGGCTCCCTTTCTGGAGGAGTTGGGGATGGGTGAGATGAAGACCTGGTTTGATACCAGTAACCAGTTCGGCCAAATTTTGCCGACCGATCTTATCCCTGCGACCTTTATCTTGGACGAGCACGGACAATTAGTGGCATTTGTTCGCAGCTTTGTCGATTGGGATAGTCCAGCGGTACGCCAGGCGATGACTCGCTACCTGCCTGAGGGGCAGTGAACCCTCCGCAGTAACCGACTTAAGCCAGAAGGGCTACATCAAAACAGCACCGTGGATGTGAAATCCTCGGTGCTGTTTGTTTTTTGATCGGTTCGATTAATTTCTCTTGTAGGGGGGTTGCAGGACGGAAATGACGCCCTATAATGCGCTCCCTGTCGACGGGGCACAGCGAGCCACTCAGTGAGGAGCAAGCGGCGTCACCAAAGGGCTTCAGGCCCGACTGGTTAAAACCTCGACGGTTGAAAAGAAAGTTGAAAAACGGCCTTGACGACCACGGTGGATTCACTAGAATACGCCACCTGCCTTGAGCAAAGCGGC
>NZ_BAABLF010000024.1:0-32615 GCF_039544205.1 Ferrimonas gelatinilytica | reverse complement strand
TGGCCCCACCCGAACCCATGCCGAACTCGGAAGTGAAACGCAGTTGCGCCGATGGTAGTGTGGGAGTTCCCATGTGAGAGTAGGTCATCGCCAGACGCTTATTTATGGTTTGTCTGATACTCGGACGGATTAAAAAATTGCTGATATAGCTCAGTTGGTAGAGCGCACCCTTGGTAAGGGTGAGGTCCCCAGTTCAACTCTGGGTATCAGCACCATTTTCGAAGAACCCAGCCTAACGGCTGGGTTTTTTCGTTTGTGTCTGACTCTATCTTGTCACACTTTGCCTTTGTGCATTAGGGTGGGTCTCCTAACAAGGAGAGTCTGATGCATATAGAGATGATCTGCACCGGTGAAGAGGTGCTGTCAGGACAGATAGTGGATACCAATGCTGCCTGGGTGGCGCAACGCTTGTTGGAGCATGGCGAAGAGTTGCGGCGCCGAGTCACCGTGGGTGACCGTATGGCCGATCTTGTGGGCGCGTTCACATCTGCCGCCGGTCAGGCTTCTGTGGTCCTGGTGAATGGCGGGTTGGGGCCAACCTCGGATGACCTGAGTAGCGAAGCGATTGCTCAGGCGATGGGGGTCGGGCTGGAGCTGCACCAGGGTTGGCTTGCGACCATGACCGAGATGTTTGCTCGTCGTGGCCGTCCTATGGCGGCCATCAACCGTAAGCAGGCGATGCTGCCCGTTGGCGCGGTGATGATCGACAACCCTGTTGGCACCGCTTGTGGCTTTCGTATTTTATGGCGAGGAACCTGGTTCGTCTTTACCCCGGGGGTTCCCCTGGAGCTCAAGCGGATGATGGAGGAGCAGGTCTTACCTTGGATGTGTGACGAGTTTGGATTGGCCCCCAAGATGCCGCTGCACCGGCTGTTGACCATTGGCCAGGGCGAGTCGCAACTGGCACATATCCTCGATGACCTGCCGTTACCTGCCGGAGTGGAGCTGGGCTATCGGGCATCACTTCCCTATATCGAACTCAAGTTAATGCAGCGTCGAGATGTGGCGCTACAGGTTTGGGAGACGCTGCTTGAGCAGATCCGTGAGCGCATTGGGGATGCTCTGGTCGGTGAAAATGTGCTCAGCGTTCCGGATGCAGTACATCGGTTATTAAGTGAGCAGTCACTGACCTTGGCCACCGCGGAGTCGTGTACCGGGGGGATGGTGGCGAGTCAGCTGGTCGATTTTCCCGGCAGTTCCTGCTACCTGCTTGGCGGTTGGATCACCTACAGCAACCGGGCCAAACAGGCGGAGTTGGGTGTGGATGAGAGGGTATTGGCTCAGTATGGTGCGGTATCTCTGGAAGCCGCAGTAGGGATGGCTGCAGGGGCAAAGCAAAAGGCCGGGACCGACCTGGCCATCAGTATTACAGGTATTGCCGGACCTGACGGTGGTAGCCCCGATAAACCCGTAGGGACGGTCGCTTTTGCGCTCGCCCACAGTGGCGGGGTTGAAGCGCAAATGTTGAGGCTTGGCAGCCGTCAACGCAACCAGGTGCGCCTCCTGGCGGCGACGGTCGCGCTGGATATGGTCCGTCGCCACCTGCTTGGGTTGCCGGTGATGGCTGAGTATGGCTACTTTGAGCGGGTTGGAGCCAAGTCTATTAAGGCCTGAGCACAAACTCCAGTCGGCCTGGCTGGATCTGGATCTCCTTACCAAAACGCCTTAACAGGTCTTCCTTCCACCCCTTTTGATCCAGTCGGTACACCGGCTGGCTCTCCAGGTAGAGGCGGACGAATCGCATCGCTTCCTGGCTCGCCGGCAGGATCAGTTGCTCAAGCTGCCGGGGAGTCGCCTCCATCCGGACCAGTGTCAGTTCCTGAAGATAAACACTGTGGTCGCCCCGGTCATACCAGGGGCGTGCCTCAAACTCGAATTCAACCCGGGCCTTCAGTGGCACCAGGGGGGTTTTGACACTCAGGCGAGAGTCAGCGGTAACGGTCACCCTGTCCGGAGTTCTCCCTATCTGCACGTCAATGTCAGACAGCGTCAGAGTTGCTCGCAGGAAACGGTCCGCGCTGAGTTCGGTTTCACTGCGCAGGTGCCGATTCAGGTGCTGGCTCAGCTCGGACTCGGATACCGAGTAGTGACTGGCACAGCCTGTTAAGCCCAGTACCAGCAGTATGGCTTTCCAGCCCCCTATCGCCCCTGGTTTCATGTTCTACCCCGTGTTGCGCAGACCGGCGGCGATGCCGGCGATGGTGATCATCAGCGCCTGTTGCAGCTCGGCACTGTCGTTCTCTTTACGGCAACGGCGCAGCAACTCGGCCTGGAGGAAGTTCAGCGGATCAATGTAGGGGTGGCGCAGTGCCACAGACTCCTTGCTCCACGGGGTCAGCTCCATCAAGCTCTGCTCCTGAGTGAGGTCCAGAATGCAGTCGATTCCGGTCTGCAGTCGTTGACGCAGCTCCTCACCCAGCGGGTGCAGCGTTGAGGGAACCAGGATCTGCTCATAGTATCTGGCCAGGTTCGGCTCTGCCTTGGCGTACACCATCTCCAACATGGAGAGCCGGGTACTGAAGAGTGGCCACTGTTTGAACATCTCCCGCATGGTGTCACGATGACCCGCTTCTACGGCTTTTTTCAGGGCCTCTCCAGCTCCGAGCCAGGCGGGCAGATTGAGTCTGTTCTGGGTCCAGGCGAAGATCCAGGGGATCGCTCGCAAGGACTCTACACCACCATCGGCCCGGCGCTTGGCGGGACGGCTGCCCAGTGGCAGCGCCGCCAGTTCCTGCTCCGGTGTCGCAGCCCGGAAGTAGGGAACGAAGTCCTCATCGTGCCAGACGATCTCGCGATACGCCTCCACGGAGGTCGCCGCGATCTCGTCAAACAGCGCTCGCCACTCCGGCTTGGGGGCCGGCGGGGGCAGCAGGGTAGCCTCCAGCACTGCGGAGGTATAGAGGGCGAGGCTCTGCACCGCCACCTGGGGGACGCCAAACTTGAAGCGAATCATCTCGCCCTGCTCGGTTACCCGGAGGCGGCTGTCCACCGAACCCGGCGGCTGGGATAGGATCGCCTGGTGAGCCGGCCCACCACCACGGCCGATAGAACCGCCGCGACCGTGGAACAGGGTCAGGGCCACATCGGCACTGCGACAGATCTCCACCAGCGCTTCCTGCGCCCGGTACTGGGCCCAGGAGGCTGCCATTACGCCAGCGTCTTTTGCCGAGTCGGAGTAGCCGATCATCACCTGTTGTCGTCCCCGGCAATAGCCCAGGTACCAGTCGATGGTGAATAGAGACTGCATCACCGAGGCGGCATTATCCAAGTCACTGAGGGTCTCGAATAGCGGCACAATGGGCAGGGCAAAGGGGCAGTCGCACTCTTTCAGTAGCAGGGCCACCGCCAGGACATCGGAGGGTGCTGCTGCCATGGAGATGACATAGGAGCCCAATGCCTCCTGGCTTTGTTCACCGACGAGCCGGCAAGTATCGAGCACCTCCTGGGTTTCTTCGGAGGCTTGCCAGTGGTGAGGCAGCAGAGGGCGGCGGTTGCTTAATTCACGAAGCAAAAATGCCTGCTTCTCCTCTTCACTCCAGTGGTTGTAGTCGCCGAGCCCAAGATAGCGGGTGGCTTCGGCAATGGCATCCGCATGGCGGTCCGATGATTGCCGGATATCTACCCGGACCAGTGTACAACCGAAGCAGTGGACCCGGCGTATGGTGTCCAAAAGACTGCCGTTTGCGATCAGATGCATACCGCTGTTGAGCAGGCTGTGATAGATGAGTTCCAGAGGCGTAAGCAGATCGCTGCGTTGCCAAATCAGGCTGTTGCATCGGTTATCCGGTGCGTAGCCATCGAGACGTTGCTCCAGATACTCCTGGGTGCGTTGCAGCCTTTTCTTAAGATCTTTGAGAACCACCCGGTAGGGTTCTCGCACCTCCCCGACCTCTTGGCGCAGGGCATCGTCGCAGCGGCTCATGGAGAGTTCGCTGTGCAGAAGGTTGATCTCCTCAAGATAGAGGCGGGTGGCGGTCAGGCGGTTACGCAGCAGCACCTCCTCGGTCACTGCGGCTGTAACATTGGGGTTGCCGTCCCGGTCACCACCCATCCAGCTTGAGAATTTTACCGGTGCCACATGGGGAGGGAGCAGTGCGCCGGTATGCTCCTGGATCTGTTCGCTCAGCTGACGTAAAAATTCTGGCACCGCCTGCCACAGGCTGGCTTCCACGGTTGCCATGCCCCACTGGGCTTCGTCCACCGGGGTGGGGCGTTGATCGCGGATCTCATCGGTATGCCAGATCTGAGCCACCAGCTGCCGTATGCGGAGTTGGTTACGCTTTTTTTCCAGCCGGGAGAGCTGAGGGTTCTCTTTTTCGCTGAGGCAGTCGATGAGGTGGGTGTACTTCTTGATCAGAGTCCGCCGGGTTATCTCGGTAGGGTGGGCGGTGAGCACCAAATCGATATCCAGTTTCTCCAGCTCTGCCTGGATATGTTGGGGCTCGAGCTTGGCTTTCCCCTTCAGCAGACGATTCAGCAGTTGCTCAACTGGGTCCGGTACGCACACCAACTCATCGCAGTTGCGGGAGATGGAGTGATGCTGCTCGGCAATGTTGGCCAGATTCAGGAATTGGTTGAAGGCGCTGGCGAAGGGCACAAGCTCATGATCCGGAAGCTCCGCCAGCATTGCCAGCATCTGTCCTCGAGCATCATCGTCGCCGTTGCGAGAGGCTTTTGACAGCTTTCGGACCGCTTCGATCCGGTTGAGGAACTCTTCGCCCTGCTCGGCGAAAATGGTTTCACCGAGGACAGACCCCAGCAGATGGACGTTCGCCCGCAGTTGGGCGTACATATCGGCCATCATCTCTTCTCCCTGAAATTTCTGCATGTTGACCGATCCTGCGGCGCAAAGGTAACAGCGTCAAGCGCCTCTGGATGAAATTGCACCAAAACAGAGGGTTAGGCTATGTTGGTGCAGGGTTTAGGGGATCCTACTGGTGGCGTTTTTCTCAATCGATCCGATAGTGAAATAATTATTCATAAGGGTTGAATAATATCTCAATTTCGTTACTCTTGATTTCAATTGAGCAAGGACGTTTTGAGCCACCCATCATGAACACAACCGTTTTCCAATTACGACGACGATAACCCCCGCCTGTTAGGGCCGTTTGGCCCACCGGTACCTTAAGGTGCCCCCTCGCCCGTTTTTTTGTTTCTAAAATCCGCAGGAGTCTGACCATGGTAAGGGTCTCTGTCGTCGGAGGTTCCGGTTACACCGGAGCCATTTTGGCCAAGCTCATCGCTCAGCACCCCCATCTGCAGCTGTCTGGTCTTTATGTATCACCCGGGAGTGCCGACAGGGATCGCCTCCTATCTTCCCTCTACCCCGAGCTGATCGGGATCGTCGATCTGCCCCTTCAGGGGCTGGATCTTGACGCTTTGACGCAGGCCGACGCCGTATGTTTGGCGACGGATCATGCCGTCAGTGCCGAGTTAGCCCCAAAGTTGCTGGCTCAGGGCGTGGTCGTGTTTGACCTGTCCGGCGCGCATCGCTTTCGTGATCCTTCCCTCCTGCCCCAGTTTTATGGTTTCGAACATCCGGTCCCGGCCTGTTTATCAGGGGCTGTGTATGGATTGGCTGAACATGCCGAACAGGCCCTGAGTGATGCTTCCCTGATTGCGGTTCCCGGTTGCTACCCGACCGCCTCTTTGCTGGCACTGATGCCACTCAAAGTGAACGGACTTATCGCCCATGATGGGGTGCCGGTGATCAACGCCGTCAGCGGTGTATCCGGTGCCGGTCGAAAGGCGGCACTGAATACCAGCTTTTGCCAGGTCAGTTTGACCCCCTACGGTGTGCTCGGTCATCGACACCAGCCGGAGATCGAGAGCCAGCTTGATCATCCGGTGGTGTTTACGCCCCATCTCGGCGCCTTCAAGCGCGGGATCCTAGCGACCATCACGGTGCCCATGGCTGAGGGCGTGGGCGAGACTGAGGTGAGGGCAGCCTATGGCTGTTACGACACAGCGGGCAAGGTGCACTTGTTGCCACAGGGGGAGTGGCCAAAGGTTGATGATGTTGCGGGCAGCGACCGCTGCCTGCTGGCCTGGAAGCTGGACAGCCAGAGGCGGATTCTGGTGGTGGCCAGTGCCATCGACAACCTGATGAAAGGCGCCGCGAGTCAGGCGTTGCAGTGCATACTTATTCGATTTGGTCTGGGGGTGTCGGCATGAATACTTTGGTGATCAAAGTGGGCGGTGCCCTGTTGGCCAGTGACACCGCTGTCGCGGCGCTGTTTCAGACCCTGACACAGTTCCATCAAGCGGGTTGGCCGCTGGTCATGGTTCATGGGGGGGGCGTTGTGGTTGAGCAGCAGCTTGCTGCCAATGGCTTTACCTCGGAGAAGTGCGGGGGATTGAGAGTGACCCCGGAGGCACAGATCCCGGTGGTCGCCGGTGCTCTGGCCGGCACCGCCAATACCGCCCTGGTGGCGGCGGCGGCCCGGGCTGGACTGACGCCTGTGGGGCTCTCTTTGGCGGATGGCGGCATTGTTCGGGCACAGGTCCTGGATCCGGCGCTGGGCCGGGTGGGGCAGGCTTCACCGGGGGACCCCCGTTTGCTGACGCAGCTGCTGCAACTGGGCATGTTGCCCGTTGTTAGCTCCATTGCCGTTGATGAGGCGGGTCGACTGCTGAACGTTAACGCGGATCAGGCGGCTACTGCGCTGTGCCAGTTGCTGGCTGCCGAACTGGTGCTGTTGTCGGATGTCGACGGCGTCCTTGACGGCCAGGGGCAGCTGTTGCCCACCCTGGATCGGAGCGAGTGTGCCAAGCAGGTCGCGATCGGGGTGATCGAAGGCGGAATGAAGGTGAAGGTGGAGGCGGCCCTGGCGGCGGCGCAAAGCATTAACAATTGTGTCCGGATAGCCAGTTGGCGTCACCCGGAGCAGCTGACAGCGCTGCTCGAAGGTGGCTCGGTCGGCACGGTAATACAACCTTGAGGGTAGGCAAGATGAAGGATTTACTGACACTCAAAGATCTCACTTCGGCGGAGATCCTGGCGATCATTGATCAGGCAATCTGCCTGAAGCGGGACTACACCCCCTACCAGGATGCCCTCAAGGGCCGATCGGTGGTGACTCTGTTTGAAAAACCGAGTTTGCGAACCCGGGTCAGCTTCGATATCGGCATCCATAAGCTCGGTGGGCATGCGGTGTACCTGGACCAGCAAAACGGCGCCTTGGGACAGCGTGAATCGGTCAAGGACTTTGCCCTCAACCTGTCCCGTTGGTGCGATGCCATTGTTGCCCGAGTGTTTGATCATCAGACCCTGGTGGCGCTGCGGCAACATGCGACGGTTCCGATCGTGAACTCGCTGTGTGATCTCTACCACCCGTGCCAGGCGCTGGCGGACTTCATGACCCTGAGAGAGCACTGCGGCGAACTCGACAAAGTTACCTTGGGGTATGTGGGGGATGGGAATAACGTCACCCACTCGCTGATGTTCGCCGCCGCCAAGCTGGGTGCAAAGATCATCGTGGTCTGCCCGCCGGGCCACTTTCCTGACGGCAAGATGGTGCTTGAGGCCCAGTCGATTGCTGCTCAGACCGGTGGCCAGGTGACGCTGAGTTCGGAGCTCTCTGCGCTGGAGGGGTGTGACGCCCTCTACGCCGATACCTGGATCTCCATGGGGGATGACACCCCTCTGGCCTCCATAAAGGCTAAATTCCAGCCCTACCAGATCAACTCCGCTCTCATGGCCTCCAGCGGGGCTAGATATGTGCTGCATTGCCAACCGGCGCACAGGGAGGTGGAGATCACCTCCGAAGTGATGGATGGTCCGGGCTCACTCATTCTCGATCAGGCGGAAAACCGTATGCACGCTCAAAATGCCGTGTTGCTGTCCCTGCTTGCGAAGTAAGTCATTGAACAGAATTGGATAAGGAAATAGAGATGTCGAAAATCAATAAAGTGGTACTGGCTTACTCCGGCGGTTTGGATACCTCGGCGATCATTCCCTGGCTCAAGGAGCAGCACGATTGTGAAGTGGTGGCCTTCGTGGCCGATGTGGGTCAGGACCCTGCCGAGCTGGAGGGGGTCGAGGAGAAGGCGCTGGCATCCGGTGCCTCCAGCTGTTACGTGATGGACCTGAAAGAGGCCTTCGTGGCGGAGTACGTGAATCCAATCCTTAAGACCGGCGCCATCTACGAGGGTACCTACCTGCTAGGGACCTCCATGGCCCGGCCCATCATTGCCAAGGCCCAAGTTGAATTGGCGCTGGAGTTGGGGGCGGATGCGGTCTCCCATGGCTGCACGGGGAAGGGCAACGACCAGGTGCGTTTCGAGTCCACCTACGCCGCCTTGGCGCCGCAACTGGCGGTGATCGCTCCCTGGCGAGAGTGGTCGATGAAATCCCGGACCGACCTGCTGAACTACTTGGCGCAGAAGAACATCCCCACGACCGCCAGTGCTGAGAAGATCTACAGCCGCGATGCCAATGCCTGGCATATCTCCCACGAGGGGGGCGAGCTGGAGGACCCCTATTGTGAACCTTCAGAGCAGGTATGGACCTGGACGGTCTCTCCCGAGCAGGCGCCGGACAAGGCACAGTACGTGACCTTGAACTTTGAGCAGGGGGTGCTGACAGCGGTGGATGGCGAGGCGATGACGCCCTACAACGCCCTCAATTACCTCAATGGGGTGGCGGCAGGTCACGGTGTGGGCCGTATCGACATCGTCGAGAACCGCCTGGTGGGAATGAAGTCCCGGGGCTGCTATGAAACCCCTGGTGGGACCGTGATCAACGCCGCTTTGCGGGGACTGGAAACTCTGGTGTTGGACAAGGCTGCCTTTAAGTTTCGTGAGCAGGTTGGTCTGGAGTTTTCCCATGTGATCTATGACGGACGCTGGTTTACGCCCCTATCCGATGCCCTACTGGCCGCTGCCGAGAGCCTGGCCAAGGTCGTCACTGGTGAGATCGTCGTTAAGCTTTATAAGGGGCACGCCACCGTGGTCAAGCGTAAGAGCCCCAACAGTCTGTACTCGGAGGCCTTCTCGACCTTCGAGGAGGATGAGGTATACAACCAGAAGCACGCCGAAGGGTTTATCCGTCTGTTCAGCCTGTCCAGCCGCATCGCGGCCCTCAATGGCGTGAACTCAACCGAGGAGTCCTGAGATGGCATTATGGGGTGGGCGGTTCAGCGGCGCCGCAGACAGTCGCTTCAAACGCTTTAATGATTCGCTACCGGTGGACTACCGGTTGGTGCAGCAGGACATCACGGGCTCGATCGCCTGGGCCGGCGCGCTGAAGCAGGTGGGGGTGCTGAACGATCTCGAGCATGGCACCCTGATCAAGGCGCTGCATGATCTGGCTGCGTCAGTCACCGAGGAGCAGATCCTCGACTCCGGCGCCGAAGACATTCACAGCTTTGTGGAGTCGGCCCTGATCGACAAAGTGGGGGATCTGGGCAAGAAGCTGCATACCGGCCGCTCCCGCAATGACCAGGTCGCGACAGATCTGAAGCTCTGGTGTAAGGATCAGGGTGAAGCGATGATTGAGGCCTTGGTCCGCGTGCAGCAGCAATTGCTGGAGTTGGCGCAGCGTGAGGCCCAAACCGTGTTGCCCGGATATACCCATCTGCAGCGTGCCCAACCCATCACCTTCGGTCACTGGGCCATGGCCTACGTGGAGATGATGGAGCGGGACCTGTTGCGGGTCAAAGATGCACTGAATCGCCTGGATACCTGCCCGCTGGGCAGCGGTGCGCTAGCCGGCACCGCCTATCCGGTGGATCGCCAGGCGTTGGCGCACGCGCTGGGTTTCCGTCAGGCCAGCAACAACAGCCTGGATTCGGTGTCGGATCGTGACCATGTCATTGAACTGTGCAGTGCCGCGTCGATCTCCATGATGCACCTGTCGCGGATGGCCGAGGATCTGATCTTCTACAACTCCGGCGAAGCGGGTTTCATTGAACTGTCGGACTCTGTGACCTCTGGCTCCTCCTTGATGCCACAGAAAAAGAATCCGGACGCCCTTGAGTTGATCCGGGGCAAGACCGGCCGGGTTTATGGTGCCTTGATTGGGATCCTCACCACCATGAAGGCCCTGCCCATGGCTTACAACAAGGATATGCAGGAGGACAAGGAGGGGCTGTTCGATGCTATCGACAGCTGGCTTATCTGTCTGGATATGTCGGCGCTGGTGCTGGAGGGGGTCAAGGTCAATTCCCAGCGCACGCTGGCGGCGGCTCAGCAGGGCTACGCTAACGCCACCGAACTGGCGGATTACCTGGTCGCCAAGGGGATGCCATTTCGTCAGGCGCACCACGTGGTGGGCGAGGCGGTATTGGCGGCGATCGATGCCGGCAAGGCGCTGGAAGATTTCAGCCTGCCTGAGTTGCAGGCCTTCTCCTCGGTCATTGAGTCCGATGTCTACCAACACCTGACCATCGATGCCTGCCTGGCCAAGCGAGTGGCAAAAGGGGGCACATCGCTGGCGCAGATCGCCCAGGCGCTGGATCAGCAAAAAGCCTCGGCAGAGCAGGCAGTGGCAGATCGTGCCAGTGTTGGGGGCACCGCGCCGCAACAGGTACGCCATGCGCTGGATCTCTCTCAGCAGCGACTCAATGCCCACAAGGCGGAGCTGTTGTCGGTGCGTCCGGCCCGCCTCTCCGACGTGGCGGCGATCCACAGAATCAACAGTTACTGGGCCGAGCTGGGCGAAACCCTGCCAAGAACCCGAGACGAGATCCTTCAGGATGTGCTCGATTTTTCCGTCGCGGAGCAGGATGGCAAGGTGGTGGGTTGTGCGTCACTCTATATCTATACGACGGGTTTGGCGGAGATGCGCAGCGTTGGTATCGATCCTGAGCATCATGGCCAGGGGCAAGGCCGTGCGTTGGTGGACTACATGCTGCAACGGGGACGGGAACTGGAGCTGGAAAAGGTGATTGTCCTGACCCGGGTTGCAGGCTTCTTCGGCAAGCTGGGCTTCGCCGAGATCAATAAAGAGGTCTTGCCAGAGAAGGTGATGAAAGATTGTGACCGCTGCCCCCGTCAGAATGCCTGTGATGAGGTGGCGATGGCCTACAGCTTCGCTTAAGTTTCGTTGAGTGTAAAAACGCCCCGGGCAAATGCCCGGGGCGTTTCTTATCTCGTTGATACTATTGCAGATGCTGCTTTAGAACAGCTCCTCCGACAGCTCCTGCTCAAACAGGTTCTCCTCCGTTGGGGCGGCGTCGGCAATCTCCGTGGGCACTGTCCCTTCGATGAAATATTCGAAGCGACTGCTGGCATCGTTGCGGCTGGACAGCTTGCCGGTGGCCAGATCGATCCTGGCGGTCACTATCCCTTCCGGGACGGGGTCACTCTGTTCCGGCACCCCATCGAGAACCGACTGCATAAACAGGTTCCAGGCGGGGCCCGCCGTTTTGGCGCCAGACTCGCCGCCGGTGATCTGGTCTTCAGATCCATAGGGGCTCCAACCGGTCCGGCCGAGGCGGCGATTGTGATCATCAAAGCCGACCCAGGCCGTCGCGATAATTCCGGGTCCGTAGCCTGAAAACCAGGTATCCCGGGCGTCGTTGGTTGTCCCGGTCTTCCCGCCGATGTCGCGACGATTCAGCAGGCGGGCGGCCCGCCAGGCGGTGCCATTCCAGCCGGTGCCGGCGCTCCAGTCTCCGCCGCCCCAGATCACTGATTGCAGCGTCTGCTTAATCAGGAATGCGTTCTGTTCGCTGATCACCCGGGGGGCTAGCAGTTCCTCCGGCCAGGGGCACTGGTTGGCGAGGGCCGCGGGCGCGTCTTCCGGGACCGCTTCTTGGATCGCCCGCTCGCACTCTGGGCAGACAATTTTGGGTTGATGTTGGTACAACACTTCGCCGGTGCTGCGCTCGATGCGCTCGATAAAGTAGGGCTCCACCAGGTAGCCGCCGTTGGCGAACACTGCGAAGCCGCGGGCATTCTCCATCGGTGTGGCGGACGCAGAGCCCAGTGCCAGGGATTCGCTGGGGGTGAAATCGCCGGGCTCGAAACCGAACTTGAGTGCATGTTGGATGAAGTTATCGATTCCAACTTCGCGAATCATTCTGACCGCCATGACGTTGATCGACTGGGCCAGCCCCTGCCGTGCACGGGTCGGGCCGGTATACACGTCCGGTGAGTTTCGGGGACGCCAGGCCGTGCCTTGACTGCGATCCCACTGGGTGATGGGAGCGTTATTGATAAGCGTGGCCAGGGTATAGCCATGCTCCAGGCCAGCGGAGTAGAGGAAGGGCTTGATGTTGGAGCCGAGCTGTCGTTTCGCCTGAGTAACGCGGTTGTACTGGCTCTGACCAAAGTCATATCCGCCCACCAGCGCCAGGATGGCGCCAGAGTTCGGGTCTAAGGCGACAAAGGCACTGCTGGCCTGCGGGATCTGAGCCAGCCACCAATTCTCCTCCTGGCGCCGGATCCAGACCTGATCACCGGCGGTGACCACATCTGAAGCGCGCTTGGGAGCCGGGCCTTGACGGGTATCACTGATGTAGGAGCGCGCCCAATTGAGCCCCTCCCAAGTCAGAGTCAGCCGCTCTCCCTCTGCATTGAGAACCTGGGCTTCCTGCTCATCAACGGCGATCACCACTGCGGGGTACAGCTCGCGGTATCGACGCACATTTTTCAGGTGGGCGACGATCTTCGCCTCGCTCCAGGCAGAATCTCCGTCCGTTGACCACAGTGTGGCTTCCGGGCCGCGATAACCGTGGCGGGTGTCGTAGGCAAAAAGGTTGGCCAGCAGCGCCTGTTGAGCGGCTTGCTGGGTGGTGGCGCTGGCGGTGGTGTAGATATCAAAGCCCTGGGTGTAGGCGGCTTCTTCACCATAGGTTTCGACCATATGGTCGCGCACCATCTCTGACAGGTAGGGGGCATAGAGTTCGATCTCTGCACCGTGGTAGCGGGCGGTCAGTGGCGTCTGACGTGCCTCCTGGTATTCAGCTTCGGTGATGTAGCCAGCATCTTTCATCCGCCACAGCACTGTATTCCGCCGCTGCATTGCCGCTTTGGGGTTGCGGATCGGGTTCTGGGTTGAAGGGGCCTGGGGCAGACCGGCGATCATCGCCATCTCGGGCAGAGTCAGCTCCGATAGCTCTTTACCGTAGTAGACCTGGGCGGCGGCACCGATTCCATAGGCTCGGTTACCCAAAAAGCTTCGGTTGAGGTAGAGCTGAAGGATCTCGTCTTTGCTCAATACCCGCTCGATCTCGAGAGCCAGGATGATCTCCCGCACTTTACGGATATAGGACTTCTCTCGGGTCAGGAAGAAGTTCCGTGCGACCTGCATGGTGATGGTGCTGGCGCCCTGAACTTTACTGCCTGACACCGCGACAGCGAGCGCGGCGCGCACGAGGCCGACCGGGTCCACACCCTTATGTTCGTAGAAGCGGGCATCCTCAGTGGCCAAAAACGCCTCAATAAGTGGTTTGGGCACCTCCTGGATCTCGACAGGGATACGACGCTTTTCGCCAAACTGAGAGATCAGTTTGCCGTCTGCGCTGAACACTCGCATCGGTGTTTGCAGTTGAACCGTCTTGAGCGTTTCAACATCCGGAAGGTCGGGTGCCAGCCACGCATAAAGCCCTGCTAAGGCGGCGCCACCGAGGAGTAGCAGGAACAGTGCGATCGCTGTCAGGCGTTTTAACCACTTCACGTAAGTTATTTTCCTAAAGGTTTAAGTGACCGCCAAGTATACCTTGGTAAGGTATCGGCCTAAAGTCGCCAAAATATCGACTCAAGATCACCAGAAAATCGCCAAAACAATGACGTTTAGTGCATTAAATTTGCCGAATAAGTGGTTGTGTTGGCGAAGGTTAATGGTTCATTGTATGATCCAATTGTGTAGGAAATTTCGCTTCTAGCGGGCAGGGATAATGCTGACAGATTGGTTCAAACCTAAGCAGCCCATCATGGTGGGTGTTGATATCGGAACCTCGGAAATCAAAGCGGTGCTGCTGTCTGAATCGCCCGGGGGTTACAAATTAGAGGGCGTTGCTAAGGTCCCGCTCGCTAAAGGTTCGGTGGTTGACCGGGAGATCCGGGATCCCGAATCAGTGGCGTTGGCGATGCGAAAACTGAAAGCGCAGCTCCCCAAGGGGGTCAAGTATGGCGCGGCATCGGTGAGCGGCTCGACCGTGATGACCAAGGTGATATTCATGGACGCCGAGTTGTCTGAGGAGGAACTTGAGGCTCAAATTGAGATTGAAGCCGACAGCCTTATCCCTTATCCGCTTGAAGATGTGAATATCGACTTCGAACGTTTGCGAACCAACGAGGACACCAAAAAGGTCGAAATCCTGCTGGCGGCCTGCCGCAGCGATAACGTTGACTCCCGGGTTGAGGCGCTCGACGCTGCCGGTTGGGAGAGTAAGGTCATTGATGTTGAGGGCTATGCCCTTGGCCGCAGTTTCAAGCTGCTGGCGGAACAGTTGCCGAATTCGGGCCTTGGCCAGGTAGTCGGGATGGTGGATCTGGGTGCCAGTATGAGTACCTTCGCCATCGTGGCTGACGGAGAAACGGCCTTTGTCCGGGAGCAGGCGTTTGGCGGCGAACAATTCACCCAATCGATTCTCAACTACTACGGCATGAGCTACGAAGAGGCGGAACAGGCGAAAATTGCCGGTGAACTGCCTCGCAATTATGTCTTTGAGGTCCTGGGGCCATTCCAAACTCAGTTGATTCAACAAATCCGCCGAACCTTCCAAATCTTCATCAATGCCAGTCAGTACGAAAAGGTGGAAGCCTTAATCCTCTGTGGTGGTAGTGCCCGCATCGAAGGCTTGGTCTCCGTTCTCAGCACTGAGCTTGAGATCCCCGTTTATGTTGCAGATCCTTTTTCCGGTCGTCTTAAGGCCAGTGCCAAGCTCAAGGCACGGGTGGAGCCGGAAATCGTCAGCTATATGGTGGCCTGCGGTCTGGCCCTGAGGAGCTTTGAACCATGGCACATATAAACCTATTGCCCTGGCGCGAGGCACAGCGTGCACGCGCCAAGAAACAGTACCTGACCATATTGGGCGGGGTCGCCGCCCTAGGTGCCTTAATGGTTCTGGTCGCCAATCTGGTGATCGGTGAGATGGTCGACCTACAGCAGCAGCGCAATGCCTACCTGCAGCAGGAGATCCAAGAGCTGGACGTGAAGATCGCTGAAATTCAGCGGATTAAAGAGCAACAGCAGCTCTTGCTGAAGCGTATCGAGGTGATACAGGCCTTGCAGCGTCAGCGACACGTGCCTGTGCAGGTGATGAATGAGTTGGCTCGCGTCATGGTCCCTGGGGTCTACCTGACCCGTGTGGAGGTCAAGGGGCACGATGTCTCCATGGAGGGGTATTGCGACTCAAACAATCACCTGGCGAACATGATGCGTCGGGTTGAGACGGCGCATTGGCTGGCGGAGCCTCGCATCCATAAAATTGTGGCTGCCGATAACATCAATGCCAGGGAACACGCCTTTAAGTTGGACGTCAAGGTGCTGCCGCTGGGTAATGGCCCCCGTGAGATCGAGCCTCAGCTGGCGATGCAAGGAGAGTGATGATGGATCTCAAATTGGAAGAGTTGGAGATCGAAAATATCGGTATTTGGCCCAAGGAGGTCAAGATCATTACCGCATTGATCCTGCTGGTGGCGACGCTGGTACTCGGCTATTTCCTGATGTTAAAAGACAGCCTGGCTGGCCTGGAACGGCTGGAGCAGCAGGAGATGACGTTCAAGCAGGAGTTTGAGCGCAAATACAGGATGGCGGCGAATCTACCGAAGTACCGGGAGCAACTGGCACAGATGAAGGAGCAGTTCCAGGAGATGCTGGCGATGCTGCCGACGGCGAATGAAATGCCCGGTTTGCTTGACTCGGTGACCTATCTGGCAACGGATGCGGAACTGGCGATCCAAAGCCTCAGCTGGCAGCCGGAGTCCCGTCAAGAGTTTTACGTTGAGATGCCCATTGAAGTGGAGATAAGGGGTAGCTATCACGATTTCGGTCGTTTCTCGGCCGGTGTCGCGGCACTGCCAAGGATTGTAAGCCTGCACGACTTCGTGATGAAACCCGAGGGTGATGACTTGGCGATGACAGTGATGGCCAAGACGTATCGTTTCTCCGAGGAGGGTGGCGACGCTAAGGAGGGCAAGAAAAAGTGAAGCGACATATCTGCATCTATTTCGGATTGTTGTTGACCGGTTGCGGCGGTGGCATGGGAGATCTGCGTCAGTACGTTGCAGAGGTTGAGGCCACGCCCGTCCCCTTCAATGAGGTCACAACACCAGCACCGAGAATTGTTTCGGTTCCTTACGAGGTCGCGGATCTCCGCAGCCCCTTTCGTTATCAAAAGGTGGAGGTGGATGAGCGAGGCCTCGGCGATGAACCCAACTGTCCCAAACCCGACCTTAAGCGCATGAAAACGCCTCTCGAGGCGTATGCCGTGGACAGCTTCATGCTCAAAGGGGTAATGAAAGAGCAGGACAAGAGTTGGGCACTACTGCAGTCCGGTGATGGGGCTGTGCATAAGGTTGATCGGGGCGATTTCATCGGTTTGTTCCACGGTCAGGTGAAGCACATTGGCCCTTCGGCCATGGTGGTAGAAGAGTGGATTCCCGATGCCAAGGGATGTTGGCACACGCGTGATACGCAGCTCGCCATGGCAAGCAAATAAGCAAGTAAGGGACAAAAAAATGCACGGATTTAATTGGTTACAGGGAGTAACAAACCAGTTTTCACGCGGGGGACTGGTTCTGACCATCTGCGGTTTGATGGCCAACAGCGCTTGGGCTGCCCAACTGACGGAGTTGCGATACCAGGGGCAGGTCGGTGAGCAGATGGAGATCGAGTTCGAGTTCGACGGCGCAGTGCCTGAGCCGGAAATATTGATCGCGAGCTCTCCGGCGCAGTTACAGCTGAGCTTCCCGGACAGCGATCATGCTCTGGCGGTAGATTCGGTGCCAATCAACAGTCGTGGGGTTACCGATATCCAGTTTCAGGAGAAAGAGCAGGGCCTCGGTGTGCTGGTCAACCTGGATCAGATCGCCCCCTATCACACCCGAATCGAAGGGGACCGCTTTTACCTGGTCCTGAACGATACCAGTGGTACCGTCGAAGGGGCGTCCGCCTACATGAACCGTATCGAGGAGATTAATTTTCATCGCGGTTCGGAAGGTCAGGGCGAACTGACCCTTGGCCTCTCCTCTAACTCTGCAGCGGCCAACATGGAACGCGTCGGCGCTGACCTAGTGGTGACCCTGTACAACATGGAGTTGCCCGAGGATCTGCTCTATGTCGTGAATGTGGAAGACTTCAATACTCAGGTGGTGGGTTTCGAAACCTTCAGGGACGGCAACAACTCCCTGATCCGCCTGGATATGGGCGGTATGGGCTTCGATTACGATTACCGCCAGGAGGGGGCTCGTTTCATTGTTTCCATCTCTTCTCCTGAACAGCCCGCAGAGCCCGAGGAGAGCTATTCCGGCAGCGTGCTGTCGATGAACTTTCAGGACATTCCCGTCCGGACAGTCTTGCAGGTAATTGCGGATCACAACGACTTTAACCTGGTCACGACGGATTCAGTATCCGGAAACCTGACCCTGCACCTGGATGATGTACCTTGGGACCAAGCGTTGGAGATGATCCTCAAGATCAACGGTTTGGATAAGCGTATCGAGGGTAACATCCTGCTGGTCGCCCCCCGTGACGAGTTAGCGGCACAGGAAAACCAGCAGCTGCGGGATCAGAAGGAGAAGCTGGAAGTTGCACCTCTGTTCTCCGAGTACATCCAGATCAATTACGCCAAGGCCGGCGATATCATGAACCTGCTGTCTGGAGAGTCTGGCACCCTGTTGTCTGATCGCGGCAGTGTCTCGGTGGATGAGCGCACTAACACGCTGTTGGTGCAGGATACGGCCGAGCGACTGGAAGATATCTATCGTCTTGTGGAGGTGTTGGATATCCCGATTAAGCAGGTGGTGATCGAGTCTCGCATGGTGACCATTCGGGATAACATCAATGAAGAGCTGGGGATCCGCTGGGGCGTGAGCCATCAGGATGGACGACGTGGACTCTCTGGCCGTCTCGAAGGCGCTGATGAGATAGCGAATGGCAATACCCCTAATGTGGCTGATCGTCTGAACGTGAATCTCCCGGTTTCAGAGCCTGCCGGAAGTATCGCCTTCCACGTTGCCAAACTCGGCGATGGTACTCTTCTAGATCTGGAGCTGTCTGCGCTGGAGCGGGAAAACAAGGGGGAGATCATTGCCAGTCCCCGCTTGACCACGGCCAACCAGTTTACTGCCTTCATTGAGCAGGGGGTTGAGATCCCGTTCGTTCAGTCCACCTCCAGCGGTGCAACGTCCGTCGAGTTTAAGAAGGCGGTTCTGGGCTTGACGGTGAAACCTCAAATCACCCCGGACAATCGCATTGTGCTGGACTTGACCGTAACTCAGGATACCCGCGGAGAAACGGTTCAGACGGCGACAGGCCCTGCGACCGCCATCGATACCCAGCGGATCTCGACCCAGGTGTTGGCACGCAATGGCGAGACTATTGTCCTTGGCGGCATCTTCCAGCAGCAACAGCTCAACACAGTCTCCAAGGTCCCTGTGTTGGGAGATATCCCCTTCGTGGGCTACTTCTTCCGCAACACCAGCGACTTCACCGAGAAAAAAGAGCTTCTTATCTTCGTCACTCCCAAGATCGTGACCGAAAAGCTGTAATTGAATAGAGGGCGGTGCATTGCATCGCCCTCTATTGCTTTGCGGCGCCTTTCCCTGCGATAATCTGCCACCAAAATTAGCGTCAAAGTGGGTAATTTTCCTCCGCCATCATGGTGGTCGCTAGCGTAGTGTTCTATTAACTCGACTAAAGAAATGGCTGAAAAAAGAAATATCTTTCTCGTTGGCCCTATGGGCGCCGGCAAAAGCACCATCGGTAGACACCTGGCCCAAATGCTTCATCTGGAGTTTTTTGACTCAGACCACGAGATCGAAGCCCGCAGTGGGGCTGATATCTCCTGGGTGTTTGATGTTGAGGGTGAAGAGGGCTTCCGCAAGCGCGAAGCGCGGGTCATTGAAGACCTGACTGAAAAGCAGGGGATTGTTCTGGCCACAGGCGGTGGCTCGGTCATTTCCAAAGAGGTTCGTAATCGCCTCTCTGCCCGCGGAATCGTGGTCTATCTGGAAACCACTATCGATAAGCAGGTTGCCCGGACACAACGGGATAAACGTCGTCCCCTCCTGCAGGTGGATGAGCCCCGTGAAGTGCTGGAAAAGCTGGCCGAGGAGCGGAACCCGCTCTATGAAGAGGTGTCGGACATCGTGGTCCGTACCGACGAGCAGAGTGCAAAAGTGGTCGCTAACGAAATCATAGAGCGGCTCGGATTCTAATTTCCCGGCGAGGGCACCATGGAAAGGATCGACGTCCAGCTGGGCGAGCGCAGTTACCCTATCGTTATTGCGCCCGGACTGCTCTCCAGCGGTGAACAATGGATTCGTCGCCTCAAGGCATCTCGCATGCTGGTTGTGACCAACGATGTGGTTGCCCCCCTTTATCTGCAAGCAACACGTCGACTGCTGGAAGCCGGCGGTAAGCGTGTTGATGAGCTGATCCTGCCGGATGGTGAACAACACAAGACGCTGGCGACTCTGGATAGCATCTTTTCCCATGCCCTGTCTCAGGATCTCGGACGAGATTGCGCCCTAGTGGCACTTGGTGGTGGGGTGATCGGTGACATGACCGGTTTCGCTGCCGCCTGCTACCAGCGCGGGGTGGACTTCATACAGATCCCCACTACGCTGCTGGCACAGGTGGACTCCTCGGTTGGCGGCAAGACTGCGGTTAATCACCCTCTCGGGAAGAATATGATCGGCGCGTTTCATCAGCCGGTACTGGTAATGATGGATACCTCTACCCTGTCGACGCTTCCTGAGCGGGAGTTCGCGGCGGGGATGGCGGAAGTGATTAAATACGGCGTTCTGTGGGATGCGAAATTTTTTCATTGGCTTGAGGTCAACGCCTTAGCATTGAAATCCCAGCAGAGTGCGGCACTGGCTTATGCGATCCGTCGTTGCTGTGAGATTAAAGCGGAAGTGGTGGCTCAAGATGAGCGAGAGCAAGGGGTTCGTGCTCTGCTGAATCTGGGGCATACCTTTGGTCACGCCATTGAAGCAGAGCAGGGCTACGGAGTCTGGCTGCATGGTGAGGCCGTAGCAGCGGGGATGATGCAGGCATCGCAGCTTTCCGAGGCGCTCGGTTGGTTGCCGGGTGAGCAGGTGGCTCGCATCCGTCAGCTGCTGCTGGCTTTTGACCTTCCTGTCTGTGGGCCCAAAGGGATGAGTGCTGATGAGTATTTGCCTCATATGCGCCGGGATAAGAAGAGTCTTGATGGCCAGATCCGATTGGTGCTCCCGCGTGAGATTGGACGTGCCGAGGTGGTTTCAAGCGTCTCTGAACCTCAGCTGCGGGCCTTCCTTGCTCGTGTTTGATCGCGCTGGTGGGGATTGACGTCGGGACGACCACCGCCCGGTGAGATAACCACTCACTGAGCTTCTCCAATAAAACAAGTAGATTCCTTGCTTTTCGCAGACACGGTTGGCAGATGACCAAATCCAGAGCCTTTCTCAAGTGGGCCGGTGGCAAATATAAGCTGGCAGACCAAATTGCTGCCCGATTGCCCGATTCCGAAACCCTGGTCGAACCCTTTGTCGGTGCCGGATCGGTATTTCTGAATACCCAGTACAGGCGCTATCGACTCAGTGACATCAATCCGGACCTAATCGGACTCTACCTGACCCTGAAGGCCGACCCCGATGCCTACATTCGGGAGGCGCGAAAATGGTTTGTGGATGTCAATAATGACAAGACGACCTACTACGGGATCCGCAGCGAATTTAACCAGACCCATGAGCAGTTTGGTCGTGCGGTACTGTTTCTCTATCTGAATCGTTATGGCTATAACGGGTTGTGCCGGTACAACAAGTCCGGTGGCTTCAATGTGCCCTTTGGCTCCTACAAGAAGCCTTACTTTCCGGAGAGGGAGCTGTGGTTCTTTGCTGAGAAAGCTCAGAGTGCCGAGTTCTATTGCGAAAGCTACGCCGAATCCTTTGCCCGGGCCGGTTCCGGCGACGCCGTATACTGTGATCCGCCCTATCTGCCTTTGTCCACCACGGCCAATTTCACCAGTTACGCTTCAGGGGGGTTCAGTCTCGATGATCAGGCCCTGTTGGCGGACTGCGCTTTGGATGCGGCACAGCAACGTGGCGCAACGGTGTTGATCAGTAACCACGATACGCCGTTGGCACGAAAGCTCTATCATGCGGCGGAACTGGATCAGCTTAAGGTGACGCGCTCCATCAGCCAGAGTGCCAGCGGTCGAAAGAAGGTGGATGAACTCTTTGCGCTTTATCGGCCTTGAATGGTTTTACCTGGGAATAACCCACTGAACCACGCCGATCAGCGCGAGGACAAAAAGCACGATCACGACTAAACCGGTCAATATGAAGGGCTTTGCTGAGGAGGCCTGGAAATCCCGGCGACGGTTGCTTTCACTCTGTACGCCAAACAGCGCGGCGAGCACGCTGAGCACTATTCGGACCATGAGTCTCGAGAGGGGCGATACAGCAGCTCAAGGAGATCAACGAAATGAAACTGGCTGTTGTCACTGCCTAAAATCCAGTGGCGCCAGTTCACGTTGATATCGTCGGCGAGACAGACCTCTTTGGCATCACACTGGGCCTGATGCCAGCTCATACTGGACAATCCCAGCACCACGATAAATGCCGCGAGCCCACACTTTTTGCTGAGTCTGAACACAATCGTCTCCCAGGCAACCTAGGAGACGATTATATCAGCGCGGTTAGCGCTTCGCTATGCAGATGTTGCCAGCTTGGGCTCGGGCTTAGAGATCGAAGCCCAGGGTCCAGGAGACTAGGACGACAGGATCAACATCGCTTTCGTCCGTATCGCTGATCATGAAGGCGAAATCGCCCATCTCTGTGCTCTTGTTCAGAGAGATGTTGTAGTTCAGGTAGTCTTCCAGCAGGGAGTCGGAATCAAAAAAGTAGTTACCGACAGCAAAGCCAAGACTCAGGGAGTCGGTGATACCCCACTCGGCGGTTCCCTCTATGTAGAGCCCTTTGTCGAAATAGGTCTCATCGGCTTCCTCATTGGTGGTGTAGGCCAGGCTGAAGCCGAACCAGTTCCAACCAAAGCCGGCATAGACCTCACCGAAATCCAGGCTGTCTCCATTGGGGTAGGCATAATAGACGTAGCCCACATCGTAGCTGAAGTCTCCAGCTTCGCCGCTGTAGCCAGCGTAGAGATCCCATTCGTAGGTCGCATCGTCGCCGAAGTCGATGTTGGACACCCAGGTGCCAACGTAGATCCCGACATCACTGGCATAGTCCAGACCGCCAAAGATGGAGGGTTTACCGTCTGTTTGACTGACACCGCGCCACAGATAGTCACTGGCGACGCCGACATTGGCCGTGCCTTCAGCGTACGCCGGGGCAGCAGAGAGGCTGGCCAACAGGAACAGAGAGCCGAGCGTCCGAGTGATTGCGTTTTTCATCATCCTTTTCCCTTTTATTTCCAAATGATGGGCGATGCCCGATATCAAATCTGTCAATGGGTCAGGACCTAGGGGGGTACTTGCTACAGTAGAGGGTTTTGGGTGAGTAATACAACTGCAGCATAAAAAGCGATTTGGGTCTGATAACGCAAAACGATTAACATGTCGACGCAGTTAAACCAATTAACAGTGAGACGGGAATGAAACAAGCTTTGATCTGTCCTTCGATATTATCCGCAGACTTTGCCCGCTTGGGTGAAGAGGTTGCACAGGTTATCGAAGCGGGTGCTGACGTGGTGCATTTTGACGTGATGGATAACCACTATGTACCGAACCTGACGATTGGCCCCATGGTCTGCCAGGCGCTGAGACGTTATGGGATTCAGGCCCCCATCGATGTTCACCTCATGGTCAAACCGGTGGATCGTATTATCCCCGACTTTATCAAAGCCGGCGCCTCCATCATCACCTTTCATCCCGAAGCTTCAGAGCATGTTGATCGCACCCTGCAACTGATCAAAGAGGGAGGCTGCCGGGCGGGGCTGGTATTGAATCCGGCAACGCCGCTGCACTACCTGGATCACGTGATGGATAAGTTGGATGTGATCCTGCTGATGTCGGTCAATCCGGGATTTGGTGGCCAATCTTTTATTCCGACGACGCTAGAGAAGATTAAGGCGGTGAAGCAGCGCATCGAGGCCAGTGGCCGTGATATCCGTCTGCAGGTTGATGGTGGCGTCAAGGTGGACAACATCGGTGAGATCGCTGCCGCTGGCGCCGACATGTTTGTTGCCGGCTCCGCCATCTTCAACCAGCCCGATTACGGCCAGGTGATCGATCAGATGCGTGCGGAATTGGCGAAGGTCGGTGCGTGATGGCGCTGTCAGAGGTCCGAGCCATCGCCTTTGACCTGGATGGCACCCTGATCGACAGTGGTCCGAGCCTGGCAGCCGCGGCGGGGCAGGCATTAACCGACCTTGGACGTCCGGCGTGCGATCCTCAAAAGGCGCTGGGATGGATCGGCAACGGGGCCGAGATGTTAATGCGGCGGGCCTTGGCCGATGATATTCGTCCGGATCCGACCCTGGATGAATCACTGCTGGAGCAGGCCTTAGATCGCTTTCACCATCATTATGCGGGCCACAAGGCTGGACCTGAACTGCTCTATCCAGGCGTCGCCGAGACCTTGTCCCAGCTGAAACGGCGCGGATACTCAATGGCGCTGGTAACCAATAAACCCGCTCGCTACCTTCCGAGTTTGCTAAAGCAGTGCGGGCTGGCCGATTACTTCGAGCATTGTTTTGGTGGCGACTCCCTTTCCCGACGAAAGCCCGATCCCTTGCCGCTGAACACCCTGTTATCAAGCTGGTCACTGTCGCCGGAGCAGATGCTGATGGTGGGAGATTCCCGTAACGATATCGAGGCGGGTAAAGCGGCGGGTTGTCCGACCGTGGGGATGAGTTATGGCTACAACTACGGGCTAGACATTCGCAGTCTGGATCCGGATCATGCGCTGGATAACTTTGACCACCTGCTGGCCCTGCTGCCGGCGTTAACAGAGACTGAGATCCAATGAGCAAACCTGTCGTTTTAAGTGGCGCCCAACCGTCGGGCGGTCTGACCCTGGGCAACTACATGGGCGCGCTGCGTCAATGGGTCAACCTGCAGGACACCCACGACGCCTTGTACTGCATCGTGGATCTGCATGCGATTACCGTTCGTCAGGACCCGGAAGCCTTGCGCAACGCCTGCATGGATACACTGGCACTCTACCTGGCGGTGGGGATCGATCCCGCTAAAAGCGCGGTGTTCGTTCAGTCTCATGTTCAAGAGCACACCCAGCTGGGCTGGATCCTCAACTGCTACACCCAGATGGGTGAACTCAACCGGATGACCCAGTTCAAGGATAAGTCCTCCCGCCATGCCAACAACATCAACGCCGGATTGTTCAGCTACCCGGTCCTGATGGCGGCGGATATCCTGCTTTACCAGACCAACGAAGTCCCGGTTGGCAATGATCAGAAGCAGCATCTGGAGCTCTCCCGAGATATCGCGATCCGCTTTAACAACCTCTATGGCGAGGTGTTCACTGTTCCGGAACCGCACATTCCGGAAACCGGTGCCCGCGTCATGAGCCTGCAGGATCCCACCAAGAAGATGTCCAAGTCGGATGACAACGCCAACAACCGAATTGGCCTGTTGGAAGATCCCAAGGTGATCACCAAGAAGTTCAAGAAGGCGGTGACCGACTCGGATGATCCGGCCGTAGTTCGCTTCGACATCGATAATAAGGCCGGTGTGTCTAACCTGATGAGCATCTACTCGGCGACCTCAGGTAAGAGCTTTGCCCAGATCGAGGCGGAGTTCGAAGGCAAGATGTATGGGCACCTGAAAGTGGCGACCGCCGAATCCGTGGTCGCGATGCTCGAGCCGATGCAGGCCCGCTTCACGGAGATCCGCGCCGATCAGGGGTATCTCGATCAGGTGATGAAGGCCGGCGCAGAGAATGCGCGCGAGCGTGCTGCCAAGACCCTGGCCAAGGTGTATGACGCCATTGGCTTGCCGCCGATGCCGCGCTAACTCTTGGCATCATGCCCACCAAGAAACCGCTCGAAAGAGCGGTTTTTTATTGCCAGTTCCTCTTTTCTCTCGCCCTGCCTGCATCGCTTTTTGCTCTCAAACCCTCATGTCATCCAGAGTCCTGGCACGAAAAAGCCGCCCAACGGGGCGGCTTTGGATTTCTGGGTGTCTCTAACCCTTTAACGAACCGGGGTTACGCCTGGCGACGACGCCATCCGGTCAGGGCCAGCATCAGTAGGGCCAGGTAACCCAGTGAACCGCTGCTGCTCTTGGACTCCGGCTCCACAACCTCGGGGGCCGGGGCCTCGACGCCATCGGAAAGCACCTCCAGCATGAAGCTGGTGCTGGCAGCGTCACTGGGGTTGGCCATGTCGTAGACAGTGACCGTTACCTCAGTGGTGCCGAACCAGTAGGCTTCCGGCGTGATGTCGAAGGTGGCACCGGACTCGTTACCATGAACGGTGGCACTGATGTGCTCGCCGCTGACTTCGATGCCGTTGGTGGTGCCACGCAGATCGTGGTACATCACCGAGAGTCCTTCCAATGTGCTGTTCTCCTCCATCGTCTGATCCGCCAGGGCAGCCAGGGTGATGTTGCCGGGAACGTTCAGGCTGTGGCTGACGGTCACCAGTTCGGAGTCATCGTAGTGGCTCTCGACAACCACATCCCCGATGGTACCGGTGGCAGCGCTGTTGATGCGAACGGTGAAGTTCAGTTCGACAGCGGACTGCTCCGGGCCACGATAATCCGCACAGATTACGGTGCCGGCGCTGATCTTCTCGTCCACATCGTTATAGGCAAAGCCGTCGTTGTACCAGCCGCTGTATGGGCCCATGGTACCGCGCTCACCCCAGAAACCGTGCAGCCCGACAGAGCCCAAGTTGTTGTTCGCCGATTCCAGGGCATCGTAGGCGTAGATCATCTCATAGTCCCCGGGCTCGAAGTTGAGCTCGGTGGAGATGATCGCCTCGATGTTGTAGTAGGCATCCTGATCTGGCGTGCTGCCGATCTTAGGGTGCCGGAACTCCTCACCGCCATCCCACTGCACGACGTAGTGCTTGCCAGTAACGATAGCGTAGACACCGTTGATGTATCGCTCACGCTCCCGGCTGAATTCTTCATCGGGCATCATGATGTCGCCACGCCACAACGGGGCAACCATGGTGTCGGGAGAGAATTGGAAGCTGTCATTGAACTCTAGGTGGTAGCTACCCCGATCCCGCAACTCGTCGAACTGGACGTAGCCAAAGGGTGAGAAGGCGATGAAGTCACGCATGTATCGCGGTTCATTGCCGTATAGGGGCACGTTCGGGAGGCCGTTGCTGCTCAGCGGTATGTACATCACCTGGTTGGAGTAGCCACTGATCCCTAAGGGGTAGTAGCCCGCTTCGTTGAGGTCAAAGAAGGTTGGGTCATCTCCGTAAGGTACCTTACACATCGGGTCATCGGCGTTGGTGCTGAACACGTAATGACGCGGCGTGTCCTGAGAGGATGCCTGGGTACCGCTGATGATCAGAGTGTTACCTTCTACCGTCAGGGCCTCTTGCGGAAGGCCAACAGAGCCCAAGGTGACGCTATCCTCAATGAGGGTGAAGGTGCTGGGCAGTGTCGTAGTGAGACGGAAGTCTCGTTCGGCACCGAGCAGGTTGGGGGCCAGTGACACGCGGTAGTCAATCAGGTCACCTGCCTTGGCCGCACTTTGCGAGGCCGTAATCTCAGTGTCGGCACCCGTATGGCGCAGTTTGACCGTGAACTCACCCAGGTTGCTGTCGTTGTAGGCGTCGGAGCCCAGGCCAACGACGCCATAGATAAGATCCCCCTCTTCCGCCTCGGGCAGGTCGTAGTTCAGCTTCAGGCTGAAGGGCTCCAGGCCATCCGTGCTCGCCGGACCTTCGACGGTCAGGTTGCCGCCATCGGTATCGGGAATGATGGCCAGGCTGGCGAGAATGCGATCTTTACCGTTGTCCGGATCTAAGTATTCGTACTTCCAGTTACCGATCACCGCCCAGTAGGTGCCAGGCGCAGGATCATTGATGGCACAGAAGTCCCCCATGTCGGTCCAGGAGTAACAGATCGCTTCCTCTGCCCACTGGATTTGACCGTCCATGTTGACATCCATACCCATATCAAGGGCCGTAAATGCCATGGGGTCCGCTTCGGCGACCTCCAAAATAAGGCGTTTGGTGCCCTCGGGGACCTCGAAGAAGATCACCTCATTGCCGGGATCCGCTGTTACCTCCTCGGTGGTGTTCCGGTCATTGTTGATGCGAGTGTCGGCGCGGGAGAGCATCAGTTCATGACGAACCGCCTTGGCCATACCGCTCACGCGGTAGTTGAAGGACTGGATATCATCGGTCTGGATCGGCTGAGTCAGCAGGTGACCCTGTTTACGATGAATCGGGCCTCCCACCTCCAGTGGCAGGCCATCACCCTCGTAGCGCACGCTCAGTGGGAGATGTTGCTCAGAGAGGTCACTTTGCTGGGGCGTCAAGGTGATGCGTCCTGGGAGGACGATCTGTGAGCTATCGACGCCAACGGCTTCGACATCCAGGATCTCGGCAGAAACCACCACGGATTGGGTTTCACCGGCCTTGAGGCTAATCTGCTTGGGCATAACATCGACGGAAAGCATCTCTGCCCCCTCGATGGGCATGGCCTCTGCGCTCAGATCCCAAGTGCCGTCTTCCGTTGCGGTGAAAGTCCGCATCCAGGTGCAACTGCCGGCGCAGCTCATATTGAAGAGGTAGGGAACGTTAAGGTTGCTTGGAGTGCCGCCATTGCGGGGATTCGCTGCACGATAGTTGCTGGCGCTTTCATCCAACAAGAGGCCAGCCTTCTGTGCCCGGGCCACGTTGATGACGCCGCTGCCTGCATCATCATAACCAGCGTTGACCGGGTCATAAGGGTTGCCATCCCTGGAGCGGGTGACTCCCTCGATGGAGGCGGTGGTCATCAGGGCGGACTGGATCATCGCCGGTGTCCAGTCGGGATTCGCCTGTTGCAGCAATGCCATGGCACCGGCAACGTGCGGGGCCGCCATGGAGGTACCACTGATCGCCGAGAAATCCGCAGGCAGCGGCGAGGCAGAGAAGGGCATCTCGTCAGCATAGGCTGCGTAGATATTGACGCCCGGTGCGGCGACGTTGGGGGACATCACATCCGGCACTTGCAGGTTCGGGCCCCGGGAAGAGAAGTCCGCGACGTAGTTGGCGGAACCCATCTCGACATATACCTCGGAGTCGGAGATGGTGATGGTATGGCCGGTTCCGGCTCTTAGCCAGTCGTCCAGACCGTAGTAGCCGTTACTGGAATCGCCGGAATAATCGCCATGGCTAATGTGGATCCCTGGGATCATAAAGGGGTCGTTGCTGATGCTTTCGCGCGAGCTGGCGTTGCGCAGGATCAGGCCACCGGCACCGCCGGCCGCCACATTGACCGCCTTGTCGACTCGGGCGATGTCGCCCCGTTTACAGATCACAATAGGTGCAACGTCGCCGGGCCAGGGATTACCGCTAGGATCGACCGCGAAAAAGTCTGCCGGGAAGGCGTCGTTACACTTCTCGTATTCCCAACCGTAGGCCTTGGCATCCACCAGCGGCCCGGTATAGCTGCCGGTGATCCCGCCACCGCTGATATCGGGCATCGCCTGATCGCCGCCGGTGGCGTTGGTGAGGGCTTTATTGACTTTGAATTCCCGGCCGTGGGTGGTGGCGGCGACGGAGGTGAGCCAGGGCGACAGGTGGTCGATGGCTCCACGGGCTTGACTTGCATATTCAGGATCGTAGGAGTTACCGGCGGAGGCGGAAACGGAGATCCCCGCTTCCCGGGCGGCCAGGAAAGCCATCTCGATGGGGCTCTCCCAGGGGAAGGCGCCGAAGGTGGTGCCGATAGAGTAGTTGATTACATCAACGCCATCGGCGATGGCGTCTTCGATCCCCGCCATCAGAGCGGAGCCGGGGCAGCCGGTGTATTCGGTGGTGTAGCTGCCGTCACCGGGGAAGCACACCTGGTACATGATCACATTGGCTCGAGGGGCAACGCCGGACACCATGGGGAGTTTCAGGCCGGTGGCGAGCCCGTCGGACTGTTCGGTAAATTCTGGGACCAAATAGTCGACGTCGTAAAGCGTATTACCTGCGGCGGTGGAGGCGGTGTGGGAGCCGTGGCCATCGTAATCTTCCCCGTTGGCGGGACGCTTGGGATCGGTGATGTTCCACCAGGGTTGCTCAGGCTGGAAGGCGGCGTCCCAGTAGCTGTCCGTGATCACCTCGTAGGAGCGCACCCCGATCAGCTTGTCATTACACATGGAGACGAACTCGTCGTTCTCACAATCACCCAGGTAGACCCCCTCGCCGAGGGGGTTGGTGAAGGTGTAGCCATCTGCTGGCGTGTCGGAGAAGGAGGGGTGGTCGGTGTTGATCCCGGTATCCAGGACCCCGACGACAATGCCTTCACCGCGATATTCGGTGCCAGCGACGCTGCCGCTCCAGAACTGGTCAGCACCGATATGCTCTGGGCCAACATCGGTGTGCAGTTGATGGATCTGTTCCAGGGTGACACTGCGTACGCCAGGCTGCTCGGCAACGCTGGCGGCCTGATCCTGGGTCATGCGGATGGCCATGCCGTTGAAAGCGAGGCGATATTGTCCCAGTACTTTGGGGTTGCTGCCGACGATGCCGCTGATCTGGCTGAGCAGGTCAGCCTGCTTGACGTTCAGGTAGTCGGTATAGGCCTGCACGGCCTGGCTCTGTACGTTCAGCTTGTTAGCGTTATGAGCGTTGAGAGAGTAGGGGGTATTGTTTTGACGGGGCGCCGTTGCCTGAAGGTGAGCAATGCCACCCTGGTAAAGGGCCGCCGGCTTGTCCGCCAGTTCGATAATATAGGTCTGCTCACCGGTCAGGCCATCCTGAAAACGGAAGGGGACTTTATCGTCGGCGCTGACGGCGATGGCGCGATGGATGTTTCTGCCGTAAGCGTTCTGAGAGGTGGTATTTTCAGAGGAATCGCCGCGAGAGCGATCTTGCTGCATCGCTTCGTTATAAAGGCGCACTTGGTCAGTGATCTCGATATTGCGAAATTCACTGCCTGTGTCTAACTGGGTTGATGCATTGGCACCCGCAGCGCTGTACAGCGCGGCCAATGTCACCAGTGTGATCTGCTTTAATTTCAAGGTAGTACCCTCTGTGTCTGGTTCGACACTCCCTGGAGAAAAGTTCGGTTGATTCCCTTCGTGCGCCACCCGTTGGCTCGGGGGTAACACGGACAGCAGGGTCAAGCTCTGTCTTTTTTGCTTGCGCGTGGGCGCCTCCTCATGTTGCAAAGATGTAATGGCTAATGCCAATGCAAAATAAGTGTCGCCCATATGCTTTTGGTGCATGGGTCAACGGAATGAAATTCGACAGTGAAAGATATAAAAATCTTGCAATTTCGCCATTTTATCTGGCTTATTGGGGCCTTAATGCGAATAGATTGGCTCGGAAGCCAAGTGACGCGCGGCCTGATTCAGGCCGTTAAGGGAATAGCCAATATCATGGAATGAGACCGTTTTTATGCGTACGAGTACGATGGAGATCCGCCACCTTAAACACTTTTTAATGTTGTGCCGGAAAGGGAGCTTCAGCGCAGCGGCGGAAGCCTTGCACTTGAGCCAGCCAAGCCTGAGCAGAAGCATTCAACGCATGGAAGAGTTACTGGATGCCAAGCTTTTAGACCGTCAGCGTGGCGGGGTAGAGCTCACGCCCTATGGTGAGTCGGTATTGCGCCACGGAGAGCGTATTCTTCGGGATGTGCGTCAACTCAGCATGGAGCTCGAATTGATGCAATCGGGGGAGTGGAGCGAGCTTGCCTTAGGTGCCAGCCCCATCCCTGCGCAGACGTTGATTGGGCCCATCATCGGCGAACTGACTCGGCAGCACCCCACCCTCAACCTGGAGCTTCGCGTGGATCATTGGCGACGTAGCCTATCGCGCTTAGAAGCCGGCGAGTTGAACTACTTCATCGACGAGATTGTCGCGACCGGGCTGGATAAACATGAAGCATTGGAGATCACCCCGCTCGCGCCCATGCCTGCGGTGTTCTGTTGCCACGCTCAACACCCGCTGCTGGCCCGCCCGGAAGTGACTGTGGCGGATCTGTTGCAATATCCGCTGGCGCTGCCCCACCATCTGCCGCCGGAATTTATCGAAGCCCACACCCATGGCCTGCAGTTGGATCCCATGGTCGCGGGTCGCAGACTGATCCGCTTCGACCAGTTTCTCACCGTAAAGGCGGCGCTGTACGACAGTGATCTTCTTGCTCTGACACCTCTGGCCAGTGTCCATACGGAGTTAACTTCCGGCGCCTTGCGGGTGCTGCAGGTATCAGATCTGGAGCCGATCACTGCGCACTATGGCGTGATTTCTCTGAAGGGACGCATTCAGCCACCGGCAGCGGAGCGCTTAACCCAGGAACTGGTGCAGACAGCCCAGAAGATCGTGAATTCAGCGGTGCCACTGTACTGACGTTGAGGGGCTGAAAGCGCTATCGGCCTTCGCATGAGCAGGATTGATGCGAGGGTGACAAAGCTTCGCTGTTGCGCTGCCGAGCCTGCTGTTAGGGTGTGTGACATCAATCACGCACCCAGTGCAAAATGAGGCTTAAAGAGGTATCTCATGATTCAAGGTATTCAAATTACTCAATCGTCCAATGCTGATCTGGTTAACAGCATCTGGTTAATCGATGAGGAGAATCAGCAGGCTCGCTGTCTGGCGGCCAAGTCTGGCTACGAAGCCGATCAGATTGTTGCCCTGGCTGAACTGGGTGAGTACGAAGGGCGTCAGGTGAACATCCAGGCTCCGCCGGTACGCGAAGGTGGCCAGCACCTGAACGTCAACGTACTCAAGCGCGAGACCCTGCTGAAAGTCATGGAAGCCCGTGAGCGTATCGAGAAAGGCGAAGCCAGCAATGACGACTACAACGTACTGTCAGACAATGCTCAGTTGACCATTCGTGTTTCCGGATACGCAGTACGCTTCAACTCGTTGACCCTGGAGCAGCAAAAAGATGTGATCACCCGGACCTTCACTGAGTCCTTGTGAGCCGCTGTTAGTCCAGCGACACACCGAGCTTTGCACATTAATAGGATTTCATCTCTCCTCCCTGCAAAGAAAATAAAGCGGCCATCCGAAAGGGTGGCCGCTTTATTTTGTCTCTATTAGATACAAATAGGCCCGGTTGTGTGGATAACTCTGTACATAAGCCGGTAGTTGCTGGGGGTTTGTGCGGTCGAGAGAAAACGACCGACAACCTCTTGCGGAAACGAATTCCCTCCCTATAATGCGCTCCCTGTCGACGGGGCACAGCGAGCGACTCAGTGAGAGGCTAAGCGGCGTCACCAAAGGGGTTTCGGCCCGACTGGTTAAAACCTCGACGGTCGAGCGGAAAGTTGAAAAACGGCCTTGACGACCACGGAGAACAGCGTAATATACGCCTCCTGCTTCGGCAACGAAGCCAAGCCCAAGCGGGCTGCTCTTTAACAATTTG
>NZ_BAABLF010000023.1:0-15872 GCF_039544205.1 Ferrimonas gelatinilytica | reverse complement strand
GGCTTCACCACCCATGTGCTTAGCCAGCACGTTGGTGATCGCAGCGGTCAGAGTGGTTTTACCGTGGTCAACGTGGCCGATGGTACCAACGTTAACGTGCGGTTTCGTACGTTCAAACTTTTCTTTAGACACGACGTCTTTCCTTTCAATTTGCGACTCGGCCCCGAAGCACCGAGTCTGTTAACGAACTGAATTATGGATTGTGCTCAGTGACAATCAGTAACCACGAGCTTCCATCACGGCTTTCGCCACGTTCTGCGGCGCTTCGGCGTACTCACTGAACTCCATAGAGTAGGAAGCACGACCCTGCGTTGCAGAGCGCAAATCGGTGGCATAGCCAAACATTTCGGCCAGCGGCACCTTGGCGTGAACGATTTTCAGACCGGCAGCGCCGTCATCCATTCCTTCAATCACGCCACGTCGACGGTTCAGATCCCCAACGACATCCCCCATCCAGTCTTCTGGCGTCGTTACTTCAACCTTCATGGTCGGTTCAAGTAACACCGGGGAAGCCTCGAGAGCCCCTTTGCGGAAGCCCATGGAAGCGGCGATTTTAAACGCCATTTCGTTGGAGTCCACATCGTGGAATGAACCATCGAACAAGGTAACCTTAACGTCAAGCACAGGGAAGCCCGCGAGGACACCTTGCGCCATCTGCTCCTGGATACCTTTATCTACGGCCGGAATGTATTCCTTCGGAACCACCCCGCCCACAATTGCATTGACGAATTCGTATCCAGTACCCGATTCGCGGGGCTCCAGCTTCAGCCAGACGTGGCCAAACTGGCCGCGACCGCCAGACTGGCGTACGAACTTGCCTTCCACCTCGGTGGTGCCACGAATGGTTTCGCGGTAGGCCACCTGAGGCTTGCCGACGTTACAATCCACGCTGAACTCGCGCTTCATCCGGTCGACAATAATATCCAGATGCAACTCACCCATACCAGAGATCAGGGTCTGGCCGGACTCGTCATCCGTTTCGACGCGGAAGGAGGGGTCTTCTGCGGCCAGTTTGCCCAGGGCAATGCCCATTTTTTCTTGGTCGGCTTTAGTGCGCGGCTCAACGGCGATCTGAATCACCGGCTCCGGGAACTCCATCCGCTCCAAGACCACTTTATGGTCCGGATCGCACAGCGTATCACCGGTAGTTACATCTTTGAGGCCGATGGCAGCAGCGATATCGCCGGCACGCACCTCTTTGATCTCTTTACGATCATTAGAGTGCATCTGAACCATACGACCAAAGCGCTCACGCTTGCCCTTGACGGTGTTGAACACCGCCTGGCCAGTCTCAGCAACCCCGGAGTAGACCCGCATAAAGGTCAAGGTGCCCACAAAGGGGTCGGTGGCGATTTTAAACGCCAGGGCTGAGAACGGGGCTTCATCATCGGCAGAACGGGACGTTTCATTGTCGTCCATATCCACACCCTTGATCGCCGGTACATCGACCGGAGAGGGCAAGTACTCGACCACCGCGTCGAGAACAGCCTGAACGCCTTTGTTTTTAAACGCTGAGCCACAAGTGGCCAGAACAATCTCGTTGTTCAGAGTACGCTGACGAAGAGCTTGCTTGATCTCTTCTTCGGACAGTTCGCCCTCATCCAGGTACTTATTCATCAACTCGTCGCTCGCTTCCGCGGCGGCTTCTACCAGTTCCTCTCGCATCTCGGCAGCCTTGTCGGCCAACTCCGCGGGGATATCCAGGTAGGTGAACGTGGTGCCTTGATCGGCCTCGTTCCAGTTGATGTATTTCATCTTGATCAGGTCGATAACGCCGCGGAACTCCTCCTCGGCACCCACGTTGATCTGGATAGGCACGCAGGTGGCACCCAGACGGTTGCGGATTTGGTCAACGACACGATCGAAATCTGCGCCGGCTCGGTCCATCTTATTGACGAACACCAAGCGGGGGACATGATATTTGTCGGCTTGACGCCATACAGTCTCTGACTGCGGCTCAACACCGGAGGAACCACAGAACACTACCACAGCGCCATCCAGCACACGTAAGGAGCGCTCCACCTCAATGGTGAAGTCTACGTGTCCGGGGGTATCGATGATGTTGACACGGTGCTCGGTAAACTGAGCATCCATACCGCGCCAGAAAGTGGTGGTGGCAGCAGAGGTGATGGTGATACCACGCTCCTGCTCCTGCTCCATCCAGTCCATGGTGGCGGCGCCATCATGCACTTCACCGATCTTGTGTGACAGGCCAGTGTAGAACAGTACACGTTCAGTGGTGGTGGTCTTACCCGCATCCACGTGTGCACAGATTCCAATATTGCGATAGCGCTCAATAGGGGTCGTACGAGCCACAATCAATTCCTCTTTCTGAGGCAAAAAGCTTCAGATATTGCTCCAGAGTTTGCATTGCCTGGTTCAACAAACAACGCAAAAGTGGCGCGGCTCCGAGGAGCCACGCCTTGGGGTCATTACCAGCGGTAATGAGCGAACGCTTTGTTCGCTTCGGCCATACGGTGAACGTCTTCACGCTTCTTAACCGCGGTGCCTTTGTTGTCGGCCGCGTCCAGCAGTTCACCTGCCAGGCGCAGAGCCATAGATTTTTCGCTACGCTTACGAGCCGCTTCCACCAACCAGCGCATGGCCAGGGTGTTACGACGCACCGGACGAACTTCAACCGGAACCTGGTAAGTAGAGCCACCTACACGGCGGGACTTAACTTCCACGGTCGGACGAATGTTATCCAGAGCAGTTTCAAAAATTTCCAGTTCTGCTTTGCCGGACTTGGAAGACGCAGCTTCCAGACCACCATAGATGATCTTCTCGGCAGTGGACTTCTTACCGTCCAGCATTACTACGTTGACGAATTTCGCCAGCAGCTCAGATCCGAACTTAGGATCCGGCAGAATTTTACGTTGACCTACGACGCGACGTCTTGGCATGGGATTTCTCCGATTATCTTCAGGTTAATCCAAAACAGGATTTAACAATTTAAAAAGGTTTGGCCTTACTTAACGGAGAACCATTAAGACTTAGGACGCTTAGCACCGTACTTGGAACGACCTTGACGACGATCGCTCACGCCAGCGGTATCCAGTGCACCGCGAACGGTGTGGTAGCGAACACCCGGGAGGTCTTTTACACGACCGCCGCGGATCAGCACTACGGAGTGCTCTTGCAGGTTGTGACCTTCACCGCCGATGTAGGAGGTGACTTCAAAACCGTTGGTCAGACGAACTCGGCACACTTTACGCAGTGCAGAGTTCGGCTTCTTCGGGGTAGTGGTGTATACGCGAGTACAAACACCACGCTTTTGTGGGCACGCGGCCAGAGCAGGAACGTTGGTCTTTTGAACCTTGTCCTTACGCGGCTTACGTACCAGCTGATTAACAGTAGCCATTCATTACTCCTGATTGACTGAAAACGACTCAGTAACTCAGTTTTAGGTGCGAAAAATCTACCCCCACATACGGGGGGCGCGAAATTTTAAGCACCCCTAGGTTACGTGTCAAGAATTAGCCAGCCCTGACGAGCAAGTTCGTCAGGGCTGGCGATAGGATTTAACAAAAAAGGCACCCGAAGGTGCCTTTTTAAAGTGCTTTCTTCGATTACTGCTTGTCAGTAATGGAGGCGTTGAGCAGATCCGCCAGATTTTGCTCTGCTTCGGATGCGGTCACCGTTGGCGCACCCTCGGACTTGGCTTCCTGCTGACGCTTACGATGGTAGGCGTAACCGGTACCCGCCGGGATCAGACGACCCACAGTCACGTTCTCCTTCAGGCCCCGCAGGTCATCGCGCTTGCCGTAAGTGGCAGCATCGGTCAGCACGCGGGTTGTCTCCTGGAAGGAGGCCGCCGAGATGAAGGATTCGGTCGCCAAGGACGCCTTGGTGATCCCCAACAGCTCGCGCTCATAAGTCGCCGGGCGCTTGCCCTCTTCCAGGTTACGGTTCGCCTGGTTGACCCGTGCCACCTCAGCCTGCTCGCCGGGCAGGAACTCGGTGTCACCGCCGTCGACAATGATGCACTTACGCAGCATCTGGCGGATAACCACTTCGATGTGCTTGTCGTTGATCTTAACGCCCTGCAGTCGGTAAACGTCCTGCACTTCGTTGACGATGTAGTTGGCCACGGCGTGGATGCCACGCAAGCGGAGGATGTCGTGCGGCGCTTCCGGGCCGTCCGCGATCACTTCGCCCTTCTCAACTTTCTCACCCTCAAAGACGTTCAGGTTACGCCATTTCGGGATCATCTCCTCGTAAGGCTGAGCCCCATCGTGCGGGGTAATCACCAGACGGCGCTTACCCTTGGTCTCTTTACCGAAGGAGATGGTCCCGGTGACTTCCGCCAGGATAGCCGGCTCTTTCGGCTTACGGGCTTCAAACAGGTCAGCAACCCGCGGCAGACCACCGGTAATATCCTTAGTACCACCGGATTCCTGCGGGATACGCGCAACCGCGTCACCCACTTTCACCTCGGCGCCGTCTTCCAGGTTCACGATGGCGTTACCGCCCAGGAAGTACTGAGCCGCGACTTCAGTGCCCGGGATCAGGATGTCCTTACCGGACGCATCCACCAGCTTCACCATCGGGCGCATCTCTTTACCCGCAGTAGGACGTTGAGCCGGGTCGAGAACCACGATGCTGGAGAGACCGGTCAGCTCGTCGGTCTCCTTCTTCATGGTGACGCCGTCGATCATATCGACGAACTTCACGCGACCTTCCACCTCGGTAATGATGGGGTGAGTGTGGGGGTCCCAATTGGCAACGATATCGCCAGCGCTCACGGCACCGCCTTCCATCTGCTCCAGCACCGCACCGTAAGGCAGCTTGTAACGCTCCTTCTCACGGCCCAGTTCGTCAATAACGGCCAGCTCGGTAGAACGGGAGACCACCACGATCTTACCATCGGCGTTAATCACGTACTTCTCGTTGTGCAGCTTCAGGGAGCCGGCGTTCTTAACCTGAACGCTGGACTCGGCAGACGCACGGGAAGCCGCACCACCAATGTGGAAGGTACGCATGGTAAGCTGGGTACCCGGCTCACCAATGGACTGTGCCGCCACAACCCCGATGGACTCGCCTTCGGCAACCATGTGACCGCGGGCCAAATCACGGCCATAGCAGTTCGCACACACACCGAAGTCGGTCTTACAGGTGATCACAGAGCGCACCACCATCTCATCGATGGAGTTGCTCTCTACCACGTCACACCACTTCTCATCGAGCAGAGTGTTACGCGGGATCAGCACTTCATCTTCTGTACCAGGCTTGATCACATCCACAGCAACAACACGGCCCAGCACGCGCTCGCGCAGCGGCTCAACCACGTCACCACCTTCGATCAGCGGCTTAACGGTCAGGCCCTCTTCGCTACCACAATCGGCTTCAACCACGACCAGATCCTGAGACACGTCAACCAGACGACGGGTCAGGTAACCGGAGTTCGCGGTCTTCAAAGCGGTATCCGCCAGACCCTTACGAGCACCGTGGGTGGAGATGAAGTACTGGAGTACGTTCAGACCTTCACGGAAGTTGGCCACAATCGGGGTCTCGATGATGGAGCCGTCCGGCTTCGCCATCAAGCCACGCATACCGGCCAACTGACGGATCTGAGCAGCACTACCGCGCGCGCCGGAGTCGGCCATCATGTAGATGCTGTTGAAGGATTTCTGCTCCTCCTCTTCGCCATCGCGATTGATCACGGTGTCGACGGAGAGGTTATCCATCATCGCCTTGGAGACTTTCTCGTTGGCGCTGGCCCAGATGTCGATAACCTTGTTGTAGCGTTCACCGGCAGTCACAAGACCTGCCTGGAACTGCTCGGAGATCTCAGCCACCTCTTCTTCGGCAGACTCAACGATCTCTTTCTTCGCATCCGGGATCACCATGTCGTTGATACCTACGGAGGTACCGGAAACGGTGGCGTACGCAAAGCCGGTGTACATCAGTTGGTCAGCGAAGATCACGGTGTCTTTCAGACCACAGATCCGGTAGCACTGGTTCAGCACGTTGGAGATCGGCTTCTTACCCATGTCCTGGTTGATCATCTCGAAGGGAAGGCCCTTCGGCAGGATCATGGAGAGAATGGCACGACCGATGGTGGTGTCGATGATCTTGGTCTCTTCGACCAGATTACCCTCTTCATCCTTCCAGCTGTCGTTGATCCGTACTTTAACGCGGGCGTGCAGTTCAGCATCACCGGTCCGGTACACCTTTTCTGCCTCGGCCACGGAGGCCAGCACCATACCCTCACCCTTGGCGTTGATCTTTTCCCGGGTCATGTAATACAGACCCAGCACCACGTCCTGGGACGGGGTGATCACCGGATCACCGGAGGCCGGCGACAGGATGTTGTTGGTGGACATCATCAGGGCACGGGCTTCGAGCTGTGCTTCCAGGGTCAGCGGTACGTGAACCGCCATCTGGTCACCATCGAAGTCAGCGTTATAGGCGGCACACACCAGCGGGTGCAGCTGGATCGCCTTACCTTCAATCAGGACAGGCTCAAACGCCTGGATACCGAGACGGTGCAGGGTCGGTGCACGATTCAGCATCACCGGGTGTTCACGGATCACTTCGTCCAGAACGTCCCAGACCTCGGCCACTTCACGCTCAACCATCTTCTTGGCAGCCTTGATGGTGGTCGCCAGACCACGGGCTTCCAGCTTGCCGTAGATGAAAGGCTTGAACAGCTCCAGGGCCATCTTCTTCGGCAGACCACACTGGTGCAGACGCAGAGTCGGACCCACAGTGATCACGGAACGGCCGGAGTAGTCGACGCGCTTACCCAGAAGGTTCTGACGGAAGCGACCCTGCTTACCTTTAATCATGTCAGCCAGGGACTTCAGCGGGCGACGGTTGGAGCCAGTAATGGCGCGGCCACGACGGCCGTTATCCAACAGCGCATCCACAGATTCCTGCAGCATCCGCTTTTCGTTCCGCACGATGATGTCCGGGGCTGCCAGATCCAGCAGGCGCTTCAGACGGTTGTTACGGTTGATCACCCGGCGGTACAGATCGTTCAGATCTGAGGTCGCAAAGCGGCCGCCATCCAGTGGTACCAGCGGACGCAGGTCCGGCGGCAGAACTGGCAGGACACCCATGATCATCCACTCAGGCTTGTTACCAGAGTGGTAGAATGCTTCCATCAACTTAAGTCGCTTGGTGATCTTCTTGCGCTTAGTTTCTGAGTTGGTCTGGGGCAGCTCTTCACGCATCTGGGCGATTTCGCTTTCCAGATCGATCTCTTTGAGCAGCTCTTTAACCGCTTCGGCACCCATACGGGCATCGAACTCGTCACCATGCTCTTCCAGTGCATCGAGGTACTCTTCCTCGGTCAGCATCTGGCCGCGCTCCAGGGCAGTCATGCCCGGCTCGATCACCACATAGCTCTCAAAGTAGAGCACGCGCTCGATATCACGCAGGGTCATGTCCAGCAGCAGCCCGATACGGGACGGCAGGGACTTCAGGAACCAGATATGTGCAACCGGAGAAGCCAGTTCAATGTGACCCATGCGCTCACGACGCACTTTGGTTTGAGTCACTTCAACGCCGCACTTCTCACAGATCACACCACGGTGCTTGAGGCGCTTGTACTTGCCACACAGACACTCGTAATCCTTCACCGGACCGAAGATGCGCGCACAGAACAGGCCGTCACGCTCCGGCTTGAAGGTACGGTAGTTGATGGTCTCCGGCTTTTTCACTTCGCCGAAAGACCAGCTGCGGATCATGTCCGGCGAGGCCAGACCGATCTTGATGCCGTTAAATTCTTCGGACGTATTCTGTTTCTTTAGAAACTGAAGTAAGTCTTTCACGATCGTCTCCCAAGGAGGTTTCTATTCATGTGCCCCACCCCAAGGTGGGGCACACGACCGTTAGCCTTCCGCATTAAAATGCGGCGGACGGTTATTCCTGATCCAACTCGATGTTGATGCCCAGGGAGCGGATCTCTTTCAACACAACGTTGAAGGACTCCGGCAGACCCGGCTGCATGGCGTAATTGCCGTCCACGATGTTCTTGTACATCTGGGTCCGGCCGTTTACGTCATCCGACTTCACGGTGAGCATCTCCTGCAGGGTGTAGGCCGCGCCGTAGGCCTGCAGGGCCCACACTTCCATCTCACCGAAGCGCTGGCCACCAAACTGAGCCTTACCACCCAGCGGCTGCTGGGTAACCAGGCTGTAGGAGCCAGTGGAACGGGCGTGCATCTTGTCGTCCACCAGGTGGTTCAGCTTCAGCATGTACATGTAACCGACAGTGACCGGACGCTCGAAAGCGTTGCCGGTACGGCCATCGTACAGGGTGAACTGACCCGAATCCGGCAGGTCGGCCAAACGCAGCATATCCTTGATTTCGGACTCAACAGCACCGTCAAAGGCCGGGGTCGCCATCGGCAGACCGCCCTTGAGGTTACTGGCAAGGCGCTTCACTTCCGCATCGGAGAAGGTAGACAGATCGACCTTCTGCTGGCTGTTGCCAAGATCGTAGGCTTTCTGCATGAAACCACGCAGTTCCTCAACCTTACGCTGCTCTTCCAGCATGGTGTTGATCTTGTCACCAATCCCCTTGGCCGCCATCCCCATGTGAACCTCGAGGATCTGACCGATGTTCATTCGGGAAGGTACACCCAGCGGGTTGAGCACGATGTCCACCGGCACGCCGTTCTCGTCGTGCGGCATGTCCTCAACAGGAACGATGGTGGAAATCACACCCTTGTTCCCGTGACGACCGGCCATCTTATCGCCCGGCTGGATACGGCGTTTTACTGCCAGGTAAACCTTAACGATCTTCAGTACACCCGGTGCCAGATCATCCCCTTGGGTAATCTTGCGACGCTTGTTCTCAAACTTCTTATCGAACTCAGCTTTGAGTTCTTCGTACTGGTCGGCCAGTTGCTCCAGTTCGGTCTGCTTGCCTTCGTCGTCCAGCGGCTGTTCCAGCCACTTTTCACGGGCCAGCTTGTCCAACTGAGCTTCGGTAAAGCCGGCACCCAGCAGCAGAGTGCGAGCACGGTTATAGACGCCGTTTTCAAGGATGCTGAACTCTTCGGTCAGGTCCTTCTTGGCATCGCGCAGTTGCATGTTCTCGATATCGACAGCACGCTTGTCCTTCTCCACACCATCGCGGGTAAAGACCTGTACGTCGATCACGGTGCCGTACACAGAGTTCGGCACACGCAGAGAGGAGTCCTTCACATCGGACGCCTTCTCACCAAAGATGGCACGCAGCAGCTTCTCCTCGGGAGTCAACTGGGTCTCGCCCTTAGGCGTTACCTTACCGACCAGGATATCCCCCGGCTGCATCTCGGCACCCACGTAGACGATACCGGACTCATCCAGCTTGGAGAGCGCAGACTCACCCACATTCGGGATATCTGCGGTGATCTCCTCCGGCCCCAGCTTGGTATCACGAGCAATACAGGACAGTTCCTGGATGTGAATGGTGGTCAGGCGATCTTCCTGAACCACGCGCTCGGACAGCAGGATGGAATCCTCGAAGTTGTAACCGTTCCAGGTCATGAACGCGACGCGTAAGTTCTGACCCAGTGCCAGGTCACCCAGATCGGTGGACGGGCCATCGGCCAGAACGTCACCGCGAGTTACCGGCTCACCAATGGCACAAACCGGACGCTGGTTAATGCAGGTGTTCTGGTTGGAACGGGTGTACTTAGTCAGGTTGTAGATGTCGATACCGGCTTCACCGGCAGTGAGCTCGGACTCGTTCACCTTAACAACAATACGGGACGCATCGACATAATCGACGACACCACCACGCTTGGCCACGACAGTTACGCCAGAGTCGACAGCAACCGCACGCTCAATACCGGTACCCACCAGCGGCTTGTCCGCTTTCAGAGTCGGCACCGCCTGACGTTGCATGTTGGCACCCATCAGGGCCCGGTTAGCATCATCGTGCTCAAGGAAGGGGATCAGGGACGCCGCAACGGAGATGATCTGCTGCGGAGAGACGTCCATGTACTGGACCTGCTCGGCAGAAACGAAGGTCGACTCACCTTTATGGCGGGCCGGGATCAGCTCTTCGACCAGCATGCCTTTGTCATCAACCGGGGCATTGGCCTGGGCCACGACATAGTTGCCCTCCTCGATGGCGGAGAGGTACTCGACCTCTTCGGTCACAAGACCGTTATCGACACGACGATACGGGGTCTCGAGGAAGCCGTACTCATTAGTACGGGCAAAAGTCGCCAGGGAGTTGATCAGACCGATGTTCGGACCTTCAGGCGTTTCGATTGGGCACAGACGGCCATAGTGCGTCGGGTGCACGTCTCGAACTTCGAAGCCGGCACGCTCGCGGGTCAGACCGCCGGGGCCCAGCGCGGAGATCCGGCGCTTGTGGGTCACTTCGGAAAGCGGGTTGTTCTGATCCATAAACTGGGACAGCTGGGAGGAACCAAAGAACTCTTTCACCGCTGCCGAGATCGGCTTGGCGTTGATCAGGTCCTGAGGCATCAGACTGTCCAGATCGCCCAGAGAGAGACGTTCGCGCACGGCGCGCTCAACCCGAACCAGACCCACGCGGAACTGGTTTTCGGCCATCTCACCAACCGAGCGAATACGACGGTTACCCAGGTGATCGATATCATCGACGTCGTCGTTGCCGTTGCGGATCTCGATGATCTTACGCATTACGTCAACGATGTCTTCCTTCTCCAGGATCCCGGCACCCGTGGACTCTGCACGGCCGAGACGGCGGTTGAACTTCATCCGACCTACGGTCGACAGATCATACCGCTCCTCTGAGAAGAACAGATTCTGGAACAGCGCTTCGGCGGCATCGCGGGTCGGCGGCTCGCCCGGACGCATCATGCGGTAGATCTCAACCAGCGCTTCCATCCGGTCACTGGTGGAGTCCACGCGCAAGGTGGTGGACATGTAGGGCCCATTATCCAGCTCGTTGGTGTACAACGTCTGGAAAACCTTGATCCCGGCCTGGGACAATTTGGCCACATCTTCCAGGGAAAGTTCTTGGTTCGCCGCCACCACGATTTCACCGGTGGACTCGTCAACGTAGTCCTGAGCAGCGGTCTTGCCGACCAGGTACTCAACCGGCACTTCCAGTTGGCTGACACCGCCTTTCTCCAATTGACGGATATGACGGGCAGTAATGCGACGGCCGGTTTCCACCAGCACATTGCCATCGTTGTCCTTGATGTCGAATACCGCTGTCTCGCCACGCAGACGATCCGGTACCAATTCCATAACCAGCTTGTCCTTCTTCAGGCTGAAATCAACCTTGTCGAAGAACATATCCAGGATCTCCTGGGTGGAGTAACCCAGGGCGCGCAGAATAATGGACGAGGGCAGCTTGCGACGACGGTCGATACGGACAAACAGGTTGTCCTTGGGATCGAACTCGAAGTCCAGCCAGGAGCCGCGGTAAGGGATGACACGTGCGTTGTAGAGCACTTTCCCGGAAGAGTGGGTCTTACCACGGTCGTGGTCGAAGAACACACCCGGGCTGCGGTGCAGCTGGGAAACGATGACACGCTCGGTACCGTTGATGACAAAGGTACCGTTTTCAGTCATGAGCGGGATATCGCCCATGTAGACTTCCTGCTCCTTGATGTCCTTAACGGCGCCGCCGTTTTCCTTGTCCATCAAGACCATGCGCAGTTTTACGCGCAGCGGAGCGGAATAAGTTACGCCGCGGATCTGACACTCTTTAACGTCAAATACCGGCTCGCCAAGCTTGTAGCTGACATATTGCAGTTCAGCGTAACCAGAGAAGCTTTTAATCGGAAAGACACTGCGGAATGCGGCTTCAAGGCCACGCTCGCCTTCCGGATCCTGAATCAGGAAGTTTTGGAACGAGTCCAGCTGGATAGAAAGCAGGTAAGGTACATCGATGACCTTAGGACGCTTGCCAAAATCCTTGCGGATGCGTTTTTTCTCGAAATCGGAGTAAACCATGTGGTTCCTCTGCTCGTGATTGGAGACTCGAAAATCGCTGCAAAGCAGTGATTTCGCCCTTATTTTCGCAAGAACCTAACCAATAATCTCTGCCAGGCCCGCGTTCCAAGAAAGGTGGCAACCTCCGGGAGGAGGTTGCTAGCGCTTATAGCGCAAAAGGGCCGGTGGTTTTTTAACCACCAGCCCAACCTGACCGAAATCAGGTGTGTAAGCTAGAAGATAGCTTACTTAAGCTCAACTTTACAGCCGGCTTCTTCCAGTTGCTTCTGCAGACCTTCAGCTTCGTCTTTGGCAACGGCTTCTTTGATAGCAACCGGAGCAGACTCAACCATAGCCTTGGCTTCTTTCAGGCCCAGGCCGGTGGCGCCGCGAACGGCTTTAATAGCAGCAACTTTGTTAGAGCCAGCGTCGGTCAGAACAACGTCAAACTCAGTCTTTTCTTCAACAGCAGCAGCTTCGCCAGCGCCAGCTACAACAGCAGCAGCGGCGGAAACGCCGAACTTCTCTTCCATAGCTTCGATCAGCTCAACTACGTCCATTACGGACATTTCAGCTACGGCTTCGATGATTTGGTCTTTGGTGATAGACATTACTAACAATCCTAAAATTTACTGTAAAAGTTTAAGCAGCAGCCTGAATTAGGCAGCTTGCTCTTCTTTTTGGTCGCGCAGAGCAGCCAGAGTACGAACCAGCTTGCCAGCAGATGCTTCCTTCATGGTCATCATCAGCTGTGCAATAGCTTCGTCGTAAGTCGGCAGCTTCGCCAGACGGTCAATTTGCTCGGCAGGGATCAACTCCCCTTCGTACGCCAGTGCTTTGACTTCAAACGCTTTCTCGGCTTTGGCAAAGTCTTTAAACAGACGAGCCGCGGCACCAGGATGTTCCTGGGAAAAGGCGATCAGAGTCGGACCAACAAATGCGTCGCTCAGGCACTCGAAATCGGTACCTTCAACAGCACGCTTGGCCAGGGTGTTACGCACAACGCGCATAACAACACCAGCTTCACGAGCTTGCTTACGCAGAGCGGTCATGCTGCCTACGGTTACGCCGCGAGAATCAGCGACGACGGCAGACAGAGCACCTTTGGCAGCTTCGTTGACTTCAGCAACAATTGCTTTCTTGCCTTCGAGGTTTAGTGCCATTGGGCTTTCACTCCTGGATTCCACCTAGGCTCACGCCTAGAAACTAAAAACCCCTAACGGGGAACCAACACGGTGGGGAGTTTCCAGAAGAAGAGAATTCTTCTTTAGGTCCAACACCGTCTACGTAGGCTGTATTAAGAAAGCGCCACAAAAATGACCACTTTCACCTACGGTCTCGGACGAAAGCTCACCCTGCTAAAGCAGAACAAGCCTCGACCTATAGGGCGCAAAATTATACAGACAACCCTGCGCCCTGTAAATGCTATTAAGCTTGGGCTTCCAGGCTAGCCTGGTCAACCGCAACACCTGCACCCATGGTGGTGGAGATGGTCACTTTCTTAACGAAAGTACCTTTGGCAGAAGCCGGCTTAGCCTTCTTCAGGGCCACCAGCAGGGCTTCCAGGTTGCCTTTCAGCTTGTCAGCGTCGAAATCAACCTTACCGATAGTGGTATGGATGATGCCGTTTTTGTCGTTACGGTAGCGAACCTGACCCGCCTTGGCGTTTTTAACCGCTTCAGCAACGTTCGGAGTCACGGTACCGGTCTTCGGGTTCGGCATCAGGCCACGCGGGCCCAGGATCTGACCCAGCTGACCAACAACGCGCATTGCATCAGGAGAGGCAATAACCACGTCGAAGTTCATTTCGCCAGCTTTCACTTGGGCAGCCAGCTCATCCATCCCAATCAGGTCGGCACCGGCTTCTTTAGCGGCATCGGCGTTGGCACCTTGAGTAAAGACAGCAACGCGCACGTCACGACCAGTACCGTGCGGCAGTACAGTAGCACCACGGACGTTTTGGTCGGATTTACGGGCGTCGATACCCAGGTTAACAGCAACGTCAACGGACTCAACGAACTTGGCAGTAGCCAGCTCCTTGAGCAGGGAAACGGCTTCATTGATTTCGTACTCGCGAGTAGCATCAACTTTCTCGCGGATAACGCGCATACGCTTAGAGATCTTTGCCATGATATTAGTCCTCCACTACCAGGCCCATGGAACGGGCAGTACCAGCGATGGAGCGAGCCATAGCATCGACATCCGCACCAGTCATGTCAGCAGCCTTGGTCTCGGCGATCTCTTTCACCTGAGCCAGGGTTACCTTGCCAACCTTCTCGGTATTCGGACGACCGGAGCCGGACTTGATGCCCGCTGCTTTTTTCAGCAGAACGGAGGCCGGCGGAGTCTTGGTCACGAAAGTGAAGGAGCGATCGGCGTATACGGTGATGACAACCGGGATCGGCAGGCCTTTTTCGAGCTTGTCTGTACGGGCGTTAAACGCCTTACAGAATTCCATGATGTTAACACCGTGCTGACCCAGCGCCGGACCGACCGGCGGAGACGGGTTAGCTGCACCAGCTGCAACTTGCAGCTTGATGTAAGCTTGGACTTTCTTAGCCATTGTAAATTACCTCATTTGGGTTCAAGCGTCTGACAAAGCCAGACTCCCCGGGAAAAAAGGGGCGGCGAATTATATACAAATCCACCGCCTCTCGACAAACCTTAATTGACGAAACTTTGATCAGGCCTTCTCAACCTGTCCGAAGTCCAGCTCCACCGGGGTAGAGCGGCCAAAGATCATGACAGACACCTTGACGCGAGACTTCTCGTAATCGACCTCTTCCACGGTACCGTTAAAGTCGGCGAACGGACCATCATTAACGCGCACCACCTCGCCAGGTTCAAACAGGGTACGGTGACGGGGAGACTCCGCGCTCTCTTCCAACCGGTTCAGGATCGCGTTGGCTTCCTTTTCGGAGATCGGGGCTGGACGGTCCGAGGTTCCGCCGATAAAGCCCATCACCCGAGGCGTATTACGAACCAGATGCCAGGATTCGTCATTCATGACCATCTGCACCAAGACGTAGCCAGGAAAGAACTTGCGCTCGCTCTTTCGACGTTGGCCGGCACGCATCTCTACGACCTCTTCGGTCGGAACCAGCACTTCACCGAAGTACTGTTCCATCTCATGCATTTTAATGTGCTCTTTCAGGGTTTTAGCCACACGGGACTCAAAACCGGAAAAAGCCTGCACCACGTACCAACGCATTTTCGGTTGTTCGGACATTAAAGTTATACCCCAGTGATCAGGTTAACGATCCATACCAGGCCCATGTCCAGCAGCCAGATGGCGAAAGCCACCAGGGCCGTGACGGCCAGTACGATCAGCGTGGTCTGAATGGTTTCTTGACGCGTCGGCCAGACCACCTTGCGCACTTCAAGACGGGATTCTTGGGCGAAAGCCCACGCCGCCTTCCCTTTTTCAGTCGAGGCAGCGATAAACAGCGCTACGGCAATCGCGACGACTACGCCTAGCGCCCGATACAGCACAGAGACCGTATCGAAATATTGGTTGCCAACCACGGCGGCCGCAAGAATGATTGCAACCAGACCCCACTTCAGAGTGTCCATGGAGCTGCCTTGGTGTTCAGTGTTGGTACTCATTACTACAATCCCGTATCCGAGTCTGTGCTCTTGAGGCGAAAAGTTCGCCCAATGTCTGGTCCACGCCGGCAGCAAAAAAGGACCGCCCTATTCCAGGACCGCCGACCGGCAAAAAAGTAGCCCTAGATTTTATTCATTCCGCCAGGTGCTGACAAGCGGGATGAACACTTGTTCAGCAAAAAGGGTGCCGCAAGGCACCCTTTTCTCCATCCGACAGCCAATCGCTGCCTGATGATTACTCAACGATGGTCGCTACAACACCAGCACCTACGGTACGGCCACCCTCGCGGATAGCGAAACGCAGGCCTTCTTCCATCGCGATCGGCGCGATCAGGGTAACTTCCATCTGGATGTTGTCACCCGGCATTACCATCTCTACACCTTCCGGCAGC